>NZ_JBIVOW010000004.1:0-230103 GCF_044754325.1 Streptomyces sp. NPDC093097
TGTCGCAATCCACACCGAACCCGGAAGGCCCTCACCCGTTCAAGATCCCACGGCCGAGACCTGGCTCACTGTCCACAACCTCCCCGGACAGAACACCTAGGCCACCTTCTCCAACGCCCCCGCCGCCAGCACCGACTCCTCCAGGTGCTCGCAGGGCCGCGGCTCGGCGGCCCTCCTGCGGCGCAGCACCCGCGGCAGCTCCAGATACCCCTCGGCCTGGAGCGTCGCCAGGCCGATCCGCGGGATGTCCCGGCTGTTGCGGAAGACCACGAAGCGCGGCTCCCAGCGTGGCCGGAACTTGTCGTTGAACTTGTAGAGCGACTCGATCTGGTACCAGCGGGACAGGAAGACCAGCGTCCCCCGCCAGACCCGCAGCACCGGCCCCGCGCCCAGCTTCTCGCCACGCTCCAGCGACGAGCGGAACACCGCGAAGTTCAGCGACACCTGCTTGATCCGCAGCTCCGGCGCCGCCTGCAGCGCCGCGACGATCAGCAGCTCGTTCATCCCCGGGTCGGCGCTGCGGTCCCGCCGCATCAGCTCCAGCGAGATCCCGTCGCGGCCCCAGGGGACGAAGTGCTGCATCGCCTTCAGATCCCCGAACGGGCCGGGCTCCTCGCCCTCGGCCGGGGCCTGGTGCGCGGTGGCGATCACCGCGTCGCCGTCGGCCTCGGCGTCGATCCGGCCCAGCGCCATGGAGAAGCCGCGCTCGGTGTCGGTGTCCCGCCAGGCGTCCGCCGCCTTCTGGACGCGGGCCAGCTCCTCGGGTTCCAGGTCGCGCACCCGGCGGACCCGGGTGGTGTAGCCGTTGCGCTCGATCCGCTTGACCATCTGCCGCACATTGCGCATCGCCCGGCCGCTGAGGCTGAAGTCGGCGACGTCCACGATCGCCTCGTCGCCCAGCTCCAGCGCGTCCATCCCGGTCTCCCGGGTCCAGACCTGGCCGCCGGTCTCACTGCATCCGGTGACCGCCGGCGTCCACGAGTGCGCCCGCGCCTCCTCCATGAAGCGCTCGATGGCGCCCGGCCACGCCTCGACGTCCCCGATCGGGTCACCGCTGGCCAGCATCACCCCGGAGACCACCCGGTAGCAGACCGCGGCCTTGCCGGACGGCGAGAACACCGCCCCCTTGTCGCGGCGCAGCGCGAAGTAGCCCAGCGAGTCCCGGCCGCCGTGCCTGGCCAGCAGCTCCCGCAGCCGCTGCTCGTCCTCGTCCGTCAGCCGGGCCGCGGGGCGCTCGGGCCGGAAGGTGAGATACGCGGTGGTGGCCACGGTCAGCAGGCCCAGCGCGCCGAGCGAGTAGCCCACGGTGTAGTCGACGCCGTCCGTGTAGGCGACCGGCCCCTCGAAGCCGAAGAGCCCCCACAGCACGTGCTCCGCACGCGCCCCGAACGACGGCGAGCCGATCGTCCGGTGCGGATGGGAGCTGACGATCACCATGCCGATGCCGAAGCTGACCCCGCCGAGCACGACGAGGTTGGCCACCGCCCGCCAGCGGCTGCGCGGATCGGGCAGCGCGGCGAACTCCCGTCGGTACCTGATCAGGAAGCCCAGCAGCCCCAGCGACAGCACCGCCCCGAAGACCGAGTGCCGGTACACCAGCTGGGCGGCGATCCCCACCGGCAGCAGCGCCACGGCCGCGGCCCAGGCCCGCCGCTTGCGCCGCTTGAGCCCGTGGGCCAGGAGGAGGAGCAGGATGCCCACGACGAGCGAGGCGGAGGCCGCCAGCGGGCTCACCGCCCCCGGCAGCACCTCGGCCACCGCGTGCACCCGGCTGTGCCGGAAGCGTGGGAAGATTCCGGACGCCAGGTTGAGCAGGCCGACGACGACCACCGCCGTCCCCACCAGCCCCGGTACCGAGGTGGGACGCGGGCCGCGGAGCCAGCGTGGCGCAGACCACGCAACCTTCTCCGACTTTTCCCCATCTAGCCTGTTAGACATCACTTTCCCGTCGCCCCGGTCGAGAGAACGTGCGAGTCTTAGTCGCAGCATCTGGACTTTTGCGCCCTGTATGACGGCGTCACAGGGCTCGGGGTTCCACTTGCGGTCCGGATGGCCCGGCCGCCCGGAAGAAAGCACCACATGGGTCTCACCAGCAAGAAAGTGCTGCTTCTTGCCGTTCTCGTCGCGGTGGCACTGTTCGTTCTCACGATCTGGCTCTGGCCGCGGCTCTCCAAGGGCAACTGGCGCGCCGTGCTCGGCCGCATCGGCCTCCTTTTCGCCACCCAGCTCTCGCTCTTCGCGGCCGTCGGCCTGTTCGCCAACATCTCCTTCGGCTTCTACGCCTCCTGGGCCGACCTCTTCGGCCAGGAGCAGGAGCCGGGTGTGGTCACCGACTACAAGAGCGGCCCGAACGGCACCAGCCTCAAGATGCTGGGCACCGAGCGCCTGAGCATCCAGGGCGCCTCGGTCCCGGCGACGGCCGGCCGGCTGGACAAGGTCCTCATCCGCGGCGAGAAGTCCAAGATCGCCAGCCCGGCGTACGTCTACCTGCCGCCGCAGTACTTCCAGAAGAAGTACGCGAAGAAGAAGTTCCCCGCGGCCGTGATCCTCACCGGCTACCCGGGCACCGCCGAGGCGCTCTACAAGAAGCTGCACTACCCGCAGACGCAGTACGACCTGCTCCAGCAGCGCCGGGTGCAGCCGACGATCCTGGTGATGATGCGTCCGACGGTCGCACCGCCCCGCGACACCGAGTGCGTGGACATACCGGACGGCCCGCAGACCGAGACGTTCTTCGCCCATGACCTGCGTCACGACATCAGCGGCCAGTACCGCGTCGGCAAGGACGCCAAGAGCTGGGGGATCATGGGCGACTCCACCGGCGGCTACTGCGCCCTGAAGCTGACCATGCGCAACCCCGGGTCGTACTCCACCGCGGTGTCCCTCTCCGGCGACTACAAGGCGCCGATCGACGCCACCACCGGCGACCTCTTCGGCGGCAGCGCCCAGCTCAAGCGGGAGAACGACCTCCTGTGGCGGCAGAAGCACCTGCCCGCCGCCCCGGTGAACCTGCTGGTCACCAGCAGCCGGCACGGCGAGGGCAACTACAAGAACACCCTGCGGTTCATCGAGCAGACCAAGTCGCCGTCCACCGTGGCGTCGATCATCCTCGACAGCGGCGGCCACAACTTCAACACCTGGCGCCGGGAGATCCCTGCCGCCCTGGAGTGGATGGGCGGCCGCCTCCAGGCCTGATCCGCCCCGCACGACCCGGAAAAGCGGCCCGGGGTCCCGGCAGCACCTGCCACGGGCCCCGGGCCGCTTCGCCTTTCACGCCTCAGGACGTATGCCGCAGCTCGCCGTGCCGGCGGCCGGCCGGCAGCGCGCCTAGCGGGCCAGTATCAGACTCATCGCCTCGGCCCGCGTCGCGGAGTCGCGCAGCTGCCCGCGCACCGCGGAGGTCGTCGTCTTCGCCCCCGGCTTGCGCACCCCGCGCATCGTCATGCACATGTGCTCGCACTCGATGACCACGATCACCCCGCGCGGCTCCAGGATCTTCATCAGCGAGTCCGCGATCTGCGTGGTCAGCCGCTCCTGGACCTGCGGACGCCGGGCGAACACGTCGACCAGCCGGGCCAGCTTCGACAGCCCGGTGATCTTGCCGTCGGTGGACGGGATGTAGCCCACGTGCGCCACGCCGACGAACGGCACCAGGTGGTGCTCGCAGTTCGAGACCACCTCGATGTCCTTGACCAGCACCATCTCGTCATGGCCGAGGTCGAAGGTGGTGGTCAGCACGTCCTCGGGCTTCTGCCACAGCCCGGCGAAGAGCTCCTTGTACGCCCGCGCCACCCTCGCCGGCGTCTCCAGCAGGCCCTCGCGGTCCGGGTCCTCGCCCACCGCGATGAGAAGCTCGCGCACGGCGTTCTCGGCACGCTTCTCGTCAAACGTGCCGATCGCGCCCTCGACGTCCAGCGTCACAGGGTCCGTCATTGGTGCCTCGTTCCTTCTGGGCCCGCTCG
Source organism: Streptomyces sp. NPDC093097 (assembly GCF_044754325.1). Classification (NCBI taxonomy): domain Bacteria; kingdom Bacillati; phylum Actinomycetota; class Actinomycetes; order Kitasatosporales; family Streptomycetaceae; genus Streptomyces; species Streptomyces sp. NPDC093097. The sequence goes on from NZ_JBIVOW010000004.1 coordinate 3,963, forward strand.
AAACGCGGAAAGCCGCGCCCCCCAGGCTAAAACCTTGGGGGGCGCGGCGCGTATTCCGGGGCCTTGGGGCCGTCGGCTCAGCTCTCCGGACGCGGTTCCTCGGACGTGTCCGACTTCTCCATGGAGACCGGCGCCACCGAACCGTTGGCCGGAGCCAGCTCGCGCGGCGAGAGCACCGGCGGGCGGGTCGAGGGCGTACGGCGCGAGGAGCCGGTCCACGCCGGGCGGGCCGGACGCTTCACGATGTGCTTGAAGACCTCGGCGATCTGCTCCTTGTTCAGGGTCTCCTTCTCCAGGAGCTCCAGAACGAGGTTGTCGAGCACGTCGCGGTTCTCGACCAGGATCTCCCACGCCTCGTTGTGCGCGGTCTCGATGAGCTTCTTGACCTCCTCATCGACCAGCGCGGCGACCTCCTCGGAGTAGTCGCGCTGGTGAGCCATCTCACGGCCCAGGAACGGCTCGGAGTTGTCCGTGCCGAACTTGATCGCGCCCAGCCGCTCGGTCATGCCGTACTGCGTGACCATCGCGCGGGCCGTGGCGGTGGCCTTCTCGATGTCGTTGGCGGCACCGGTGGTCGGGTCGTGGAAGACCAGCTCCTCCGCCGCGCGGCCGCCCAGCATGTACGCCAGCTGGTCGAGCATCTCGTTGCGGGTGGTGGAGTACTTGTCCTCGTCGGGCAGGACCATGGTGTAGCCCAGCGCCCGGCCGCGGGACAGGATCGTGATCTTGTGGACCGGGTCGGAGTTCGGCGAAGCCGCCGCGACCAGGGCGTGACCGCCCTCGTGGTACGCGGTGATCTTCTTCTCCTTCTCGGACATGATCCGGGTCCGCTTCTGCGGACCGGCCACGACGCGGTCGATCGCCTCGTCCAGGAAGTGGTTGTCGATCAGCTTCTTGTCGCTGCGGGCCGTGAGCAGCGCGGCCTCGTTCAGGACGTTGGACAGATCGGCACCGGTGAAGCCGGGGGTGCGCTTGGCGACGGCCGAGAGGTCGACGTCCGGCGCGACCGGCTTGCCCTTCTGGTGGACCTTGAGGATCTCCAGCCGGCCCTGCAGGTCCGGACGGTCGACGGCGATCTGCCGGTCGAAACGGCCGGGGCGCAGCAGCGCCGGGTCGAGGATGTCCGGGCGGTTGGTGGCGGCGATCAGGATCACGCCGCCCTTCACGTCGAAGCCGTCCATCTCGACGAGCAGCTGGTTCAGCGTCTGCTCGCGCTCGTCGTGGCCACCGCCGAGGCCCGCACCGCGGTGCCGGCCGACGGCGTCGATCTCGTCGACGAAGACGATCGCCGGGGCGTTCGCCTTGGCCTGCTCGAAGAGGTCGCGGACCCGGGAGGCACCGACACCGACGAACATCTCGACGAAGTCGGAGCCGGAGATCGAGTAGAACGGCACGCCTGCCTCACCCGCGACAGCGCGCGCGAGCAGCGTCTTGCCCGTTCCGGGCGGGCCGTAGAGCAGCACACCCTTGGGGATCTTGGCGCCGACGGCCTGGAACTTCGCCGGCTCCTGGAGGAACTCCTTGATCTCGTGGAGCTCCTCGACGGCCTCGTCGGCACCCGCGACGTCCGAGAACGTCGTCTTGGGGGTGTCCTTGGTGATCAGCTTCGCCTTCGACTTGCCGAAGTTCATCACCCGGGAGCCGCCGCCCTGCATCTGATTCATCAGGAACAGGAAGACAACCACGATGAGTACGAACGGCAGCAGTGACAGCAGCACGCTGACGAACGGGTTCTGCTTCGACGGGGCGACGGTGTAACCGTCCTTGATCTCGCCCGTCTGGTACTTGGCCTGCAGGTTCTTCGCCAGGTCAACGCCCTGGTCGCCGATGTAGCTGGCCTGGATCTTGTTGGAACCGGAGATCTTGTAGTCCCCGGTCAGCTCGACCTTGATCTTGTTCTCGTCGCCGGTGGTCAGCTCGGCGGACTTCACCTTGTTGTCAGCAATCGCCTTGACGACCTGACCGGTGTCCACCGTCTTATAGCCGCCGGACGAGCCGACGACCTGCATCAACACGACCACGGCGAGGACGGCCAGCACGATCCACATGACCGGCCCACGGAAGTATCGCTTCACGTCCATCCATACGGAGCCGCGTAAGGCCCCGTCCCTCCTGCCACAGTGAGGCACAACGCCCTCGGGAGGGCTGGTCGTGCGTACGGTGTGTGTTGCTCGCCCGAAAACAGACTGCCTTCGGACGGTACCCCAGCATTGTCACCCGGCGCCTGTGCCGACGGGGACCAATGAAGGCGGGGATTCCCCTCTTCCTGCTCCAACGGCGGGAAACCCCGAAGGGTTCCCGCCGGTGGCACGGGCCGTCCGGACCTGCGTCCGGCCGCGGCGGCCGGTGAGCGCGGGGTTGCTCTCAGCCGCCGTACACGTGGGGCGAGAGGGTACCGACGAACGGCAGATTGCGGTACTTCTCCGCAAAGTCCAGGCCATAGCCCACGACGAATTCGTTGGGAATGTCGAAGCCGACCCACTTCACGTCGAGCGAGACCTTGGCCGCCTCCGGCTTCCGCAGCAGCGTGCAGACCTCCAGCGACGCGGGCTCGCGCGAACCGAGGTTGGACAGCAGCCACGACAGCGTCAGGCCCGAGTCGATGATGTCCTCGACGATCAGGACGTGCCGGCCCTTGATGTCGGTGTCCAGGTCCTTCAGGATCCGGACCACACCGGAGGACTGGGTGCCCGCGCCGTAGGAGGACACGGCCATCCAGTCCATCGTGACGGGGGAGGACAGCGCACGCGCCAGATCCGCCATCACCATCACCGCGCCCTTGAGGACGCCGACGATGAGCAGGTCCTTGCCCGCGTACTCCGCGTCGATCTTCGCAGCCAGCTCGGCCAGCTTGGCGTCGATCTCTTCCTTGCTGATGAGTACCGACTGAAGGTCGGAGCCCATGTCCTTGTCGTCCACCCGTGCCACTCTCGCTCGGTTCGGTGTGCAGATCGGTCGCGGAGCTCACGAAACGGGAACCGTCGCGAGATCACGCAGCAGGGCTCGTTCTCCTGCGGCTCAGCCCTGCCGAATGACCAGTCTGCCACCCTGCCGACGCACACCGACGCGCCCGGGGAGGTTGATGGCCCCCTGCCCCCTCCAAGCAGTGATCAGCCGGTCGACTTCCTCGATGTGCCGGGCGAAGAGCGAACCGGCTGGTGAACCGGCCGCGACGACCGCCCGGCGCAGCACCCGCCGGCGCACCGCGGCCGGCAGGGCGAAGAGCGCGGCGACGTCGAGGGTGCCGGCATCGTCGCGCACCGTGGCCGCGGCGTCGGCGGCCCAGGAGTCCAGTGCGTCGGCGTCGTCACGGGAGAGCCGGGCGGTCCGCGCCAGGGCCTCGACGACGCCTTTGCCGAGGCACTTCTCCAGGGCGGGCAGCCCCTCGTGCCGCAGCCGTGAGCGGGTGTAGGCGGGGTCGGTGTTGTGGGGGTCGTCCCAGACGGGCAGCGCCTGGATGAGGCATGCCGTACGGGCGGTCTGCCGGTCGACGTCCAGGAACGGGCGGCGGTAGCGGCCGTTGGTCCCGGTGGTCGCGGCCATGCCGGAGAGCGAGCGGATCCCGGATCCGCGGGCCAGGCCGAGGAGGACGGTCTCCGCCTGGTCGTCGCGGGTATGGCCGAGGAGGACCGCGCTGGCGCCATGGCGGTCGGCGGTGGCGTCCAGGGCGGCGTAGCGGGCGTCCCGGGCGGCCGCTTCGGGGCCGCCGGCCCGGCCCACCTCGACGCCGACGACGTCGACGGGATCGAGCTTGAGCGCCCGCAGGCGCAGGGCGACCTCGGCGGCACGGAGGTCGGAGCCTTCCTGGAGGCCGTGGTCGATGGTCACGCCCCCGGCGCGGACGCCCAGTTTCGGGGCTTCGAAGGCGAGGGCGGAGGCGAGCGCCATGGAATCGGCGCCGCCGGAGCAGGCGACGAGCACGAGCGGCGCGTCGTGCCGGTCCTGCACGCAGTGGTGGTTGAGCACGTCGTGGAGTACGCGGCGGACCGCCAGGCGTATCGCGGCGACCGCTGGATGGGGACCCATGTCCGTTTCCAATCGTTCAGCTGGGGGACGAGCCTCGGGTCGTGGACGATATTTCGTCACACAGAGTGTCTAGATGGTGACAGAGACGAGCAGTTCCCCGAGCATTGCACGCCTATCCCTCGGTCACGGTCCCTCAGAAGGGTGATTGAAGGGGCGCTCTTCTGCCGCACGGCGTGCCCAGCTCGCGCCCTGCGCTTACGGTGTCCCGTCGGCCTTGCGGTGCACCCGCGCGACCCAGTCCGCCGGTTTGGCGATCTCCTGTTTGGTGGGGAGGGTGTTCGGCGACGTCCAGATCCGGTTGAAGCCGTCCATGCCGACCTCCTCGACGACCGACCGCACGAAGCGCTCGCCGTCACGGTACTGCCGCAGTTTCGCATCCAGCCCCAGCAGCTTCCGCAGCGCCTGGTCCAGCCGGCCCGCCCCGCTGGCCCGCCGCTTCTGGAACTTCTCCCGGATCTCCGCCACCGAGGGCACCACCTCGGGGCCCACCCCGTCCATGACGAAGTCGGCGTGCCCCTCCAGGAGCGACATCACCGCGGTCAGCCGCCCGAGGATCTCCCGCTGCACGGGCGTCTGCACCAGGTCCACCAGCGACCGGCCCTCGTCCCGCTCCTCGCCCTCCGGCTTGGCGCCGGCCAGCGACTGGGCGGCCTCCCGCAGCCGCTCCAGCAGCGTCCCCGGGTCGATGTCGGTCTCCGCGAGGAAGGACTGGATCTCCCCCTCGATGTGGTCCCGCAGCCAGGGCACGGCGCTGAACTGGGTCCGGTGGGTCTCCTCGTGCAGGCACACCCAGAGCCGGAAGTCGTGCGGCGCCACGTCGAGTTCGCGCTCCACGTGGACGATGTTCGGCGCCACCAGCAGCAGCCGGCCGCCCTGCGCCCCGGCCGGCAGGTCCCGCGACGCCGGGGCGAACGTCTCGTACTGGCCCAGCACCCGCGAGGCCAGGAACGACAGCAGCATGCCCAGCTCCACGCCGGTGACCTTGCCGCCGACCGCGCCGAGCACCGCACCACCGGGCGTCGAGGACCGCCGGTCCTCCATCTTGGCGAGCAGCGGCTTGAGCACCGCCCGGAAGCCGGCGACGTTGGCCCGGATCCAGCCGGGCCGGTCCACCACCAGGACGGGGGTGTCGTGGGGTGGCGGTGCGGTCCTGGCCGGGTCGCCGTCCGGCGCCGCCTCCACGCCGGGCGGGGCCATCCGGGTGAAGCCGCGGACGTGTGCCTCGGACGACTTGGCGTGCCGGCGCAGCTCGGCGACGATCGCCCGTGCCTCGTCCCGGCTGACGTCCGGCCCCGGCCGGACGAAGCGGGTCGCGGTCGCCACCGCGAGATTCCAGTCGACCATCTCGGTTCCACCGATGCTCGTCATGGGTTCACCGTACGGGGGCGTTTCGCCGGGGGGTAGCGGATCGCCTGCGGCGGGCTGCTTCCCACGTTGTCGGCCGGCCCGCCGTGGGGGCGCTGTCTCTTGCGCCTGCGGCGCGGGCCGTTGTCCGCTGCGCGGGGCTTGTCGGCCGCGGTGCCGGGTCTGTGGGTGGTTGGGGGTGTGTCCGGACTGCTGCGCTCTACGTCCGGACACACCCCCAGCCCCCCAGACCCGTCCCCTCCCGTTTGTGGGTGGTTGGGGACGGTCCTGGTGGGTCAGCGGCAGCCGCAGTTGGCGACCGTGGAGGCCATGTGGTCCAGGGCCTTCTGGGCGGACTGGGGGTCGGTGGTGCCGGTGGTCATGAAGGCGAAGGCGAGGAGGCGGCCGTCGGCGTCGACGACGGTGCCGGCGAGGCTGTTGACGCCGGTGAGGGTGCCGGTCTTGGCGCGTACGGTGCCGGCGCCGGCGGTGTCGCCCACGTAACGGCTGCTGAGGGTGCCGGTGAACGCGGCCACCGGGAGGCCGGTGACGACCGCGCGGAGTTCGGGCTTGCTGGGGGCGGCGGCGAGCAGCAGGAGGTGCGAGAGGAGGTTCGCGGAAACCCGGTCGGCGCGGTTCAGTCCGCTGCCGTCCTCGAAGACCGCGCCGGCCAGCGGGAGATGCTGGGCGGCCAGTGCGTCGTGCACCGCCTTGGCCGCGCCGGCGAAGCTGGCGGGCCGGTGTGCGCCGAGGGCGGCCTGGCGGGCCAGCGCCTCGGCGATGTCGTTGTCGCTGTGGGTCAGCATCCGCTCGACGAGGGCGGAGAGGGGGAGGGAGCGGACGACGGCGATCCGGTCCGGCTTCTTGGGGGCGCGGGCCTCGGCGGGGTCGCCGTCGACGGTGATCCCGCGCTCCTTGAGCAGGCCCGCGAAGGTGCGGGCGGCATCGCCCGCCGGGTCGGTGGAGCGCGGTGCGGGACCGTGGTCGCTGTCGTCGAGGCGGCCTTCGTCGACCATCAGGGGGGTGACCGGGGCGATGTTCTCGTTGGGGCTGATGGGGTGCAGGACGGGTCCTGTGTAGGCGGAGGCGTCGTAACCGAGGCCGACGGTGGTGAGCCTGCGCTGTTTGAGCGCGCGGGCGGTGGCGTCGGCGAGGTCGCGCAGGTTGGCCGGCCGCTCACCGGGGCCGGGGCGGGCCGCCCGGGCGGTGAGGGTCGGGTCGCCGCCGCCGACCAGGACGATCCGGTTCTTGCCGGCCAGCACCACGCCGGTGTCGATGCGGTGCTCGGCGCCGCGCAGGGAGAGCGCGGCCACCGCGGTGGCGAGCTTGACCGTCGAGGCGGGGGTGGCCGGCGCGTCCGGCTTCTCGCCGAAGACCTGCCGGCCGGCCCCGACGTCCACCACGGACGCGGTCCGCAGCGAGCCCAGCGCCGGGTCCGCCAGCAGCGGCGCCAGCGCGTCGGCCAGCCCCGCGTCGGTGGGGAGCGGCGCCGCGCCGCGGCCCGCGGAACCCCGTACGGGCCCGCCGAGCGCGGTCAGCACGGCCGGGGCGCTGGGCGCTGGCCGGGGCGCCCGGTCGTCATCGTGATGCTCGCCACCTGTTGCCGGACCGGGGTTCGCCACGGCCCGCTCGGCCGTACGCTGACCGGAGTCCCACGGCCCGGCTGCCGCCACCGCGGTGACCGCGACCGCCAGACCGGTGGCAGCGGACACCGCAGTCAGCTGCCAGGTCTGCCGCGTATGCCGCGGTGCGGTCTGCCAGGTCTGCCAGGTGGCGTTCGACGTCGCCTGCGCAGCACGCTGCGCGGACCGCGCAGCGGTACGTGCGGAACGCCCGGCCCGGCGTGCCGCCACCCGAGCGGAACGCTGCGCCGACTGCCATCTGACCTGCCACTTTCGGGTCTCGGGCACCTCGGACCAGCCCCTTTCGCCACCACACACCTGCGTGGGGGACACTTAATCACCAGACGTATGTGTTGATCATGGAGGAGCCACCCGTGGAGTTCGACGTCACCATCGAGATCCCGAAGGGTTCGCGGAACAAGTACGAGGTGGACCACGAGACCGGTCGGATCCGCCTGGACCGTCGACTCTTCACCTCGACCAGCTACCCGGCCGACTACGGCTTCGTCGAGAACACCCTCGGCGAGGACGGCGACCCGCTGGACGCGCTGGTCATCCTGGACGAGCCGACCTTCCCCGGTTGCCTCATCAAGTGCCGCGCCATCGGCATGTTCCGCATGACGGACGAGGCCGGCGGCGACGACAAGCTGCTGTGCGTGCCCGCCTCCGACCCGCGTGTGGAGCACCTCCGCGACATCCACCACGTCTCGGAGTTCGACCGCCTGGAGATCCAGCACTTCTTCGAGGTCTACAAGGACCTGGAGCCCGGCAAGTCCGTCGAGGGCGCCGACTGGGTCGGCCGCTCCGACGCCGAGGCCGAGATCGAGCGCTCCTACAAGCGCTTCGAGGCGCAGGGCGGGCACTGACCCGACCGGAGCCGAACCGGCGGGCATGCGGGGTTCTCCGGAGCCCCGCACACCCGCCGGCGCGCTCTGATTTTCCTACGCGAACGGGCGGCACCCGTCTGGGCGCCGCCCGTCGTCCGTGTCGCGGTGCGCTGCTCGGCCCTTTAGAACCCGCGGGTCCGCTTGGCCGCGCGGCGGCCGCCGCCGGCCTCGGCGAGCACCGGGGCCCGCAGGAAGAGCCGGGCCACCTCGCCGCCGAGGTTGACCCCGACGGCGATCGCCAGCGCCAGCGAGGCGGCCTTGACCAGCGCGGCAAAGCCTTCCAGCAGGTTTCCCTGGGCGAAGTTGAGCAGCCCGAAGTAGGTCGCACTACCGGGGAGCAGCGGCCCGATCGCCGCGGTCACGTAGGGCAGCGCGGAGGCGTAGCGGTACCGGGAGAGCAGCTGGCCGAAGAGGCCGACGAGCCCGGCGGCGATGGCGGTGGAGGGCACCGCGTTGAAGCCGGCGGTGGCGGTCAGCGCCCCGTACACCACCCATGCGACCCCGCCGTTCAAGGTGGCGAACGCGACGGTGTGCCGCTCCTGTTGGAGCAGCACGCAGAACGCCAGCGCCAGCAGCATCGACGCCGCGGTCTGCACCAGCGGCTCGTTGTAGTGCCGCAGCGCCTGCTCCGGGTTGAGCCGCTGGAGCCCCGGGTCCAGTTGGAGCCCGATGTAGAGCACGGACAGCACGCCGACGACGATGCCGACGATCAGGTAGCCGACCTCCAACAGGCGTGCCGAGGCGGTGATGTAGTAGCCGGTCAGCCCGTCCTGCACGCTGGCGACCAGTGCCCGCCCCGGGATCAGGGCGAACAGCCCACCGGTGATCACCGCGGAGGACTGCACGTTGGACTGCGCCAGAGCGAAGACGAGACCTATCCCGGCCGGCGGCATCGCCGCGACCACGAACTGGTAGAACTCCGGCAGCCCGCGCGCCGACGCCAGCCAGGCGAGCCGGTCGCCGAGCATCGAACCGATCGCCGCCGCGACGAACACCAGCAGCCCGCCGCCGACCAGCATGCTCGCCGCGCCGGAGAGCAGCCCGGAGGCCACCGTCAGCGCCCAGCTCGGATACGGGTGCCGGTTACGCCGGATCTCCGCCAGCCCGCGGTACGCCTCCTCCAGGCTGAGCCCCTCCGAGGTGATCTCGTCGACTAGCCGGAAGACCGCCGACAGCCGGGTGTAGTCCACGCCGCGCCGCCGCACCGTGCGGCTGGCGGTCAGCGGATCGTCCACCAGCGACGGCTGGTACGAGATCGACAGCAGGGTGAAGGTGACGGTCGGCTCGACCCGCTCCAGCCCGTAGGCGTGCGCCACACCGAACATCGCCGCCTCAACGTCCTCGGCGCCCTCGCCGCCGGCGAGCAGGATCTCGCCGATACGCAGCGTCAGGTCGAGGACGCGGGGGACGGGCGGGCCGCCGTCCTCCTCCTCGGTGCGCTCCGCCCGCTCGGGGACCGGCCGTTCGTGGATCGGCATCCGCAGCATGGTGCGCATCCGGTCCTGCCACGGCGCTTCCTTGGTCAGGCTCAGCACCGGGATGCCGTGCGGCGGGGTGAACCCCGGGAACGGGGTCTGCCCGGTGGTGCTCCCCGGCGGGGCGAACGCCGAGCCCTCGGGCTCCGTCGGTGCCTCCGCCCGCAGCCCCTCCGGCAACGCGAACTCCGAGGTGGGGTGCTCCTCCTCGGGCGGCGACGGCAGCGGAACGCCCAACGGCGGAGTGAAGGCGCTGCGCCCCTCGTCCCCTTGTGGCTTGCGTTCCTCGGGGATCTCCGAGGTGCCGTTGCCGTTGCTGCTGCCGCGTGGTGAATCCGACGCCACGTCTCTCCGCTCCTCCTGCCTACGCCTCCCGCCGACGGGTCATGCACACGATGCCCCATCCGGGAACACCGCGCTCCCCCGGGCCCCCTCCCGCGATGCCCCGTCTCCTGATGTACGGTCACCGAACGGCCTCCGCGTACCCACAGGCGTACGGGGCATGTGCACGGTCAGACGATCGCGGCGGAACGGGGAGCACCCCGCGCCCGGACCGCGGAAGAGCACGCGTGGGCGGACGGGCCCACCCCCGGACGGCCACCGACGAGGCCGGGGCCCGGGAAGCGCCGCACCATGGCGGACGGACCCACCGGCGGCAGCACGGCGGGAAGCCGAAGCGGGAAAACCCCACAGGAGAGCCGAGGCCCCACGGCGCGCCGATGAGCGCCCGTCGAAACGCCCGGCGCAGCGCCGCAGCGCTCAGCTCGGCGTCAGAAGGCCCGGCGCGGTGTCAGCGCTTCGCGTGCCGCCCGCGGCCCTGCGGCGCTCGCGGAGCGGCCGCGGCATCGGTCACCGCGCCCGCCGGCTCGTTCTTCGCCTTGCCCCGCGCCCGCAGGAACTCGATGACGATCGGCACCACGGAGATCAGCACAATCGCCACAAGCATCAGCTCGATGTGCTTGTGCACAAACTCGATGTTGCCGAGCGCGGCGCCCAGCAGCGTCACGCCGGCACCCCACAACGTCCCCCCGATGACGTTGAAGGTGATGAAGGAGCGGTAGTTCATCCGGCTCACGCCCGCGATGATCGGCGTGAACGTCCGGACGATCGGCACGAACCGGGCCAGGATCAGCGACTTGGGGCCGTGCTTCTCGAAGAAGGCGTGCGCCTTCTCGACGTTCTCCTGCTTGAACAGCCGGGAGTCGGGCCGCTTGAAGAGCGAGGGTCCGACCTTCCGCCCGAAGAGGTAGCCGGCCTGGTCACCCAGTACGGCGGCCAGCACCACCAGCGCGCACACCATCCACAGCGGCTTGTCCATCGTGCCGGTCGTCACCATCAGGCCCGTGGTGAACAGCAGCGAGTCCCCCGGCAGGAAGAAGCCGATCAGCAGCCCGGACTCCGCGAAGACGATCAGCAGGACGCCTATCAGGCCGAAAGTCGTGATCAGGTAGTCCGAGTCCAGCCACTGGGGGCCGAGCGCGAGAGTATTCACGGGGTGAAGGCTCCTGGGTCGAGGGCGCCCGGCTCGCGCGGCGCGACGAGCGGAAGCAAGGATGCAGGCGCAGTGTGCGGCCCAAAGCTATCAACGCACTATGACGCCCCATGGTTCCAGCCGTGCCTTGGGGCCAACGGCCCGCATCGCACCAGTTCAGGCCGCCCCACCCGACCGCCGCCGACCGCTGGCCGCTCCCGCCGGCCGGGACGATCCTGGCCGGGAGAACAGGAGGTGCCGGCCATGGGCATCGAAGAGTACGGCGGCGGACAGCCGGCGCAGTCGGACGTCCTGGTCGTGACGACCAACGACGTACCGGGGTTTCACGTGAAACAGGTGATCGGCGAGGTCTTCGGCCTCACCGTCCGCTCCCGGCACCTCGGAAGCCAGATCGGCGCCGGCCTGAAGTCGATGATCGGCGGCGAGCTGCGCGGCCTGACCAAGACCCTCGTCCAGACCCGCAACCAGGCCATGGAGCGCCTGGTGGAACAGGCCCGCTCCCGTGGCGCGAACGCGGTCCTGATGTTCCGCTTCGACGTCACCGAGGCCGCGGACGTCGGCACGGAGGTCTGCGCGTACGGCACGGCCGTGGTCCTGGAACCCCAAAGCTGAGCGGGCGTCGAAGCCGAGCACCTCGCGGAGCCGGCGGGGCACCCCGAAGGATGCCCCGCGGTGAGCAAGGGGGCGGGGGACGGCCCCCGGCCCCGCCCGTCCCTCACACGTTCCGCACCGCGTTCGCCAGCATCGCGTCCCGCATGTACACCGCCAGCCCCGGCCGGATCGCCTCGTAGGTGGCGGTGAACCGCTCATCCGCGACGTACATCTCGCCGAGCCCGGTGTGGATCTCGTAGCTGCACTCGTAGTAGCCGCGGCCGATGAACCGCCGGTGCTCCTCGGCGACGTCCATCGCCGCCTCGGAGTCCGCCGGCACCCCCTGCGCGAGCAGGTCCGCCATCTTCTGGTGGAGGGCGTCGAACTCCTCCTTCAGCCGCTTCCAGTCGTCCTTGGTGTACGCGGCCGTCCGGCGCTGCGACTCCTTGTAGGGGTCGGTGCCGCCCCAGCGCCGCTCCGCCTCGGCGGCGTACTGGTCGGGGTCGAAGTCGCCGAAGACCTCGAACTTCTCCTCCGGTGTGAGCCGTACGTTCATCCTGCGTGCCTCCATGGCGTGTTCGACGGCGACGGCCATCTTCCGGAGCTTCTCGATCCGCGTGCTCAGCAGCTCGTGCTGGCGCCGCAGATGCTCCTGCGGGTCCGCGTGCGGATCGTCCAGAAGGGCCGCCACCTCGTCGAGCGGAAAGCCGAGTTCCCGGTAGAACAGGATCTGTTGGAGCCGGTCCAGGTCGGCGTCGCCGTAGCGGCGGTGCCCCGCCTGACTGCGTTCGCCGGGCACCAGCAGCCCGATCTCGTCGTAGTGGTGCAGAGTGCGCACCGTGACACCGGCGAACTCCGCGACCTGGCCTACCGAATAGCTCACTTCCGCTCCCTCGTCGGTCATCGGTACGCGCTTCACGATGGCTCCTCACGCCGCGTGAGGTGCAAGTCCGGATTCTGAAAGGCAGATGAGGCGGCGGATCGGCGGGTGAGATCCTCCGCGCATGTTCGGAATAACGGATCTGCCCACGTATCTGGCGGGCCTCGCCCTGATCATTCTGCTGCCGGGGCCGAATTCGCTGTATGTCGTCTCGGTGGCGGCCCGGCGCGGCCGCCGGGTGGCGTACCGGGCCGCGGCGGGCGTGCTGTGCGGCGACACGGTGCTGATGACGCTGTCCGCGGGCGGAGTGGCCTCGCTGTTGAAGACCAGCCCGGTGCTGTTCGGCATCGTGAAGTTCGCCGGCGCCGGCTATCTGACGTGGCTGGCGGCCGGGATGCTGCGCGGCGCCTGGTCGTTGTGGCGCGGCGGCCGGGCCTCCCGTAAGGCCCTGCGGGACGGGGTCGCCCAGCAGGCGGGCCAGGCGGCGCTCGCGACGGACGGGGCGGACGGGGCGGACGGGGATACGGCCAAGGCGGCCGCCGAACGGCCGTTCCGCCGGGCGCTGGTGGTCAGCCTGCTCAACCCGAAGGCGATCCTGTTCTTCATCTCCTTCTTCGTGCAGTTCGTCGACCCCTCCTATGCGCACCCGGTGCTGTCGTTCCTGGCCCTCGGCGCCTGGGCGCAGTTGTTCAGCCTCAGCTACCTGTCGCTGCTGATCTTCGGCGGGACGTATCTGGCGGCGACCTTCCGCCGCCGCAAGCGGCTGACCGCCGGGCTGTCCGCGGGCGCCGGCGCCGCCTTCCTCGGCTTCGCCGCGAAGCTGTCGCTCGCCAGCGCGAGCTGACGGTACGGACCGGCGTCCGCGCGCCGGCGCCCCGAGCGGGCCGGGTCCACGGGGCCCGGCCCGCTCGGGCTTCCACTGGGCGAACCCTGGAGGCCCTTCACCCCCTATGCCCGTATTGTCGGGTTCAAGGAGGTGCGTCCATGCCCGTGCACGACGTCAACGTCGCCGTCATCTACTACTCGTCGACCGGCACCATCGCCGAACTGGCCCGGCTGCTCGCCGACTCCGCCGAGCACGCGGGCGCCGACGTACGGCTGCGCCGCGCCGCCGAACTCGCCCCGCAGGCGGCCATCGACTCCAACCCCGCCTGGGCCGCCAACGCCGCCGCCACCGCCGACATCCTGGAAGCCACCCACGACGACGTCCTCTGGGCGGACGCGGTGCTCCTGGGCTCCCCCACCCGCTTCGGCAACGTGGCCTCCCAGCTCAAGCAGTTCCTGGACACCCTGGGCGGCCTCTGGCAGCAGGGCCGGCTGGCCGACAAGGTCTACAGCGGCTTCACCGCCTCCATGACCCCGCACGGCGGCCAGGAGTCCACCCTTCTGGCGATGTACCACACCGTCCACCACTTCGGCGGCATCCTCATCGCCCCCGGTTACACGGACCCCGCGAAGTTCACCGACGGCAACCCCTACGGCACCTCGCACGTCGGCGGCCCGGACACCCCGGTGGACGCCGCCGCCCGCGCCGCGGCCCGCGTCCAGGCGGAGCGGGTGGTGCGGTTCACCAAGGCCATCAAGGCCGGCCTGGCCGCGACGAGTTGACGAAAGGCCGCAGCAGATGTCCCTCCACAGAGGCGCCCGCGAACGCGAACACGAGCGCCCCGCGCGCCCCGTGAACCCCTTCTACGGCGAGGCCGACCCGGTCGCCGGCATGGACACCGAACCGCCCCGGCACACCCTCCCCGACGGCCCGATCTCCCCGCACGCCGCCTACCAGTTCGTCCACGACGAGCTGATGCTGGACGGCAACGCCCGGCTCAACCTCGCGACCTTCGTCACCACGTGGATGGAGCCGACGGCCGACGTCCTGCTGTTGGAATGCCGGGACAAGAACATGATCGACAAGGACGAGTACCCGCGCACCGCCGAGCTGGAGCAGCGCTGCGTGGCCATGCTCGCCCACCTGTGGCACGCACCCGATCCGCACACCGCCATCGGCTGCTCCACCACCGGCTCCAGCGAGGCCTGCATGCTCGCCGGCATGGCCCTCAAACGCCGCTGGACCCAGCGCAACCGGGACCGCTATCCCGGCACCGCCCGCCCCAACCTCGTCATGGGCGCCAACGTCCAGGTCTGCTGGGAGAAGTTCTGCAACTTCTGGGAGGTGGAAGCCCGCCAGGTCCCCATGGAGGGCGACCGCTTCCACCTCGACGCGGACACCGCCGTCGCGCTCTGCGACGAGAACACCATCGGCGTCGTCGCCGTCCTGGGCTCGACCTTCGACGGCTCCTACGAGCCGGTGGCGGAGATCTGCGCGGCGTTGGACGCCCTCCAGGAACGCACCGGTCTGGACATCCCGGTGCATGTGGACGGCGCGTCCGGCGGCATGATCGCCCCGTTCCTCGACCCCGACCTGGAGTGGGACTTCCGCCTCCCCCGGGTGGCCTCCATCAACACCTCCGGCCACAAGTACGGCCTGGTCTACCCCGGCGTCGGCTGGGCCCTGTGGCGCGAACAGGACGCGCTCCCCGAGGAACTGGTCTTCCGCGTCAACTACCTGGGCGGCGACCTGCCGACCTTCGCCCTCAACTTCTCCCGGCCGGGCGCCCAGGTCGTCGCCCAGTACTACACGTTCCTGCGGCTGGGCCGGGAGGGCTACCGCGCCGTCCAGCAGGCCACCCGCGACGTGGCCTGCTCGATGGCCGAACGGATCGCCGCACTGGGCGACTTCCGGCTCCTCACCCGGGGCGACCAGCTGCCGGTCTTCGCCTTCACCACCGCCGACGACATCACCGCCTTCGACGTCTTCGACGTGTCCCGGCGGATGCGGGAGCGCGGCTGGCTGCTGCCCGCCTACACCTTCCCGCCCGACCGCCAGGACCTCTCGGTCCTCCGGGTGGTCTGCCGCAACGGCTTCTCCATGGACCTCGCCGACCTCTTCATGGCCGATCTGAAGCAGCTGCTCACCGAACTCCGCCGCCAGACGGCCCCGTTGGACCGCCCGGAGAACATCGCCACGGCCTTCCACCACTGAACGGACCGCGGGCGGCCGCGGGGCGCTACCCCGCCCGCGCCGCCCGCTCCTGCGCCACCAGCTCGAAGGCCGTCTTGCCGTCCAGGGATTCCCGGACGATGTCGGCGTGGCCCGCGTGCCGGGCGGTCTCCTCGATCAGGTGCAGCAGCAGCCACCGCATGGACTGCCGGCCGTCCTTCGGGAACCACGGGGCCTCGGGCAGCGGGAAGGTGTCGTCGAGGCTCGGCACGGCACGCACGAACTTCTCCGTCTCGGCCGCGACCCCCTCCCAGAACTCCAGCATCCCCGCGACGCTCTCGCCGTCCTGGAGCTGGAAGCCCAGGTGCCAGTTGCTCTGATCGCGCGGAACGGCGTGTTCCCGTCCCTGGGCGAGCTCCACCCAGCGCTGCTCGACCTCCGCGACATGCTTGATCAGCCCGCCCACGGACAGCTCACCGGCGCTCGGCCGCTGCTTGGTCTGCTCGTCGGTCAGCCCCAGAGCCGCCCGTCGCAGCCCGCCGCGCTGCGCCTCCAGGAAAGCCAGCAGTGCACCGCGCTCGTCGCCGTGTGCCTCGGCAGGAACATGAGTGGGCATGGGATCCACCTTTCGTCACGCCGGCGGCACGCTCACCGCCGCTGGGCCGGTACCGAACCGTCCGGCCCCTTCCGACACGGATCACGCTAGGGACCGCCTAGGACAGGTGGTGTCCTAATAGGGCGCCGGACCCACCCCGTTCCCGACCTCTTCGACGGCGCCCGGCTCCTCCCGCGGGCGCGCCCTCACAGCGGGAACGTCGACCGCCCGTGCTGGATCGACAGCCACTTCTGCGTGGTGAACGCCTCGACCGTGGACTCGCCGTTCAGCCGCCCGGTCCCGGAGAACTTCTCCCCGCCGAACGCCACCTGCGGCTCGTCCTGCACCGTCCCGTCGTTGACGTGGATCATCCCGGTCTCTATCCGCTGGGCCATCCGCGCCCCGCGCTCCACATCGGCGGTGTGCACCGCCCCGCTGAGCCCGTAGGGGGTGTCGTTGGCGATCCGCACCGCCTCCTCCTCGCCGTCGAACGGCACCAGCAGTGCCACCGGTCCGAGCAGCTCCTGACCGTGCAGGGCGGAGTCCGCGGGCAGCCCGGCCAGGACGGTCGGCTCGACGAGGTTGCCCTCCGTGCGGCCGCGCAGCAGCGCGGTGGCGCCCTCGGCTATCGCCCGGTCGACCAACGAGGTCAGCGCCTCCGCCTGGAAGGTGTTGATCAACGGGCCGATCTGGGTGCGCGGATCGCGCGGATCGCCGGTCCGCAGCGCCGCCACCCTGGCCACGAACTTCTCGGTGAACTCGGCCTCCACCGCGCGGTCCAGCAGCACGCGGTTGGCCGCCATACAGACCTGTCCCTGATAGAGGAACCGGCTGAAGACCGCGGCGTCCACCGCGTAGTCGACGTCGGCGTCGTCCATCACGATCAGCGCGCTGTTGCCGCTGAGTTCGAGGATCACCCGCTTGAAGTGCCCTGCGCTGACCGACGCGACGTGCCGGCCGACCTTGTCCGATCCGGCGAACGAGATCACCCGGGGCACCGGGTGCTCGATCAGCGCGTCCCCGATCTCCGCGATGTCGGTGACCAGCACGTTGAGCAGCCCGTCCGGCAGCCCCGCGTCCTGGAACAGCTTGGCGATCAGCCCGCCGCCGGTGATCGGGGTGTTCTGGTTGGGCTTGATGACCACGGCGTTGCCCAACGCCAGCGCCGGGGCAGCGGACTTCAGGGAGATCAGGAACGGGAAGTTGAACGGGCTGATCACCCCTATCACCCCGACCGGCCGGGTGTAGACGCGGTTCTCCTTGCCGTCCACCGGCGAGGGCAGTATCCGGCCCTGCGGCCGCAGGGCGAGCCCGATCGCCTCGCGGACGAACTCCTTGGCGAGCCCGACCTCGTACTCCGCCTTGCTCCGGGTGCCGCCCAGTTCGAGGATGAGCGCCTCGACGATCTCCTCCTCGCGCTCCTCGATCAGGCGCAGCAGCCGCTCGGTGACCTTCCGCCGGTCGTAGGGGTTCCGCAGTGCCCAGTCCCGCTGCGCCCGCTCGGCGGCGCGGTAGGCCGCATCGACCTGATCCACGCCGGCGACCGTGATCGACGCCAGCTTCTCCTGGTCGTAGGGGTTGAAATCGATGATGTCCCACGAGCCACTGCCGGCCCGCCACTCACCGTCGATGAACTGGTAGGCCAGGTCTGCGAAGAAGGACATGGCATCCCTACTCTGTGCGGCACTGCTCTGCGGGGGGGGCTGATCCGGCGTCATCCTACTGCCGGGTCAGGTGAGTTGGAGTAGACCTCGCAGGAGATCCCTGGTGGCCGAGGAGTCCGGACTGTCCTCCTGGAGCCGGTCCATCGCCCGCTCGTACTGCGCGACCTCCTCCGCCTTGTCCACGTAGAGCGCGCTGGTGAGCTGCTCCAGATAGACGACGTCGGAGAGGTCGGACTCCGGGAAGCGCAGCATGGTGAACGCCCCGCTCTCCCCCGAGTGCCCGCCGAAGTTGAACGGCATCACCTGGAGCCGCACGTTGGGCCGCTCCGAGATGTCGATCAGATGCTTCAACTGCCCCCGCATCACCGCCCGTCCGCCGTACGGCCGGCGCAGCGCCGCCTCGTCCAGGACGCAGTGCAGCTGCGGCGCCCGCTCCGAGACCAGCAGCTTCTGGCGCTCCTGGCGCAGGGCGACCCGGCGCTGGA
This sequence comes from Streptomyces sp. NPDC093097, assembly GCF_044754325.1. Classification (NCBI taxonomy): domain Bacteria; kingdom Bacillati; phylum Actinomycetota; class Actinomycetes; order Kitasatosporales; family Streptomycetaceae; genus Streptomyces; species Streptomyces sp. NPDC093097. Next base: position 22,022 of record NZ_JBIVOW010000004.1, read on the forward strand.
CGTCGTCCGCCGACGCGCCCGGCATACCGCGCGAGACCACCGCGTGCGCGTACTCCTCGGTCTGCAACAGCCCGTGGACGAACTGGACTTCGTAGACGCGGATGAGGGACGCCGCCCCCTCCAGGCCCACATACGTCTGGAACCATCCCGGGAGCACATCGCCGTAACTGTGCCACCACCCGGCGACGTTCGCCTCCTTGGCCAGTGCGAGCAGCGCCTCCCGCTCCTGCTCGTCGCTCACGCCGTAGAGCGTGAGGAGATCTGCGACATCGCGTGCCTTGAAGCTCACCCTGCCCAACTCCATGCGACTGATCTTCGATTCGGACGCACGGATCGAGTAGCCGGCCGCTTCACGGGTTATCCCGCGCGATTCACGCAGCCGGCGGAGCTGCGACCCGAGCAGGATTCGCCGCACCACCGACCCGCCCGACTCACTTGCGGACACCTCTCTGACCCTCCTGTGACCCCACCCCGTCCAACAGTGGGGCGCAGTCTGCCATGTTCAGGCTTCGTTCAGTGCTCATCTGGTTACTGATATGTGCCGCCCCCGCAAGCCCTCCACAAGAAATCACAGGAAGAATACGGCGGTTATGCGTCCAGCCCTACGCAATCGCGTCAGCTGCACGTGCATCTGCCCTTGCATCTGCCCTACGCATTGGGAACCATAGGCGTCGCACGCATGCACGCTCGTGAAAGATCCGCCTGATCCCCGGCTGACCGGCCTGGGTCATGACGTCCGCGAACGCCAGGAGTGCCTCGCATGGGGACCAAGGTTTCGACCATGCTCGACTTCGAGCCGTTATGGCAGGGTTTCCCTCCCGTCGACCCCTTGGCCGTCTCCGGTTCCGCCTCCTGCCCGCTCCCGCCGCGCTACGAATCCGTCGGCGGCGCCCGGAAGTTCACCTGCGACACGCTCACCGGCTGGGGGCTGGAGGAGCTCTGCGACGGCGTCGCCCTGGTGGTCTCCGAGCTCGTCACCAACGCGCTGCGGCATGCGGTCCTCGCCGCCCCGGAACACCCCGGATTCGGCACCGGCTTCATGGACACCGACCTGCCCGCCCGGCTCCATCTGATGCGCTGGTCCTCCCGGCTCGTCTGCGCGGTGCGGGACCCCAGTGACGCCTCGCCCGAGGCCGGCGAGGCGGACTCCGCCGCCGAATCGGGCCGCGGGCTCTATCTGGTGGACTCCTTCAGCGACAGCTGGGGCTGGCACCGCCTCCCCGGAGGCCGGCACGGCAAGATCGTGTGGGCCCTCTTCCGGGTGCCGTAGCGCGGCCGGGCGCGGCCCGCGCCCCGGAGTCCCGCTCCAACGCATCGGGCGCCCGCTTGCCGCGGGCGCCCGTTTTCCGTGCTCGGCCCCGCCGCGCTCAGTCGCGCACCAGGTGGTCGAACTCGCCGTCCTTCACGCCCAGCAGCATCGCCTCGACCTCGGCCGGCGTGTAGACCAGCGCCGGACCGTCCGGGAAGCGGGAGTTGCGGACGGCTATGTCGCCGCCCGGCAGCTTGGCGAACTCCACGCAGGACCCCTGGGAGTTGCTGTGCCGGCTCTTCTGCCACCGCACATCGCGGAGATCCGTTGCGGCCATGCCGTTGTATGCGTGGGGCACAGGGCTCTCCCGGTGGTGAACAGTGATAGACGATGTCAACTGCCCGGGATCATAGCTGCGTTCACATGCGGATGCATGCGCAGATGCACGTGCACGACAGGGGGTGCCGGGCCGGTCACATTTTGTTGAGCACCCTGCCCGCGCCCGCCGTCGCGATCGCCCGCCGCCCTCCGCCCCTCACGCGGTGCGCCTGCACCTGATACGGGTCGTCAGGGTCGAAACCCTCGTGGACAAAGAAGAGACGTGTGCCGCGCCCTTCGGGTTCCAGGGTCCAGGCGAGGGCCCGGTCGGCGCGGTCGTCCTGGCCCTCGTCGGCGCCCTGCCGGCGCGGCCGCAGCCACCGCCCGGTCTCGTAGCCGACGACCTCGGCGATGACCGTGTCGGAGAAGCCGGCGTTCGGCCGGGGCAGCGTCCGCATCTCGATGGGGGCCCCTGCTCATTGAGAGCTTGGGTGGGGGTCCCCCTGCTCTTTAAGAGCTTGAGTGGGTTCCCCTCTGCTTATTAAGCGCTTGGGGGAGGGCGGGAGCGGCATTCGCACCTCCCGAAATAGGCAGGAGATTCCCTACGCGTTAAAACGTAGGGAATCTCCTACCGGTCGCGAGGGGGCGCCGGCCGCCAGGGGTGCCGGCCCTCGCGAGGTCACCTCACCGCGAGGAGTACGGCAGCAGCGCCATCTCCCGGGCGTTCTTGATCGCGCGGGCCAGCTGCCGCTGCTGCTGGGGCGTGACCCGGGTCACGCGATGGCTGCGGATCTTGCCGCGGTCCGAGAGGAACTTCCGCAGCAGATCGGTGTCCTTGTAGTCGACGGTGGTGATACCGGCCGCGTCCAGCGGGTTGGGGCGGGGCGCGGCCTTATGGCGCGAATCGTTCCGGCGGGGCATGACAGAGCTTCCTTCTGCGGGCTTCTACGGACGGACGGACCGGTTCCGGGTGGGAAAACGGCCGGTTCACGGGGGGGGATCGGTGCGGGCCGGCGGAGGCGGTCCCGCGGTGCGGCGTCACGACACCGGGTCGAGCAGCTCGTCGAAGGCCGGCGACAGGCCCTTCCAGGCCGTCCGGCCGCCCGCGTACTCGGCGTCGGTGAGCAGGCAGGACTCCAGCAGGGCGCGCAGCCCGTCGCGGTCCAGCCCGGGCGAGGTGAAGACCAGGTGCTGGCCGCGGTCCCCGTGCTCGGGGTGCCAGTCCAGCGCGGCGGCGGCGCGGCGAGCCGGCGGCACCAGCTCCCAGGCGGCGTCCGGCAGCGCGGCCAGCCACGGCCCGGTGTTCTCCACGCACAGCGCACCGCCCGCGGCGTCCCAGGACAGCAGGGTGTCCGGCCGGTCGGCCAGCCAGAACCGGCCCCGGCTGCGCGCCGCCGCGCAGGCCAGGTCCTCCAGCGCCGCGTAGAGCCGCGCCGGATGGAAGGGCCGGGCACCGCGCCAGACGTACGTGGCCACACCGGCCTCGTCCGCCTCCTGCGGCAGCAGCGCACAGGCCGGGTGCTGCCGCAGCGCGGCGGCCTCCACATCGAAACCGGCCAGTGCGGCGGCGGCCAACTCCACGGATTCCACGGCTACTTGGCGGGCCGTGGGGTGCAGTTGCGCCAGCAGCGCGCGGTCGGCGTCGTCGGCGGCCTCCTCCCCCGTGGCCAGCGCCAGCACCGGCGCGTACTCCAGTTGCCGGGCCCAGGTGTCGGCGACCGTGCGCCGGTCGGAGGCGGCGACCGCCAGACCGGCCTCGGCCAGGTCGTCGCCGCAGCCGAGGCTGGGCAGCAGCAGCGCCGGGTCGACCGCCGTGAGCACGCCGGTCAGCGCCAGGCTCCCGCCGCCGCACGAGGCGATCACCTCGGCCATCGCCTTCGGCTCGACCGAGTCCCACAGCTCGACGATCGCCAGCCGGCAGGTCCGGCCCGCGGCCAGCCGCTTCAGCTCGGGCACCAGGTCCTCGCGCAGCGCACAGCAGGCGCAGTCGTTGACCAGCGGCGCCTCGCCGGCATCCAGCGTGCCGCCGGCGTCGCGGACGGTGCGCCGCACGGTGCCGTCGGCCGCGAAGGACAGGTCGTGGTGGAGGGCGACGCTGCCGGGGACGGTCCGCAGCAGCTGCTCGACGGCGGCCCGCCGGGCGTCCGCGTGCAGCCCGCCCACCAGCGCGACGCTCAGCGGCTCCATCAGCGGGCCCCGCGCTTGCCGTACCGGCGCTCGAACCGCTCGACCCGGCCGGCGGTGTCCAGCACCCGGGCGGCGCCCGTGTAGAAGGGGTGGCTCGCCGAGGAGATCTCGACGTCGACGACGGGATAGGTGTTGCCGTCCTCCCACTCGACCGTCTTGTCGCTGGTCATGGTCGAACGGGTCAGGAAGGCGAAGTCCCCGGCCCGGTCGCGGAAGACGACGGGCCCGTAGGCGGGGTGGATTCCGGGCTTCATCGCGCTCAGCGCTCCTCTCGGAAGGTGACGTGCCGACCGACCACGGGGTCGTACTTGCGCAGTTCCAGGCGGTCGGGGTCGTTGCGGCGGTTCTTGCGGGTGACGTAGGTGAACCCGGTGCCGGCGGTGGACCGGAGCTTGATGACCGGGCGGAGTTCGTTGCGGGCCATGCCAGGTAGTATACGCAAATGGTTTCCATTTTCAATAAGCCCGTGGAGGGCCCGACCACCGGAGGGATCACACCGTGTCCGCCCACTGCCAGCTGACCGGCCGCATGCCGGGCTTCGGCAAGACCGTCTCCCACTCGCACCGCCGCACCTCGCGACGGTTCGACCCCAACGTCCAGCGCAAGCGCTACTGGCTCCCGAGCGAGGGCCGCCACATCCGGCTGACCCTGAGCACCAAGGCGATCAGGACCGTCGACACGATCGGCATCGAGGCCGCCGTCGCCCGCATCCGCGCCCGAGGAGGAAAGGTCTGATGGCCAAGAAGAGCAAGATCGCCAAGAACGAGCGGCGCCGCGCCACGGTCGCCCGCTACGCCGCCCGCCGGGCCGTCCTCAAGGCCGTCATCCGCGACCCGCGCGCGTCCGGCGCGGAGCGCACCGCGGCCCAGCGGGAACTGTCCCGCCAGCCGCGGGACGCCAGCGCCACCCGCGTCCGCAACCGCGACAGCGTCGACGGCCGCCCGCGCGGCTACTTCCGCGCCTTCGGCCTCTCCCGGATCAACCTGCGCGGCCTGGCCCACCAGGGCCAGCTACCGGGGGTCACCAAGTCCAGCTGGTAGCCGCCCGCAGCCGCCGCCCGCCCCAGGCCGACCCCTGGGGCGGGCAGCCGGGCAGCCCGGGTCATACTGGACGGACCTCCGCAGGCACCCGAAGAAAGCGAGAGCGCCCATGCTGCGCAACGCCCTGGAGCCCTGGCACCTCATCCTGATCGTGGCCGTCCTCGTCCTGGTCTTCGGGTCCAAGAAGCTCCCCGACATGGCACGCGGCCTCGGCCGCTCGGCACGCATCCTCAAGGCGGAGGCCAAGGCCCTCAAGGACGAGCGCCCCACCGAGGCCGCCGCCCCCGCCCAGCAGCCCACCGGTCACTGACCCGGGCCGACCCGCCCGCTCAGCTGTCGCCGCCCTCGTCGATCAGCCGCCGCACCTCGCGGTCGATCAGCCCCAGCCGGGCCTCCGCGACCAGCGGCACCGAGCGCCGCTGCCGGCGCGCCTCGGACGGATCGATCTCCACGGTGACCAGCGCGGGCTCCCACTTGGGCGCCTGCGCCACCACCACGCCCCGCGGGTCCACCACCCGCGAGCCGCCCCAGAACGACGCCCCGTGCTCGTTGCCGACCCGGTTGACGAAGACCACCCAGCACTGGAGCATCTTCGCCGTGTAGGACAGCAGCGTCTCCCAGTAGAGCCCGGTGTCCATCGCCTCCGGATCCAGGCTCGCCGCGCTGTTGGTCGGCACGAACAGCACCTCGGCCCCGTCCTGCACCGCCAGCCACGGCAGCACCGGCTGCCAGGCGTCGTTGCACACCAGCGTCGCCCCCCGCCCCCCGCTCGACGACTTCGCCAGCTCGTACGCGCGCAGCGACTGCCCCGGGCTGACGTGCTTGCGCTCCTCCCAGGCCAGGTAGTTGGGGAGGTAGAGCTTGCGGTGCGCATGCACCAGCGACCCGTCCACGTAGTACGCGGACGTGTTGTACGCGCGCAGGCTGGTGTGCTCGTGGAAGCCGATCAGCACGCCCGGCCCCAGGAGGCTCAGTTCCCGCACCTGGGGATCGTCCACCGCGATGGACGCGTCCCGCTTGAGCCCTCCCAAGTGGTAACCGTGCAGGCTGAGTTCGGGGAACACCACGACGTCCGCGCCGTGCTCCGCCGCCTGCTCGATCTGCTCCCGGGCGACCCGGAGGTTCTCCGACACGTCCCCCAGTGCGCAGTCCGTCTGCGCCAGCGCGATGAGCATGCCCACTCCCCCTCGATGAATTTCCGTTTCATAGCCTTATGCGCCCTTTCTTCGGATTCTTCCCCAAACATCCGGTTAAGACGCATCCCGCTATGACTGGAAGAACGATCCCGCCCACCCCGGACCCCGCCCTCACCCGCTGATCCACACGATTCCGCAGCCCCCGGACGCCTACCGGCCGCCGCCCCGTCCGGCAGCCGCGGGACGACGGCCGCGATCGCCCCGCCCGGCCCGCACGGCACCACCGAAGGGCCGGATCACCCACCACCCCAGACCGCCCTGGCATCCGGCCTGCACCCAGCCGCCCACACAAGAGGGCCCTGGCCGAGCGGCTCACCCTCTCCGCTCGACCAGGGCCGTCGATGCCCCGTGCGCCGCCCGGCTCCCGGGCCGACGGGTCAGCCCCGGCGCTTACGGGACCGCCGCAGCAGCACCGCCCCGCCGAACAGCAGCCCGCCGCCGGCACCGGCCGCCAGTCCCAGCTGCTCCGCCCCGCTGGACGCCAGCAGGGCCCGCCCCGCCGCCTTCCCGGCCCGTGCCACCGCCCCCAGCCGCGGATCGTGCTCGCCACGCGCTCCCGCGGCCTCCCGCACGCCGCGCGCCGGCGCCTCCGCCCGCTGCTCCCCGGGCGCCGAACCGTTCCCGCACCGGTTCCCCATGGCGGGGTTCAACAGCCCGACCCCGTCCACCGAGTTGCCGCACACGTTGACCGGAACGTGCACCGGCACCTGCACCGCGTTCCCGGACAGCACCCCGGGAGAGTCCGCGGCACCTCCCTGCGCGCCGGCGTCCGCGAACACCGGACCGACACCCGCCCCCAGCGCACCCGATGCCGCCGCCACGAGCACGCATGTCTTCAGGCTCTGTCGCATGTCTCCTCACTCCGCAGTCCTTGAGCGGCGGGCCGTCCCGCCCGCACCCCGTGGTGCTCACACGACCGGGCGGCCGGCAGCGCATAAGCCCGCCGGCCGCCCGGTACCGCAAGCGGCGCATCGGCCGAGGCCGACGGCCGTCAGCGGTTCTTGACGCCGTTGCCCGAGAGGACCGGGATGTCGTCCAGGATGTGCGACAGCGCCTCGTCGCCCTTGGCCTGCGTGGAGTTCTCCGCGCACTGCTGGTTCTGCGGCGACGACAGGACGTTGACGTCCTGGACGGTGACCGGGATCAGGCCGATCAGCGAGCCGACGTTGGCCTTGACCGGCAGGCCGACGCAGAGGTCGTTCAGGCTGCTCTGGACCAGTCCGAGCTGGGTGCTGAGCTTGCCGTGCGTGGTGGAGTTGCCGTACACGGACTTCGAGCCGTTGCCGTTCACGGTGCTGGTGCCGTCGTGGTCACCGACGGCCAGGGCCTCTGGAGCCGCCGCGGCCGAGATCCCGACGAGCGAAGCCGCGATCGCCGCGGCCGCCATCATCTTCTTCATCGCGCTAAACCCTTCACGAGAAGGAACTCCCGGGCACGGGAGCCCCTGATTGAACAACCGGCCACGGGCGCCCGGGTTCCGCACCGTCACCCGAATAGCCGCCCACCCGCCTTTCGGAAAGTTCCCTGACACACCACAGGGCCCGGGAAACCCCGCAAAGGCTTCCCGGGCCCTGTGCTCATTTCCGGCCGCCATGCCAATGCCCCGGCAACCCCATCAATCTCGCAAGGGCATTGGCATGCGTCCCTCCACACACCATCCCCAACGATTCGAAGACCCTGAAAGCGGTCACGAGCAAATAACAATTGCCACGTCGGGCGGACGGTCGGTGAAAACGAAAACCCGGGCCGCCCGGAAAAGAATTCCAGACGGCCCGGGCAACGCTCGCCGGGTCAGCGGTTGTGCACGCCGTTCGCGGAGAGGATCGGGATGTCGTCCAGGATGTGCGACAGCGGCTCGTCGCCCTTGGCCTGGGTGGAGTTCTCGGTGCACTGCTGGTTCTGCGGCGAGGACAGGACGTTGATGTCCTGAACCGTGACCGGGATCCCGCCGATCAGCGAACCGAGGTTCAGCTTGGCGGGCAGAGCGATGCAGGGCTTGTTGAGCGAGCCCTGGATCAGACCGATCTGCGGGCTCATGTAGCCGTACGTGGTCGAGTTCCCGTAGAACTGCTTGGAGCCGTTGCCGTTGACGGACGACGTGCCGTGCTGGTTACCCGTGGCCATCGCCTGGGGGGCGGCGGCTGCGGCTACCCCGACAATGGACGCAGCCGCGGCTGCGGTTGCCAGAGCCTTCTTCATCATTGTTGGTCCTTCGTGTTTCGGGATGCCCTTGGGCCGGGCAATCTGGCCAACTCACAAGGGCGCATTTGGTTGTGCTCATTCACTCAAATGAGCTGGTGCCCTGATCGTTCTTGCCGATCAGGTATCCCGTCCGGAAAACGCGCGGCCGTGATTCACCATCCGGACCGTCTCGCCGACCGCCGACAACGGCCGGCTGGCGCCTTGTTGATCCGGCGGCTGAGGCTTCACACGGCCGCGCCGATTTCCCCCGGGCGATCCCGCGGGACAGTGGAGTTCCGGTTCGCCGGCCCGTTACTTGCCGAGCGGCAGACCACCCAGCAGCGGGACGTCCTTGGTGGCCCCCGTGGCGCCACCGAGGAGCTGCTTGGGGTGCTTGACGGTCTTCTCCGCACCCCTGACCGTGTCGACCAGCGGCGTGACCTGGCGACTGTCCAACTGCTTGCTGTTCAACGCGTCCATCAGCCCGCCGTTGAGGCTCATGGTCGGGGAGGTCATGCTGTGCGAGCCGGCGTCGGCAGCGAAAGCGGGCACGGCCGTGGCCAGCGCCATGACGGAACCGGCAACAGCCGCCGCGGACTTCGCGTACTTCACTTCCAACTGTCCCTTCTGGTGCGGTGCTCAAGGGAATCGCGGCACCAGTGCCGCGCGAGCAATCACTTCGCTGCTCGGATCACCGCTTTTCCCACTGACTAACGAGCGCCGCCACCCGGAGAAACTCTGAAGTTCCGATTTCTTCGGATACCCCGACCACAACGGCCGGGTCGTCTGAGGCACGACCGCAAGGAGTCGAAAGCCGCCGGCCCCGACGCGCGGCGAAGGCGAGCCGGGGCCGGTCACGACGACACGGCTCGAATTTCTTCGGTCAGCCGTTGAGGCAGTTGTTGCCGAACGCGGGGTTCAGCAGCCCGACGATGTCGATGGCGTTGCCGCACAGGTTCATCGGGAGGTGGATCGGAACCTGGATGGCGTTGCCGGAGACGACGCCCGGGGAGCCCTTGGCGCCGCCTGCGGCACCCGCGTCGGCGAAGGCCGGTGCGGCAGCGCCCACCGCCATGAGCGTGCCGGCGGTGACGGCTGCGACCTTTGCGTACTTCACTTTCAGCCCTTCCTGCAACAGGGTCCGTAGCGCACACGACCGTCGTGCCGCACGGGCGCAGATTCGCCGCCCGTAACCCCGCTGCCGATATTGGTAACGATTTCCCCTCGCCGACGAAACTCCCGCGGAGAAGTTTTCGGAGGAATCGCCCGAATGCCATAAAGGCATTCTCGGAGATCCCTGCGCAGATAACGCGGAAACAACACCGCCGTCCGGACGGACGAGGTACCCGCCGCATACGAATTCCTGCCGATAAGGGAATCGAGAATTACCGGCTCGACGATTCGTGACGCGGTGCCGCAGACCCGGGACCTTCCGGGACGCGAGGGCCGGCGGTCCGGGCCTGCGGCCGATGGCCGGTTCTCAGCGGTTGCCGGCGCCGTTGCCCGAGAGGATCGGGATGTCGTCGATGAGGTGCGACAGCGCCTCGTCGCCCTTGGCCTGGGTGGAGTTCTCGGTGCACTGCTGGTTCTGCGGCGAGGACAGGACGTTGACGTCCTGGACGGTGATCGGGACCAGCCCGATCAGCGAGCCGACGTTGGCCTTGAGCGGCAGGCCGACGCAGAGCTTGTTCAGCGAACCCTGGACGAGCTCCAGCTGCGGGCTCATCTTGCCGCGGGTGGTGGAGTTGCCGAACGCACTCACGGAGCCGTTGCCGTTGACCGTGGAGGTGCCGTGGTGATTGCCGACTGCCATCGCCTGGGGGGCGACCGTCGCCGAGATGCCGACCATGGAAGCGGCTACTGCCGTCGTGGCCAGGACCTTCTTGATCACTGTTTACCCTTCTGAAGCGGAGTGCCCGTATCCGGAGCGCACTGGTCAACTCGCTTCTGGGGATGCGGTTTCGCGGATTCACCCGAATGCCGCGCAACCATAGACACATATCACTGCATCAGGGCGCCAACGACGGTTCGCGGTAGGCGTAGCGGCGGACACCTTTTCGTAAATCCCGCGTTCTGGAACGGAATTGGGCACGGAAAAGGCCCGCCCCGGGCGGGGCGGGCCTCACTTTCCGTGCTGTGCTCAGTAGTTGAGGCAGTTGTTGCCGAACGCCGGGTTGAGCAGCCCGACGATGTTGATGGAGTTGCCGCACATGTTGACCGGGACGTGGATCGGCATCTGGATGACGTTGCCGGAGACGACGCCGGGCGAACCCACGGCGCCACCGGCGGCGTTGGCACCGCCGTGGCCGTGGCCGCCGGCGGTGGCCATGCCGGCACCTCCCACGACGGCGATGCCCGCGGCGGCGGACAGGACGACGGCCTTGGAGACAAACTTCACGGTGTACCTCTTCACTGAGCAGCATCAGGTTTCTGTGCGCGCCGCCTGGAGCGACAAGCAGTTCAACGCAACAAAACGGGCAAAAGTAGCGGAGCCAAACGGGTGATGGTTGGCCGCGTGTGCCGTACGGGGCGTCCGGGGTGTCCGCGGTGGGTGTGCGCGGGACCGTGTGGGGCGGCCGGCTGACCGGTCCGCTGCCGCTCGTCCGGGCATCGTCGCATGCCGGGGCCGGTTCGCCGGTGATTGGCGGTGCCCGGTGTGCGGGGTGGCGTGGGGCGGTGGCGGCGTCGGGGCGGGAGCGTGTGGCGGGGGCGTTGTCAGACCCTCCTGCGAGACTCGGGGCATGAGATGGGCGGTGGCGGAGACGGGCGACGGGGGTGTGCGTCTTAGCCCGCTCACTCCGGACGGGCAGGCGGCGGGGCCGGTGGTGCGGGAGTCCTCGCTCGCCGAGGCGGTGCGGTCGCGCCCTGAAGTCGAGCGGTGGGTGTGGCGGTCCACGGCGGAGGTCTACCGCCGGCTGCTGGCGGCCGGCGTGCGGGTCGAGCGGTGCTACGACGTGGAGGCCGCGGAGGCGCTGCTGATCGGCCACGAGGAGGGGCAGTCGGGCCAGCCGCGTTCGCTGGCGGCCGCCTGGGCGCGGCTGCACGGCCTGCCGGTGCCGGCGGACCCGCCCGTGCGCGCCGCCGAGACCCAGCCCTCCCTGTTCGAGCCGGGGCCGGTGCCGTTGCCGCCCGGCACCGACGAGTTCAGCGCGCTACTGGAGGTCTACGCCGGCCAGTTGGCGCGTACGGCGCGGGCCGAGCACCCGGAGCGGATGCGGCTGCTGCTGGCGTCCGAGTCGGCGGGCATGCTGGTCGCCACCGAGATGTCCCGGACGGGGATTCCGTGGCGGGCGGATGTCCATCGGGCCTTGCTGGACGGCCTGTTGGGCGAGCGGTTCCCGGGTGGGCTGGAGCCGCGGCGGATGGCGGAGCTGGCCGACGAGGTGTCGCGGGCCTTCGGGGAGGGCGTGCGGGTCCGGCCCGATCTGCCGGGCGACATCATCCGGGCCTTCGCCCGCGCCGGGATCCCGCTCTCCTCGACGCGGAAGTGGGAGCTCCAGCAGATCGACCACCCCGCCGTCGCCCCGCTGCTGGCGTACAAGACGCTCTACCGCCTCTTCACCGCCCACGGCTGGTCCTGGCTCCAACAGTGGGTGCACGAGGGGCGGTTCCGCCCCGAGTACCTGCCCGGTGGCACGGTCTCCGGCCGCTGGACCGCCAACGGCGGCGGCGCGCTGCAGATCCCCAAGGTGATCCGGCAGGCGGTGCGCGCCGATCCGGGGTGGCGCCTGGTGGTCGCCGACGTCGACCAGATGGAGCCGCGGGTGCTGGCCGCGGTCTCCCGGGACCGGGGTCTGATGGAGGTGGCCGGCACCGGCGAGGACCTCTACGCAGGGCTGGCGGCGCGCGCCTTCGGCGGCGACCGCGCGCAGGCCAAACTCGCGCTGCTGGGCGCCATTTACGGGCAGACGTCCGGTGACGCCCTCAAGCACATGGCCGATCTGCGCCGCCGCTATCCGGTCGCGGTGGCGTATGTGGACGATGCGGCCCGGGCCGGCGAGGAGGGCCGGCTGGTGCGCACCTGGCTGGGCCGCACCTGCCCGCCCGCGTCGATGGCCCCGCCCGACGAGGCGGGTCTGCCGCAGGAGGAGGCAGGGCCCGCCGGCTACGGCAGCACCTCGGCGGCCCGGGCCCGCGGCCGTTTCACCCGTAACTTCGTGGTGCAGGGCAGCGCCGCCGACTGGGCGCTGCTGATGCTGGGCGCGCTGCGCCACGCCCTGGCCCGCGCCGGCCTCCGCGCCGAACTGGCCTTCTTCCAGCACGACGAGGTGATCGTGCACTGCCCCGCGGACGAGGCCGCGACGGTCGCCGAGGTCATCACGGCGGCGGCCGCCACCGCGGGCCGGATCGCCTTCGGCCCGACACCGGTGCGGTTCCCGTTCACCACGGCGGTGGTGGAGTGCTACGCGGATGCCAAATGAGGGCCGACGGGAGGGTGACCGTAGGGCCGGTGCGGCGGGCTACCGGCCTGCCGGCCGGGGCACTTGGGGGTGGCGCCGCCGGTTGCCGCCAGGGCTTTCGGGGCGCCGCGCCGAGCGTGGTGCGGGGAGGGTGCGACGGGGCCAGGCCCCTTGGGCGGGCCGGGCGACCGCATGCCGGCAACCACGGTCGCCGGGTCCGTGTGAAGCCCTAAACTCGCCGCGTAGAGAAGGCCGTCGGCAGGCGGACGGCCGGCATCCGAGCCGCGAGGGGACCAGCGTTGACCGACACCGAAGGGGCCGTCGGCGCCCCGGTCGCGAGCGAGGCGCCGGTCACCAAGCTGGGCCCCAAGGGCCGCCACCGGCGGATCACCGACCGGGTGCTGGCCGAGGGGCAGGTGACCATCGAGGAGCTGGTCCAGGAGCTCGGCGTCAGCCAGATGACGGTGCACCGCGATCTGGACGCCCTGGAGCACCAGGGCTGGCTGCGCAAGGTGCGCGGCGGGGCCACTGCCACCCCCAGCGCGCTCTTCGAGTCCACGGCGCGCCGGCGCGGCAGTGAGCAGGTGGCGGCGAAGGAGGCCATCTGCGCGGCCGCGCTGGCCCTGGCCGAGCCGGGCCAGGCGGTGATCATCGACGACTCCAGCACGGCGCTGCCGCTGGCGCGGTCGCTCTCCTCGCGCGGCGCCTTCACCGTCATCACCAACTCCCTCCAGGTCATCAACGAGTTGGCGGAGGAGCCCGACATCCGGGTGATCGCCCTGGGCGGCGAGTACCACGCGGGATTCAACGCCTTCCTGGGCATGTCCACCGCCGACAACGCCCGCAGCTTCCGCGCGGATCTCGCCTTCCTGTCCACCTCCGCGGTCGACGACGGCCGCTGCTACCACCAGGTGCAGGAGAACGTCCTGGTCAAGCGCGCCCTGATGGCCGCCGCGCGGCGCCGGGTGCTGCTCGTGGACCACACCAAGTTCGGCCGCCAGGCGCTGTACGGACTGGCGCCGCTGACCGACTTCGATCTCGTCATCTCCGATGGCCGTCTTCCCCAGGGGGAGCGGGACGCGCTTCAATCCCTCGGAGTGCGGTACGAGTTGGCGATGGAGGGGAGTCGGCGGGAATGAGCACGGACGACGGGCGGGACGCCCGAAGCGGCGGGCAGCGCACCGGCCTGGAACGGATCAATCCGCCGCACCTCGCGCCGCCGACCGGGTTCAGTCACGCCGTACGGGCCGAGGCTCCCGGCACCCTGGTCTTCCTCGCCGGGCAGACCGCCCTCGACGGCGCGGGCCGGATCGTCGGGGACGGCCTCGTGGAGCAGTTCGAGCGGGCGCTGGGCAATCTCCTCCAGGTGGCGGCCGCCGCCGGCGCCGCCCCTTCCGACCTGGCCAAACTCACCGTTTTCGCGGTCGATGTGGCCGACTACCGCCGCCGGGCCAAGGAGCTGGGCCGGGTGTGGAAGCGCCTGGTCGGCACCGACTATCCGGCCATGGCCGTGATCGGCGCCACCCGCCTGTGGGACGAGGCGGCGCTGGTGGAGATCGAGGGCATCGCGGTGGTGCGGTAGCGCCCGGTCCCGGTGCGCCGCCTTCACTCAGCGCCTGCCCCGTCCCTCCCGTCCGCCCCTTCCGTCGCGTACATCGCGTACGTCGCCACCAGTGCCGCGGCGTCCGTCGCGGTCAGGGTGATGCCGAACGCGGTCGCCAGCAGCTCCGGGATCTCCTGGGGAGCGACCTCGCGCACCTCCCGCGACCAGTCCGGCCGGATGCGCGTCAGCTCCCGGCCGACCAGGGTGCGGCGCTCCTCGGGCCCCGGCTTCTGCACCACGAGACGGCCGGTGAAGGGCGACCGGGGGTGGGTCGATATGTAGTGGTTGAAGACGGCGTAGTCGACCGCATAGCGCCGCTCGGTGCCGAAGGCGTACAGGTCGAACCAGCCGTCCTCGTGGCGGGAGCGCAGCAGCCACGAGGCGGTCTCCTTCTCGTGGACCAGGCCGAAGGTCCAGGCGCCCTGCCGTTCCTCGACGCCGTCCCGCAGCGGGAGCGGTGCGAGCAGCGCCTCGCCGCCGAAGCCGACGTCGGTGATCCATTCGGTGCCGGCGAGCTCCACCGCCAGCAGGGCGTGGGTGACCGGCCGCACCGTGTCCTCGCCCATCCGGATGCGGGCGCCGAGGCCGCGGACCCGGAAGCCGAGCCGCTCCAGCGCGGCGGCGTAGAGGAGGTTCTGCTCGTAGCAGTAGCCGCCGCGGCGCTGCCGGACCATCTTGGCCTGAAGGGACTCCAGGTCGAGCAGGATCGGGCGGCCCAGGAGGATCTCGATGTTCTCGAAGCCGATGGCCGCGCTGTGCGCGGTGTGCAGCTTCCGCAGCGTCTCCAGGGTCGGCCGGCGGTCGCCGTCGTAGCCGATGCGCGCCAGGTAGGCGTCCAGATCGAGCTGCTCGCCGCCCCAGGTGGTTGCGGTCATGGTGGCTGTCCCCCTTCGTCGTGGGCTCCCGCGTCGGAAAGCCGCAGGGCCTGCCGCCGCCCTCTCGTCGTCCGCCCGGAGGGCAGCGGGTGAGAGGGCGGCGGCAGGCCCTGGGAGCCTAGATCCTGTCGACACCGGAACGGATCGGCTCACGGTCGTAGGCCCGGCGGGGGCCGGACCTAGGGCCGACGGCCGACCGGGCCCCGGCGCGTCAGCGTCGTTCGCGGGCCCCGCCAACCGGGTCGGGCTTGAAGGCCCAGGTCATCTTGGGCTCCATGGCGAACCGGAAGATCCGCTGCACCGGCGGCGTGCACAGCAGCGTGACGATGGTGCCCGCGATCAGGGTGATCAGCACCTGGCCCCACGGCGTGTGGATCCAGTGGTGGTCGTACCAGCCCCAGAAGCGCGACCCCTTGGCCAGGAAGCCGTGCAGCAGATAGCCGTAGAGGGTGCCCGCGCCCAGGGCCGTGAACCACAGCTTGCGGCCCGGCACCCAGGCGAAGAAGCAGGCCACCAGCACCAGCGAGCAGCCGAACATCGCGAGCGTCATCACCGGCCCGCACCACCAGGGGACGCCCAACTCCTGGGCGCTGTCGCGGTGGTAGAACCACGCGGCGTTCATCCGCGGGGCGGCCCAGTAGGCGAAGACCAGCGCGGCGGCGGCGACCGGCAGCGCGGCGATCCGCATCGACCGGCGGCGGACGAGCGCGAAGTGCTCCGGACGCAGGGTGAGTCCCAGCACGAAGAACGGCAGGAACTGGAGCACCCGCTGGAGGTTGAGGTCGTCACCGATCTCGGGCGAGAAGGACGCCAGGATCGCGATGGTCAGCGCGAGCGGCAGCGGCCAGCGGACGATCTTCCACAGCGGGGTGGTCAGCCGCCAGACGAACAGCGCGATCAGGAACCACGTCAGGTACCAGGGCGACAGCAGGCTGATCGGGTAGTCGGGGTCGTCGTCGGCCCAGCGCTTGAAGAAGGTGTAGGCCACCTCGAAGAGCACATACGGGACCGCGACCCCGGTGATCAGCCGCTGGAGCCGGTCCTTGCGCATGTCGAAACTGCGCGAGAAGTAGCCGGAGATGATGATGAACGCCGGCATGTGGAAGGCGTAGACGATGATGTAGAGCGCCGCCGCGGCCCGGCTGCCGTCACGCAGCGGCTCCCAGGCGTGGCCCATCGCCACCAGCACGATGGCCAGGTACTTGGCGTTGTCGAAGAAGGCGTCGCGGGCCTTGGGCTTGCCGCCGCCGGCCGCCGCCCGTTCCGGGCGCTCCTCGGGCCGCCGACCGGGCCCGTCCTTCGCGGGTGTCTGCGGGGACGCCCCCGCGGGCGGTGCGGCCGCCGGGGAGAGGGTGGCCGTCGACACACCGGCCTCCTCCGCTCCCGCGGTCGCACCCGACGCGGGAGACGCCCCGCTCGGCAGCTGCCTCGGCGCGGGCAGCGGCACCTGCCGCTCGCCGTGCGCCGGAATCTCGTTCGTCAACGCCCCTCCCGGAACGCGCCTGTCGGGAAAACTGGACGCGGAGACGTACCAGGCTCCGAAACGGAACCCACCATCCAAATCCGGCGTCTTAGTACATTTACGGGGATCATGGCGTCGAACATCCCTGGCACCTTAGCCCCGCCGACGGAATCCCGTAAATCTCGACCCGTCGCACCCGAGAGCGGGTCGTGACCCTTCGCCACACCCTCCCCTTATTCGGTCAAACTGCCGCAAAAGGCTGGCGAGAGAGTACACCCAGCGAGCCTGGGGGAAAGTTCACAAACCAGGGCGCTTCTGACGGATCTCCGCGGCGTCGCGGCGTCTGCCGCCCCGCCCTTTCCACCCGCTCGGCTCAGTCGATGACGCCTTCGACGGGCCGCGTCCGGACCGTCTGCACGCCGGCGTCCGCCGCCACGTCCCAGGCGTAGATCTCCAGGCGGCGGCCGTGCGGCCCGCGGAGCCGGTGCACGGCCTGCGCCCAGCGCGAATCGACCTGCGACATACGGGGGTTGATCTCGTCGGCGAAGCGCGCGTAGCTCCGCAGCGCGCTGAGCGGCGGATGTCCCAGAATTCCCGTGCGCACCTGGGGCGCCAGGCTGTGGACCCGCCGGACGCAGCGCACGGAGAAGCTCTGGATCACCAGGCGACGGCTGAGGTGCGCACCGTCCAGCCAGCCCCGCGCCCGCAGTTCACGGAGGGTCTGCGCCTCGATTCCCGGATAGCGCTCGGGCGCCTTGAGTTCCAGCAGCAGACCCTGCCGGTTGCGGTCGAGCCGGCGGAGATAGGCGGCCAGTGTGGGCACCCGCTCGCCCGCGAACCGCCCCCCGAACCAGCTTCCGGCGTCCAGCCGCGCGATCTCCGCCGCGGTGAAGTCCCCCACCCGCCACGGCGCCCGGTGCGGGAAGACCTTCGCGGCGTCGGTGGTCCGGTTCAGCGTGGTGTCGTGCATCACGACCAGTTGGCCGTCCTTGGTCCGCTGCACGTCGTTCTCGACCCAGACGAGCCCCCGGCGGTGCGCCGCGTCGATGGCCGCGAGGGTGTTCTCCGGCGCGTGCCGGGAGGCGCCGCGGTGGGCTATGACGAACGGTGTCCGGTGCCCGGCCCGGAGGCTGACCGCCGAGCCGCCCCGGGTGGCCAGTTCCTGGCGGCCGCCCGGGCCCGACGCCAGCGCGGACGACGCCATCGTGGCCGTCAGTAGGAACGCCAGCCCGCTCGACGCGGTCCGCCACGGCCGCCGTATGTGCCACGTCCTTCGCACCACGCGGAGTCTCCTGTCGCTCGGCCGCAGCGGCTGCCACCGCCAACTGCGTCAGGGACGCCCCCGAGGGCCCGTGAACGGCCCCACCCACCGACCCTGCCCCCGTTCAGGCGCGCCCGCCACGCGGCACGGCCCCCGGCGCGACGCGGCGCTGCCCCCGTCCCGCCGTTCGGGCAGTTCAGGGGCAGCGCCGTGGAGGTCGGCCGGGCCTGTGGGGCGTTACTCCTTGAGGACCGCGGCCGCCGCGTAGTCGAGGATGGACATCGCCCAGCCCTGGAGGTCCTGGTCCGCGTCGGCCGCGGCCTGGGACCAGGCCTGGCGCCGGTCCCGTGAGACGTTCACCTGGATCCGCATGCTGATGCTGTCGGTGTCCTGGACGCCCGGCTCGTCGGCCTGGCCCTGGCGGGCCGCCCGGACGCGGCCGCGCAGGAAGTTCCGGGACCAGTTGAGCCGCTCCGCCCGGTCCAGCCAGTACTCCTGCTCGTTTTCCGGGAGGCTGGCGAGTTCGGCGTGGTGCTGGAAACTTAAACCGGTGCGCCGGCGCAGCGGCGAAAAACGCCGGGCGACCCAGGCGTAGTTGCGCAACGTCTGGTAATCGAGCCGGGTTTCCTCGACGGCCCGCTGATAGCGGTCCGGATAGGCGGACCGGCCGTAGATGAGCCAGTCACCGAGCCACCAGGCAGAGGAATCGGCCGCCACATAGAGCTGATTACCTATCCTTTGCCAATCGTCCAGCGACATACCGGAGGGCAATTCGAGCGCCGTGCGGCGCGCCGTCGCCTTCTCGGAAGCCTTGGACAACTTTCCCGCGCCGGCGGGCACCGCCGACGCAGTCGCACGAGGACGAGCCCGTACTTTCCATTCCCCCATGATGAATTGCCTCTGTCGTTCTTGGTCAACGGACGACTGATTGCAAGCAACTCTATCCAGCCACGGTCAGGCCGTGTCTATACCCGTTCTTTAACTTCTTTGCTTCCTCTGGAGTGACCGCCGGGGCCGCTTCTTTGCCGCTGCGCCGGGGCCGGCTCAGCGGTAGTCCTCCAACTCCCCGGCGTCCTGCACCAGGAGCGCGACCTGGACCCGGTTGTTCAGACCGAGCTTGGTCAGGATGCTGGAGACGTGCGTTTTCACCGTGGAAACGCCGAGGTAGAGCGCGGCGCCGATCTCCGCATTGGACTTTCCCTGGCCGACGCCGAGCGCCACCGCGCGCTCGCGGTCGTTGAGCAGCGCCAGCCGCTCGGCGGCCGCCCGGCGGCGCCGCGAGTGGTCCGGCGCGGAGACCACCTGGGCGATCAGCCGCTGGGTGACCGCCGGCGAGAGCACCGGCTGGCCCTGGGCCACCCGCCGGATGGCCGAGACGATCTCCGGCGGCGGGGTGTCCTTCAGCGCGAACCCCGCGGCGCCGGCGCGCAGCGCGCGCAGGACGTACTCGTCGGCGTCGAACGTCGTCAGGACCAGGACCTCGGGGGCGTCGCTCATGGCACGCAGCGCTTCCGTGGCGGCCAGTCCGTCCATGACCGGCATCCGCACGTCCATCAGGACCACGTGCGGGCGGTGCTGCCGGACCAGCCCGATCGCCTCGGCGCCGTCGCCGGCCTCGGCGACCACCCGGAGGTCCGGGGCGCCGCCGAGCATCACCGACAGCCCCGCGCGGACCAGTGGATCGTCATCGACGATCAGCACGTCGACCGTGGAGGAACCCACCGTGGAGGACTCGGCTGAGGTCATGCGGTCAGGGTAGCCGGTGATCTTGACGGCGGGACGGGACCGAAGTCGGCGGGCGAAGGGTACTTTGGTCGGCCCCGGCGCCCGGACGACGGCACTTCGGTCGGCACCGGCGGTACCGATGGCCGGTCCGGGCGGCGGGTGCGGCCGCCTAGCGTGACCGTATGGCAAAGCTGGTGCAGCTCTTCGGGCTCTTCCTGGTCGTCGCCGGAATCAGCGGCACCGTCGACCAGTTGGCCACCCAACCCTTCCTGAGCCCGGTGCTCAACTTCGTCAACCGCTACGTCATCCCGCACATCGCACCGCTCCAGGGCTACGAGATCATCTGCAATCTCTCGCTCTCCGTACTCGGGTCCATCATGGTGATCGTGGCTAATCGTGCGCAGCGGACGGTGCGTTGACGCGGAACCAGCTGCTGCGGCTTCCCCAGCCACTGCGCGTACGCGAGAATCAGGCTGTCCAGGCAGAAGCGGTCCGGGGCCACTTCGCGCAGCAGACCGGCGTCCACGAGCGCGTGCAGCGCGCGCCGGCACTCCGGCCGGTCCATCCCGCTCAGCCCGGTGGCCAGGGGCAGTGTGACGACCCGCTCCTCCTGGAGGCCGAGCGCCATGAAGACATGGGCGGCCTCCGGCGGAAGCGCGGCGTAAGACCAGCCGATGACGGTGCTCAGCGAGGACTCCCGGTCGCCGGACAGCTCCAGGAAGTCGACCGGATCGCCGTCCTCGAAGCAGGCGAGGGCGTCGGCGGGAGAGGGGGCGACCTTGATGCGCGTCGCGGCGATCCGCAGCGCCAGCGGCATACCTCCGCACGCGGCCACCAGCCGCTGCACGGCGGGGCGGTGCCGGACGGTGAACGGCTCGCCCACGATCCGGCCGAACAGCCGCAGGCCGTCCTCCTTGCCCATCCCCTCCAGGACGATCCGGCGCGCACCGTCCCTGGCGATCAGGCCCGCCAGCCCGTTGCGGCTGGTGACCACCACCAGGGAGGACGGGGTGCCGGGCAGCAGCGCCCTGACCTGCTCGACGCCGGCCGCGTCGTCCAGGACGATCAGCAGCCGGCGGCCGGCGACCAGGCTGCGGTAGGCCGCCCGGGCGTCGACGCTCTCGCACGGCGCGGGCCGGCCCATGGCCGCCACCAGGTGGCGGATGGCGGCCTCGGGCGCCTTCTGCCCCGGGGTGCCGGCGGCGTGCAGGTCGACATGGAGCTGGCCGTCGGGGTAGCGGTGGGCCATCGCATGGGCGAAGCGCGTGGCCAGCGCGGTCTTGCCCATCCCCGGGCCGCCGGTGACCAGCAGCAGGGTGGGCTCGGCGGACGCCTGCTCCGCCAGCGAGTTCAGCTGCGCCAGTTCCGCGCTCCGGCCGGTGAAACCCGGGACCTCCCGGACGAGTTGGGACAGCGCCTCCGGTGGGGTGTCGCCCGCCGGGGGCGGTGTGCGGCCCGGCCCGGACACCGGACCGGCGCCGCCGCGCAGCGCCCGCTCGTACAACTGCCGCAGAGGGCCGCCCGGTTCCACGCCCTGCTCCTCGACCAGCCGCTTGCGCAGGCTGTGGTACTCCCTGATCGCGTCCGCGTGCCAGCCGAGTTCGACGTAGCAGCGCATGAGGAGGTAGCGCAGGCGCTCCCGCAGGGGGTGGTGGTGGACGAGGGCGGAGAGCTCGCCGACCAGGGCGACCGGACGGCCCAGTTCCATCAGCATCTCGGCGCAGTCCTCCAGCGCCAGCAGCCGGGCATCGGTCAGCCGGGCGCGCTCGGCGTGCACGAAGGGGCCGATGGCGCCCTCGTACGGGGTGCCGCGCCACAGGCTCAGCCCCGCCTCCAACTCGCGGACCGCCCGGGGCGCGGCGTTCTCGGCCCGCAGCTGTCGCGCGGTGGCCAGCGAGGTGGTGAACCGCCGGACGTCGACTCCCTCGGGTGCGACCCGGAGCATGTAGCCGAAGCGGTCGGAGACCAATAACTCCGCGTGGTCGCCGCGGTGTTCGGTCCGCAGGGAGTTGCGCAGGCGTGAGACGTAGGTGTAGACGCTGTTGACGGCCGTGGCCGGGGCGCGCTCGCCCCAGATCGCGTGGACCAGTTCGTCACGGCTGACGGTGCGGCCCGCGTGGGTGGCGAGTACGGCGAAGATGGTCCGCTGGGTCGGCGACCCGAGTTCCAACTGGCGTCCCTCCCGTAGCGCCAGAACGGGTCCGATGAGCGTTGCGGTCAGAGAGGCAGGCATGCGTTTCCCCCTCCTACTCCCCTCCGGCGTGATGATAGCCCAGCAATAGACACGCTCCGGTGCACGCCCTTATCTACCGGCACCACTGTGCACAAGACGTGCGAATGGTGCAGGTCAGCGGGCCTGTGCGCGGCCCGCCGGACCGCTCTTCGTCCCGCCGGCGGGACGGAGTCGAACGCCCCCCCGCGCGCCCCGCCCGCCGTGCGCGGCGGAGCCAACCTGGGCGTTTGGAGGTCGTCCAGATCCCATCAAGGAGGTACCCGCGCCGTCGGTGTTCTATTAACGAAATGCCACCCAGCGAGAGGCGGTGAGGGGAGTGCTCGATGGTGCTCTGCGGAAAACGGTGAGCTCGGTCGTCGCCACCAGGGGGAGCGACTCGCGAACGGGTCCGTCGGCGAGGGCGGGCCAGGCAATGCGGAGGAGATCCGCCCTCTGCATCCCCCGGGGGATGTCCATCGACGCCTGGCGCAGTCTGGGCCGGCAGATCCAGGAGATTTCCAGTTCTTCCGCCTGGTGGCTCGGCGACTGGCTGCTCTACGGTCAGGCCGAATTCCCCAACCGCTATAAGCACGCGATTGCGCAGACCTCGCTCGACTATCAGACGCTGCGCAACTACGCCTGGGTCGCCCGGCGTTTCGAACCGCACGAACGGCACGAGGGCCTGAGTTTCCAGCACCACGGCGAGGTCGCCGGGCTGCCACCGGAGGAGCGCGGCCCATGGCTGGCCCGGGCCGCCGAGCACGGCTGGTCGCGGAACGAACTGCGGCGGCAGGTCCGGGCCCAGAAGGAAATTGCCGGTGCCGCCCGCGCCCTGCAGTTGAAGATGAAACCGGATGACGGTCAGCGCGAACTCTGGCAGGCCGCCGCGGTCCGCACCGGGAAAGACCTGCTGACCTGGATCACCGCGGTACTCGACGACGCCGCGAAATCCGCACCGGCCATCAACGGCTGAAACCGCGTAATTCCGTTACGCATCATCGCGTTTCGCGAGAAAGCCGGTGCACCATAGCGGCATGACTGGACAAGAGGCGCCGCCTTTGGCGCTTTCGGCCGGCGCCCGCCAATCCCCTATACGCCCGCCCCGCCACCGCGTGGAGCGGCGGGCGGTGTGGTGGTGGACGATTCGGGTGGCCCTGTCGATGGTCGTCGTGGTCGGTGCCCTGGGGGTCACCTACTGGCTGTGGGACGAGTCCCGGACCTGGGTCGGTCCGGTGCTCGTCGCCGTGGCGGCCGCGCACGTGGTGACCGGCGCGGTCATGCCGAGCTGGCGCTACCGCGTGCACCGCTGGGAGTGCACCGAGCTCGCCGTCTACGAGCTCAAGGGCTGGCTGGTGCGGGAGTGGCGGATCGTCCCGATCTCCCGCATCCAGAGCGTCGATGTGGCGCGCGGCCCCGTCCAGCAGTGGCTGGGGCTGGCCACGCTCCGGGTCGTCACCGCGTCGCACGAGGGCCACATCAAGATCGTCGGCCTGGACGCCGACGTGGTGGCGACCACCGCGGCGGAACTCACCGCGCTCACCCAGGCCACCCCGGGGGACGCGACGTGACGACCGCGGACGCCCCGGAGCACCCCGCTCCCGCGCCCGGCCCGCCCGACGACGACGCGCCCTGGCAGCGGCTGAACGGGCGGCTGATCTGGGTCAATCTGGTGCGGCTGGTGCTCTCCACGCTGCCGACCGTGCTGTCGATGGTCTTCTTCGGCACCGGGCGGCACCTTGCGGACCTGTGGCCGGCGCTGGCCGCGACCGGTGTGGGCATGTTCATCAGCGTCTCCGACGTGGTGCGGTGGCTGCGCACGCGCTACCGCATCACCGACGAGCTGGTGGAGATCAAAACGGGCCGGCTGCTGCGGGTCTACCGCCAGGTGCCGCGCGAGCGCATCCGTGCGGTGGACCACAAGGCGATGCTGCGGCACCGGCTCGCCGGGCTGCGCGTGGTCGTCATCAGCTCGGGCCGGTCCCGGCCGGCGCTCCGGCTCGACGCCGTCAGCAAGGAGACGGCCCAGGAGCTGCGCCATGAGCTGATGCCCGGCAGCGCACCGGACGCGGCCGGCGACGGGGCCTCTCCCGCGGCGCAGGAGACCGTCCTCGCCGAGGCGCGCTGGTACTGGATCTTCTACAACGTCATCAACATCTGGGGCATGCTCGTCGGCGCGCTGCTGCTGTGGAGCCTGGACTCGCTGCTGGACCTGGTCAACCTCGACCTCACCGGCGCCCTGGGCCGCCTCATCGACCACCTCGCCACCGGCCGCACCGGCCGCTACGCGCTCTGGGCCGCCGTGGTGTTCGTGCTCGGCTTCTCCGCGCTGGCCGGCGGCTTCATCAAGGAGAACGGAAACTTCCAACTCCTGCGCCGGGTCAAGGAGGACGGCACCGCGCTGGTCACCCGGCAGGGCCTGCTGACGACCCGGGAGGTGCACCGCGACGACCGGCGGCTGCGCGGTATCCACCTCAGCGAGCCGCTGTTCTGGCGCTGGATCGGGCTGACCGAAACGGCCGTGATCTCCACGGGGTTGGCGAGCTGGTCGCTCACCAGCGAGCCGGCCAGCAGCATCCTGCCGCGCGGGCCGATCGGCGAGGCCCGCCGGGTGGCGGGGATGGTGCTCCCGGGGCCGGTCCAGCCGCTGGAGGCGCCGCTGCGCCGCCATCCGCGCGCCGCGCTGTACCGGCGGCTGCTGTGGGCGGCGACGTTCTGCGGTGTGCTCTCGGGCCTGCTGGCCTGGCTCGGCGCCACCCGGGTGGTCCCCGGGTGGCTGTGGACGGTCCCGCTGTGGGCCGCGCCGCTCGCGGCCGCGCTGGCGGTGGTCGCCTTCCGGACGCTGGGGCACACCTACGTCGGCCGGTACCTCGTCCTGCGGCACGGCCTGTCGCGGCGGCAGACCGCGGTGCTCACCCGCGAGGCCGTGCTGGGCCTGAAGGTCCGCCAGTCGCTGGTGCAGCGCTGGTTGGGGCTGGTGAGCCTGGGCGTGCCGACGGCGGCCGGGATGCGCTTCTACCAGGCCCCGGACATGACCGTCGACCAGTTCATGACGCTCACCGGCGAGGCCGCCCCCGAACTGCTCGCGGAGTTTCTCCGGCCCGCGCCGGAACGTAATTCCGGCGAGCCCCGCGACAGCCATTAAATTCGCCTCGACAACTCCCGGACCGCCGGGCGGATACGGAAAGATGCCAGGCGGCGTAAGGCGCCCGGAGGACATATATCGATGTGCGCCGCGGAAATCCAGCGGTTTCCCGGCCGTCCCGTATCGTCGGCACCGGAGATTTTGGAGTACGCAAAAGATGTGGGAGACGAAACTGGCGGACGGATTCTCCGTGAGCGCGCTGGGACTTGGCTGCAGTTCGATGTCCTATGGCTATGAGACCGGGCCGCGCGATGACGAGGAATCCATCCGGGTCATCCACCGGGCGCTGGACCTCGGTGTCGATCTCTTCGACACCGCCGACGTCTACGGTCCGTTCACCAACGAGGAGTTGATCGGCCGGGCGCTCGAAGGGCGCCGCGACCGGGCGGTGGTGGCGACCAAGTGCGGGATGATCGCCCGGCCCGACGGGAAGTTCATGCGCGACGGGCGGCCGGAGCATCTGCGGCGGGCCTGCGACGCCTCGCTGCGGCGGCTGCGGACCGACACCATCGACCTGTACCAACTCCACCGCGTGGACCCGGCGGTGCCGCTCGCGGAGACCTGGGGCGCGCTCGGCGAACTGGTCACCGCGGGCAAGGTCCGCGCCCTGGGCATCTCGCACGCCACCTGCGCCGAACTCGACGAGATCCACGCCGTCTTCCCGCTCACCACGGTGCAGTACGAGCTGTCGGTGTGGGCGCCGCAGAGCAAGCGGGACGTCCTGCCGTGGTGCCGGCGCAACGGCGTCGGCTTCCTCGCCTTCGCCCCCATCGGGCGCGGATACCTCTCCGGCCGGGTCTCCCCCCGGCAGCTGGGCGCGGGCGACTCCCGGGTCCGGGACCCGCGGTTCGGGGCCGAGGCCATGCGCGCCAACGAGGCGATCCTGGACGGGCTGCGCGAGATCGCCGCCCGGCACGACGGCGCCACGCCCTCCCAGGTGGCCATCGCCTGGGCCCTGGCGCAGGGCCCGGACGTCGTCCCGATCCCCGGCACCCGGCATGTGCACTGGCTGGAGGAGAACGTGGCCGCGGCCGGACTGCGCCTCACCGACGAGGAGTTGCACCGGCTCGACACCCTGCCGGCGGCCGTCGGCGAAATGCACTGGGACCGGCTCCGGGAGGACCGCACGGGCCTCACGGACGCCCCGGACGCCGCGCGGCGCACGGGCATGTGACGACAGGCGCCCAGGCCACCCACCGCAGAAGATTGGACGACCACCGTGCTCTTCCCGCACACCACGTCCCGCCGGCTCGCCTTCCGCCCGGCGTCCACCGCGCATCACGCGGACCTGATACGCACCATGCTGCGGACCGGAATCGAGAACGTCAGTCCCACCGGCCGGGCCGGAAACCGCGATCTGTCGAAGTGCGCCGCGGCTTTTCTCGTCACCCGTCGGGGCAGCGGCGATCTGCTGGGATTCAGCACGCTGCACGGGCTCGATCCCGCCGGGCACGTCAAGGCCGGGGTGTATCTCGATCCGGAACGGGCCCGGCTCGGCGTGGGTTCCGAAGCGATCTATCTGACGATCAACTATGCCTTTGCGATGTTCGATATCGCTAAGGTGATCGCCCAGACCACCGAGGCCACTTTCGGCTCGGTCGGCCTCACGCCCCAGAACGACACCGCCACCGCGATTCTCAGCGACCATCTCTATTTCCGCGGACGCCACTGGGATCTGCACACCTTCCAGCTCGTCCGCGCCGAATGGGAGCGGCATGTCGACGGCGCCCTCGACGACGTCCTGGGGCCGGGGCGGAGCTGGCGCACGGACCCGAACCGGCCGTCCGCCGCCGCGTGACCCCGACCGACCGCCCCGGGACCTCCCGGGCGCCCGCCGCGGCAGGAGCGTGCCGGGGCCACCCACCGCAACCGGACTTTAAGGAGAACCAGTGCCAGGTCAGGGAACGGGACCGCTGATCACCGTCCTCGGGGCCTCGGGCCTGCTCGGTACGGCCGTCAGCCGGGAGCTGGCGGGCCGCCCGGTCCGCCTCCGGCTCGTCGGCCGCCGCCCGGTGGCGCTGCCGCCTGGGCCCACCGCCCGGATCGAGGAACGCCGGGTCGACCTCACCGAGCCGGGCGCGGTCGCCGACGCGATCAAGGACGCCGACGTGATCGTCCATCTCGTCGCGCACATCTCCGGCTCGGGCACCTGGCGGGTGGCCGACGGCGACACGCTGGCCGAACGCGTCAACCTCGGCCTGGTGCACGACGTGCTCGACGCGGTCCGGGCCCACCGCCCGGCCCGGCCCCCGGCCCTGCTGTTCTCCGGCTCGCTCTCCCAGTCCGCCCAGGTGCCCGCGGACCTGGCGGCCGCCGGCGTCCGGCCGGAGGAGCTGCTGACCGCCTACGACCGGCACAAGCTGGCCGCGGAGCGGGCGATCGCCGAGGCCACCGCCGAGGGCCTGGTCCGCGGCAGCACCCTGCGCCTGTCCACGCTCTACAGCCTCGGCACCGACCCCGCCGACCTCGACCGCGGGGTGGTCGCCTCGATGACCCGGCGGGCCGTCGAGGGGCAGCCGCTGACCGTCTGGCACGGCGGCACCGCCAAGCGCGATCTGCTCGGCATCGACGACGCGGCGCGGGCGTTCACCGCGGCCCTGGACGCGCTGGACGCGGTCGCGGGCCGGGCCTGGGAGATCGGCACCGGTGAACAGACCAGCGTGGCCGAGCTGTTCGCGGCGATCGCGCGGGCGGTGTCCCGGCAGACCGGCCGGCCCCCGGTGCCGGTCGTGGAGAGCGCGCCCGCCGCCTACGCCATGCCGACGGACCGGATCGACTTCGTGCTCCGCTCCGCCGCGTTCCGGGACGTCACCGGCTGGACCCCGCGCGTACCGCTCCACGCGGGGCTGGACCGGATCGCCGCCGCCGTCGCGCAGCAGCACCGCACCCCTGCCTGACCGCACCTTCCGAGGGACACGATGCGAATACTGTTCACCACCACCCCGGACAAGAGCCTGTTCCAGCAGATGGTGCCGCTGGCGTGGGCGCTGCGCACCGCAGGCCACGAGGTCCGCGTCGCCGCCCCGCCGAAGTTCGCCTCCGTCATCACCCAGGCCGGGCTCACCGCCGTCCCGGTCGGCAGCGACCGCCCGGTCTGGCGGCTGCCGCAGCTGAACCCGGAGCGGATGGAGGCCGAGCGCAAGGGCCTGCCCGCCCCCTACAGCGCCGCCGAACAGGCGCCGGAGGAGCTCGACTGGCCGACGCTGAAGGCCGGTTACGCCCAGGTCGTCGGCCACTGGCACAAGACCGACAACTTCCCGATGACCGCCGACCTGGTGGAGTTCGCCCGCCACTGGCAGCCGGACCTGGTGATCTGGGAGCCGCTGACCTACGCCGGCGCGATCGCCGCCCAGGCCGTCGGCGCCGCGCACGCCCGGCTGCTGTGGAGCATCGACGTGCTGGGCCTGACCCGCAGCCGCTTCCTCCACCTGAAGGCGCAGCAGCCGCCCGAGGAGCAAGGCGACCCGCTCGCCGACTGGTTGGGGGCCTACGCCCGCAAGTACGGCGGCGAGTTCACCGAGGAGCTGGCCACCGGGCACTTCTCCCTCGACCAGTTCCCGCCCTCGATGCGGATGGCCGCGGACGGCGTGCGGTACGTACCGCTGCGCTACGTCCCCTACGGCGGACCCGCCGTCGTCCCCAGGTGGCTGTGGCAGGAGCCGGAGAAGCCCCGGGTGGCGCTCACCCTGGGCATCGCCGCCACCAACCGCTTCGCCGGCCACATCGCCGACGTCGGGGACATCCTCGACGCGCTGGACGGCCTGGACATCGAGGTCGTCGCCACCCTCGCGGAGTCCGAGCAGCGCAAGCTGAAGCGGATCCCGGACAACGCCCGGGTGGTGTCGTACGTACCGCTGCACGCCCTGCTGCCGACCTGCAGCGCGGTGATCAACCACGCCGGGCCGGGCACCTTCCTGACCACGACCCTCAACCCGATCCCCCAGGTCGCCGTGCCCTGGGACTTCGACGAGCCGGAGCTGGCCCGGCGGGCGGCCGGGCAGGGCGCCGTGCTGACCGTCCGCGCCGACCGGGCCACCGGCGCGGTGGTGCGGGAGAGCCTGCTGCGGGTGCTGGGCGAGCCGGCCTTCCGGCAGGCCGCCACGGACCTGCGCGACCAGTTCCGCACGCTGCCGACGCCCAACGAGCTGGTCCCCCAACTGGAGCGGCTCACCGAAGAGTTCCGCTCCCCCGCCCGCCGAACCCCGTGAGGCCACCCGCCATGCGCGTCCTGTTCGCCACCAACCCCCACAAAAGCATCTTCCAGTACATGGCACCCCTGGCCTGGGCCCTGCGCACCGCAGGACACGAGGTCCGCTTCGCCAGCCAACCCGCCTTCACCCCCACGATCACCCAGGCCGGCCTCACCGCCGTCCCCGTCGGGCGCGACCACGCCAAGCTGTGGGCGGCCCGCGCGTCCAAGAACGGGTTCGACGCGGGCCGGGCGGGCATCGAGGAGCCCTACGACGCGTTCACCGACCCGGGGAAGGACACCTGGGAGTACCTGGCGCCCGGGATGGCCCGCGCGGTGGCCGACCGGCACCGCCAGACGGCCTTCCCGATGATCGCCGGGCTGGTGGAGTTCGCCCGGCAGTGGCGGCCGGACCTGGTCCTCTGGGACCCGCTGACCTTCGCCGGCCCGATCGCGGCCACCGCCGTCGGCGCAGCCCACGCCCGACTGCTCTTCGGCATCGACGTCCACGGCGGCGTCCGGCAGCAGTTCCTGCGGCTGAAGGCGCAGCAGCCGCCCGCGGAGCAGAGCGACCCGCTCGCCGACTGGCTGGGCGGCTACGCCCGCAAGTACGGCGCGGAGTTCAGCGAGGCCATGGTCACCGGCCACTTCACCATCGACCAGTTCCCCCGCAGCCTCCAGGTGGAGGCGCCCGAACTCGACTACATACGCTGCCAGTTCATCCCCTACGGCGGTCCCGCCACCGTCCCCAAGTGGCTCTGGCAGCAGCCCGAGAAGCCCCGCGTCGCGCTCACCATGGGCCTGAGCGCCACCGACGTCTACGACGGCTACACGGTCAACACCCAGGAGCTGCTGGACGCCCTCGCCGACCTCGACATCGAGCTGGTGGCCACCATCGCCGACGCCGAGAAGGCCAAGCTCCGCCGCGTCCCGGACAACGCCCGCCTGGTCCCGTACGTCCCCATCCACCACCTCGCCCCCACCTGCTCCGCGTTCATCCACCACGCCGGCGCCGCCACCCTCGCCACCGTCGCCCGCCACCCCGTGCCCCACCTGTCCCTGCACTACCACTACGACCAGCCGATCCTGGCCCGCAAGCTCACCGCCCACGGCGCCGGACTCGACCTGCACACCAGCCGCGCCACCGGCCAGGCCGTCCGCACCGCCGTCCAACGCCTCCTCACCGAGCCCAGGTTCACCGCACGGGCCGCCGCGCTGCGCGACGAGACCCTCGCCCTCCCCAGCCCCAACCAGCTCGTCCCGCGCCTTGAGGAACTCACCGCCCGCCACCGCACCACCCCCGCCTGAACCCCTGGAAGGCAGCCCCATGCGAGTCCTGTTCACCGCC
The DNA here is from genome assembly GCF_044754325.1 of Streptomyces sp. NPDC093097. Lineage (NCBI taxonomy): Bacteria > Bacillati > Actinomycetota > Actinomycetes > Kitasatosporales > Streptomycetaceae > Streptomyces > Streptomyces sp. NPDC093097. Next base: position 52,410 of record NZ_JBIVOW010000004.1, read on the forward strand.
TATCCGGAGCGCACCCACTTCCTCCTCATGGCGCCCCTGGCCTGGGCGCTGCGCACCGCCGGCCACGAGGTCCGCTTCGCCAGCCAGCCGAAGTTCACCGAGGAGATCACCCAGGCCGGGCTCACCGCCGTCCCGGTCGGCCGGGACCGGGACCTGTGGCAGATCCTGTCCCGGGACCCCGGCTGGCTGGGCCAGGCCGACAAGGGCGGCATGCCGCTGCCGTACGACGTGGCCGCGCGGGCGGACGAGGACATCACCTGGGAGTACCTCAGCGAGGGCTACGCCGCGCAGGTCGACCGCTGGCACAAGACCAGCAACGTGCCGATGGTCGCCGACCTGGTGGAGTTCGCCCGGAACTGGCAGCCGGACCTGGTCGTCTGGGAGCCGCTCACCTACGCGGGCGCGCTCGCCGCCCAGGCCGTCGGCGCCGCGCACGTCCGGCTGCTCTTCGGCACCGACATGTACGGCGTGGCCCGCGAGCACTTCCTGCGGCTGAAGGCGCAGCAGCCGGCGGACCGGCGCACCGACCCGATGGCCGACTGGCTGGGCGGCTACGCCCGCAAGTACGGCGGGGAGTTCACCGAGGAGCTGATCACCGGCCAGGCCACCGTCGACCTGGTTCCGGAGTGCCTCCAGCGCCGCGCCGCAGGCCTTGCGTACCTGCCGCTGCGGTACGTGCCCTACGGCGGCCCCGCCGTCGTCCCCGCCTGGCTGCGCCGCCCGCCGCGGCGGCCCCGGGTGGCGCTCACCCTGGGGCTGAGCACCACCGGTCACGGCGGGGAGTACGCGGTGGGCGTGCAGGACGTCCTCGACGCGCTCGGCGACCTGGACATCGAGCTGGTCGCCACCCTCGCCGAGGCCGAGCAGCGCAAGCTCGCCCGCGTCCCGGACAACACCACGGTGGCGTCCTTCCTGCCGCTGGACGCGCTCGCCGCCACCTGCGACGCGGTCATCCACCACGCCGGCTTCGGCACCCTGGCCACCACGGCGCTGCGCGGTCTGCCCCAGCTGACGCTGCCCTGGGACAACGACGGTCCGGCGCTGGCCGAGGGCGTCGCCCGGGTCGGCGCCGGGCTGATGCTGAACCCCAAGGAGGCCACCGGCGCGGACGTCCGGGAGGGCCTTGGCACCCTGCTGTCCGACCCGGGCATCCGCCGGGGCGCGGCCGGGCTGCGGGACCGGATGCTCGCCCAGCCCACCCCCAACGCGCTGGTGGCCACGCTGGAGCGGTTCGTCGCCGAGCGGCGGGACCGCGCCGCCGCCACCGCCGTGAGCGGGGGCTGACGCCGTGCGGGTCCTCTTCGTCGCCAACCCCGAGAAGGCGCACGTCCTGCCCCTGCTGCCGCTGGCGTGGGCGCTGCGGACCGCGGGCCACGAGGTGCGGGTCGCCGGCACCCCGTGGTTCACCGACGTGATCACCCAGGCCGGGCTGACCGCCGTACCGGTCGGCCGGGACTACGACCTGTGGGAGCTGCTGCGCCGCCAGATGCACACCCTCCCGGACTGGTCCTACCGGCCGGAGTTCGGCCTGCCCGCGCCCTACGACGTGGCGCACGATCCCGAGCGGGCCACCTGGGCGCATCTGACCGAGGGCTACGAGCAGATCGTGCGCCTGTGGCACAAGCCGGCCAGCTTCCCGATGATCGCCGATCTGGTCCGCTTCGCCCGCGCCTGGCAGCCCGACCTCGTGCTGTGGGAGCCGCTGGCGATGGCGGCGCCCATCGCCGCGACGGCGTGCGGTGCCGCGCACGGCCGGCTGCTGTGGAGCGTGGACGCCTTCGGCGTCACCCGCGACCACTTCCTGCGGCTGCGCGACCGGCAGCCGCGGGCGCAGCACTCCGATCCGCTCGGCGACTGGCTGGGCGGCTACGCCCGCCTGCACGGCGGGGAGTTCACCGAATCCATGGTCACCGGCCACTTCACCGTCGACCAGCTCCCGGCGTCGCTGCGGCTGGCGAGCGGCCTGCGGACCCTGCCGATGCGGTTCGTCCCCTACGGCGGGCCGGCGACGCTGCCCCGGTGGCTGTGGACCGCGCCCGAGCGGCCCCGGGTGGCCCTGACGATGGGCGTCAGCGCCACCGAGCACGGCGCCGGCTACGCGTTCAGCGTGCAGGACGTGCTCGCCTCACTGGCCGACCTCGACATCGAGGTGGTCGCCACCCTCCCCGAGGACGAGCAGCGCAAGCTCACCCGCGTCCCGGACAACGCCCGTCTGGTGCCCTATGTGCCGCTGCACGCCCTCGCGCCGACGTGCAGCCTGGCCATCCACCACGCCGGTTTCGGCACCCTCATGACGATGGCCCGACACCCTGTCCCGCAGCTCCTGCTGCCCTGGGACTTCGACGGTCCCACGCTGGCCCGCCAGGCCGCGGCCCAGGGGGGCTCGCTGGTGATCGGGGCCGACCGGGCGACCGCACCGGCGGTGCGCGAGGCGGTGCTGCGGCTGCTGGGCGAGCCCGGCTTCCGGGAACGGGCGAGCGCGCTGCGGGACGAGCTGTGCGCGCTGCCGACGCCCAACGAGCTGGTCCCCCAACTGGAGCGGCTCACCGAAGAGTTCCGCTCCCCCGCCCGCCGAACCCCATGAGGCCACCCGCCATGCGCGTCCTGTTCGCCACCAACCCCCACAAAAGCATCTTCCAGTACATGGCCCCCCTGGCCTGGGCCCTGCGCACCGCAGGACACGAGGTCCGCTTCGCCAGCCAACCCGCCTTCACCCCCACGATCACCCAGGCCGGCCTCACCGCCGTCCCCGTCGGGCGGCGCCAGAACCCCTTCCGGATGCTGGACTTCGTCGATCCCGAGGTGATCGCCGCGTCCCGGGTCGGCCTGCCGGCCCCGTGGGACGTCACCCAGGACCCGGAGCGGGCCACCTGGGACCATCTGCGCGACGGCTACGAGCTGGCCGTGGGCTCGCTGCGGGAGGACAACTTCCCCATGATCGCGGACCTGGTGGAGTTCGCCCGGCAGTGGCGGCCGGACCTGGTCCTCTGGGAACCGTTCGCCTACGCGGGCGCGATCGCGGCCACCGCCGTCGGCGCCGCGCACGCCCGGCTGCTCTTCGGCGTCGACGTCTTCGGCGTGGCCCGGGGCCATTTCCTGCGGCGGAGGGCGGAACGGCCGGCGGAGCGGTGCACCGACCCGATGGCCGACTGGCTGGGCGGCTATGCCCGCAAGTACGGCGGGGAGTTCAGCGAGGCCATGGTCAGCGGCCACTTCACCGTCGACCAGTTCCCCCGCAGCCTCCAGGTGGGGGCACCCGAACTCGACTACGTGCGCACGCAGTTCATCCCGTACGGCGGTCCCGCCACCGTTCCGAAGTGGCTGTGGCAGCAGCCCGAGAAGCCGCGGGTCGCGCTCACCATGGGGCTGACCGCCACGGACGTCTACGACAGTTACACCGTCAACACCCAGGAGGTGCTGGACTCCCTCGCCGACCTCGACATCGAGCTGGTGGCCACGATCGCCGACGCCGAGAAGGCCAGGCTCCGCCGCGTCCCGGACAACGCCCGCCTGGTCCCGTACGTCCCCATCCACCACCTCGCCCCCACCTGCTCGGCCTTCATCCACCACGCCGGGGCGGCCACCCTCGCCACCGTCGCGCGCCACCCGGTGCCGCATCTGTCCCTGCACTACCACTGGGACCAGCCGATCCTGGCCCGCAAGCTCACCGCCCACGGCGCCGGACTCGACCTGCACACCAGCCGCGCCACCGGCCAGGCCGTCCGCACCGCCGTCCAACGCCTCCTGACCGAACCGCAGTTCACCGCGCGGGCGGCCGCACTGCGCGACGAGACCCTCGCCCTGCCCACCCCCAACCAGCTCGTCCCGCGCCTCGAAGAGCTCACCGCCCGCCACCGCGCCACCCCCGCCTGAACCCCTGGAAGGCCATCCGATGCGAGTCCTGTTCGCCGTCATCCCGGAGAAGACGATCTTCCTGAGCATGGTGCCGCTGGCCTGGGCGCTGCGCACCGCGGGGCACGAGGTCCGCTTCGCCTGCCAGCCCTCGTTCGCGCCGGTCGTCACCCAGGCCGGGCTCACCGCCGTCCCGGTCGGCCGGGACAGCGATGTGTTCCGGATGGCGCGGCGGGACCCCGAGGGGCTCGAAGCGGCCCGGGTCGGCCTGCACGCGCCCTGGGACGCGGCCGAGGACCCGTCGAAGGCACGCTGGGAGCCGATGCTGGGCGGCTACTACGACGCGGTGGAGAAGGGCCACAAACCGGAGAACTTCCCCCTGATCGCCGGGCTGGTGGAGTTCGCCCGGCACTGGCGGCCGGACCTGGTCCTGTGGGACCCGCTCACCTACGCCGCCCCGATCGCGGCCACCGCCACCGGCGCCGCACACGCCCGCATCCTCTTCGGCGCCGACGTCTTCGGCGTGGCCCGCGCGCACTTCCTGCGGCTGAAGGCGCAGCAGCCCGCGGACCGGCGCACCGACCACCTCGCCCACTGGCTGGGCGGCTACGCCCGCAAGTACGGCGGGGAGTTCACCGAGGCCATGGTCACCGGCCACTTCACCGTCGACCAGTTCCCCCGCAGCCTCCAGATCGAGGCCGACGGCCTGGACTACCTGCGCATGCAGTTCGTCCCGTACAACGGCCCGGCGACGGTCCCGGGGTGGCTGTGGTCCCGGCCCGAACGCCCGCGGGTGGCACTGACGATGGGGCTGACCGCGACCGACCTCTTCGACGGCTACACCATCAGCGCCCAGGACGTCCTCGACGCCCTGGGCGAGCTCGACATCGAGGTCGTCGCGACGCTCGCGGACGCGGAGAAGTCCAGACTCCGCCGCGTCCCGGACAACGCCCGGCTGCTCCCGTTCGTACCGCTGCACGCGCTGGCGCCGACCTGCGCGGCCGTCATCCACCACGCCGGGCCGGGCACCCTCGGCACCGTCGCCCGGTACGGCGTGCCGCAGCTGTCGATCCCCTACAGCTTCGACGAACCGCTGCTGGCCCAAAAGCTCACCGAGCACGGCGCCGGCCTGGAGGTCGCGCACACCGCGGCGACCGGCCCGGCCCTCCGCGACCAGCTGCGGCGGCTGCTGGACGACGGGGCCTTCCGCGCCCGGGCCGCGGACCTGCGCACCGAACTGCTGGCCCTGCCCACCCCCAACCAGCTCGTCCCCCGCCTCGAAGAACTCACCGCCCGCCACCGCACCGGCGCCGGCCACCGCTGACGGCGCACCGCCCGCTGACGAGGAGACGGAACCGACCCACCATGCGCATTCTGTTCACCTGCTACCCCGAGCGCACCCACTTCCTGCTGATGGCACCGCTCGCCTGGGCGCTGCGCACCGCCGGCCACGACGTGCGGGTGGCCTGCCAGCCGAAGCTGACGAAGGCCGTCAACCAGGCCGGGCTGACCGCGGTGCCGGTCGGCAGCGACCGCGACCTGTGGCAGGTCGCCGGCCGGCTCAACGGCGCGGGCGCGCGACTGGCGCCGGGCCTGGCCGAGCCGTACGACGCCGCGGAGCGCGCGCCCAAGGAGATCACCCTGGACTGGCTCCGGGACGCCTACCGGGTCCGGATCGGGGCCGCCCACAAGATGACCAACGCGCCGCTGGCCGGCGCGCTCACCGAGTACGCCCAGCACTGGCGCCCCGACCTGGTCGTCTGGGAGCCGCTGACCTTCGCCGGCGCGATCGCGGCCGAGGCGACCGGCGCCGCGCACGCCCGGATGCTGATCGGCGCGGACGTCTACGGGATCGCCCGGCAGCACTTCCTGCGGCTGTCCGCGCAACAGCCGGGCGGACAGGACCCGTTGGGGTCGTGGCTGGGCGGCTACGCGGACCGCTACGGCGCGCAGTTCTCCGAGTCCATGGTCACCGGCCAGTTCAGCATCGACCTGCTGCCGCCGTCGCTCCAGGTCCACGCGCCCGGACTCGACTACCGCTCGCTGCGGTTCACGCCCTACGGCGGTCCCGCGGTCGTCCCCCGCTGGCTGTGGGAGCCGCCGCGGCGCCCCCGGGTGGCCCTGACGCTGGGGCTCACCGTCAGCGACCACGGCCTGCCCTACCCGGTCGACGTCCAGGACGTCCTGGACGCCGTCGGCGACCTGGACATCGAGCTGGTGGCGACCGTCAGCGACGCGGCCCGGCAGCGCCTGGCGCGCATCCCGGACAACGCCCGCCTGGTGCCGTACGTGCCGATGCAGGCGCTGCTGCCGACCTGCGCGGCGGTCATCCACCACGCCGGGGTGGGCACCCTCACCACCGCGGCGTTCTACGGCGTGCCCCAACTGGCGCTGCCCTGGGACGTGGACCAGCCGCTGCTGTCGTCGCGGCTGGCCGCGCACGGCGCCGGCCTCACCACGCACGCCACCCGGGCCACCGGGGAGAGCGTCCGGGCCGCCCTGCTCAGGCTGCTGGAGGACGGCGCCTTCCGGGAGCGGGCCCGGGACCTGCGGGCGGAACTGCGCGCCGTCCCGCACGCCAACGCGGTGGCCCGGGACCTGGTGGAGCAGGTGGCCGCGGCGCGCGGATGAGGCGCGGGCCGCGGGAGCGCGGCGGAGGTGGGGCGGCGGGGCGGGGCGCGCCGCCGCCCCGGCCTCACCGCTTCAGCGTGCGCCAGTACTGCCGCTTGTCCTTGTCCCGCACGACCACGCCGGCCTCCACCAACTCGCCGCGCAGCTCCCGGAGCTGGTCGCCTGAGCCGGGCTTGCGCAGCAGCTCCTCGCGGGCCTTGAGCAGCACATGCGCCTGCGCCGGCAGCTTCTTGCTCTCCGGCACCCAGAGCTGGAACTCCTTCTTGTACGGGTCCTCGTCGGCCCAGGTGTAGCCGTGCGCGGCGAAGGCCACGGACAGCCGGCGGCGCTCCTGGTCGCAGTCCTCCCGGGCGAGTTCCTCGGTGCGGTGGCCGAGCAGCACCAGCTGCTTGCCGTCGAGGAAGGCCATCGCGACGTCCGAGGCCGCGAACTCCCGCGGCTCGCCCTTGCGCGTGAGGACGACCCGGTTGTCGTCGACGCTCACCGACAGCTCGCTGAACTTGATGATCGCGCCGCCGACCAGCCCGATGAGGCCGCCCGCGGCCACCACCCCGATGGTCAGCCCGGGCTCCGGGATCGAGGCCAGCAGCTTCGCCGGGCCCTGCATGGGCGCCCAGGGCAGCGTCACCAGCCACTTCGCGATCACCTTGATCAGCCAGCCGAGCCCCGCCCCGATCAGCCCGAACACGACACAGACCAGCATTTGTCCCAGGATCGGCTCGGCGACCACCGTGGGCTGGTCGGCCTTCGGGTTCAGCTCTTTCGGCACAGCTAGATCACTCCCACTCATAGCTCGGAAACCCCGCGCGGGGCGCCCCTTGACATCGAAAAGCCCGTATCCGTGCGCGGCGCACGATCCGCCCGTCCGCACCACCGGGCCGGCGCTACGCCTCCCGCGGCCACGGCAGCGCCGCCGCGACCTCCCAGCCGCCGTCGCCGGCCGGGCCGTACTCCAGTCGTCCGCCGGCCAGTGCCACCCGCTCGGCCAGCCCCGCCAGCCCCTGCCCCGCGGCGGCGCCCGCCGGGGCGGCGGGCCGGGTGCCGGCCGCGGCGTTGGCCACCTCGACGGTGAGCCCCTCCCCCGCCTTCCCGGTCACCTGGACGCGAGCGGCCGCCCCGGGGGCGTGCTTGCGGACGTTGGTGAGCGCTTCCTGGACGACCCGGTAGGCGGTGCGGCCGATCAGGTCGGGGGCGGCCTCCGGGATCTCCTTGAGCAGGCGCACCCGCATCCCGGCCGCACACGACTCTGCGACAAGCCGGTGCACATCGGCCAGGGTGGGCTGGGGCAGTTCACCGGCCGGCGCCCGCAGCACGCCCAGCACCTCGCGCAGGTCCTGGAGCGCCTGGTGCGCGCTCTCCCTGATCACCCCCGCGGCCCGGGCGACGTCCTCGCTGGGGGCGTCGGGGCGGTACTCCAGGGCACCGGCGTGCAGGGCCAGCAGCGACAGCCGGTGGCCCAGGACGTCGTGCATCTCCCTGGCCACCTCCTCCCGGGCCCGCAGCTGGACCTGTTCGGCGCGCAGCGCGGCCTGGGCCGCGACCTGCACCAGGAGTTTGCGCCGGTGGTGGATGAACAGGCCCCAACCGACCGCGCCGGCCTGGACGATGGTGCCGAAGAGGAAGAAGTGGAAGGCCGGCAGCGCCGCGTCGGGGCGGATGAAGACATCGGAGACGACCGGCAGCAGGCCGGCGGTGTAGACGACCGCGGTGGTCCGCGGGGAGCGGTGGACCGCGACCGAGAACAGCGCGACCAGCATCGCGCCGGCCACCATCTCGAACAGCACCGAGAGGCCGATCAGCACGAAGGCGACCTCGACCGGCTTGCGCCGGCGCAGCCACAGCAGGACGCAGCCGAACACCCCGGCCATCTGCTCGACGTCGGCCCAGTCGAGGCCGATCCCGGGGTCCGCCGGTGCGCGGCCCTTGGCGCTCACCACGCCGTAGGCCACCGCAAGGAGGAACAGCGCGGTGTCCACGGTCCAGTCCCGTGGACTCCGTCGCACGGGCGCGGAAGCGGTCAGGGAGTCGGGCACGATCGGGACTTTACCGGCGTGATCCCTTCCCGAGGACGGGTCGGCCGATGGACGATACCTTGGTCGGACCGCCCGGGACTTTAGTTTCGGGCGGCTCCCCGGGACAGCATCGCGTACGCCCGGCCCCGTCTCGCCGGCGGGACGGCAACAGCCCCTCCACAGCGGCCCGGCGGAGCGTTCCCGCCCCGCTCCGCCGCCGTTCACCGACCCGTGGACCGCCGCGCCCGCCCCTGCCAAGTCCGGTGCGGCCGCTGCCTGTTGACGCGGGCGGCCCGCCGCCACCGGTGCGCCGCCGTCCGGATGCTCCCCTGCCCCGCCGCCGAGGCAGCCGCCGCAGGCCGGCTGCCCTTTTCTGCGAGAGAAGGCCGAGTTGACCACAGCGTCAGGTACGAACACGGACGCGCCGAACAACGACCGTCCGATGACCGGTGCCGCATACCTGGAGTCCCTGCGGGACGGGCGCGAGGTCTATATCCACGGCGAGCGGGTCCGGGACGTCACCGCGCACCCCGCGTTCCGCAACAGCGCCCGCTCGCTCGCGCAGCTCTACGACGTGCTGCACGCACCGGAGTCCCGCGGGGTGCTGAGCGTGCCCACGGACACCGGGAACGGCGGCTTCACCCACCCGTTCTTCAAGACCGCCACGAGCGCCGAGGACCTGGTCACCGCGCGCGACGCGATCGTGGCCTGGCAGCGCCTGGTCTACGGCTGGATGGGCCGCACCCCCGACTACAAGGCGGCGTTCTTCGGGACCCTGAAGGCGAACGCGGACTTCTACGGGCCCTTCCGGGACAACGCGCTGACCTGGTACCGCCGGGCGCAGGAGCAGGTGCTGTTCTTCAACCACGCGATCGTCCACCCGCCGGTGGACCGCGACCGGCCGGCCGACCGGACCGCCGACGTCTGCGTGCACGTCGAGGAGGAGACCGACGCCGGCCTGGTGGTCTCCGGCGCCAAGGTCGTGGCGACCTCCTCGGCGCTGACCAACGCCAACCTCATCGCGCACATGGGCCTGCCGCTGCGCGACAAGCGGTTCGGCGTGATGTTCACGCTGCCGATGAACGCCCCCGGCCTGAAGCTGTTCTGCCGCACCTCCTACGAGATGCACGCCGCGCTGCTGGGGAGCCCCTTCGACTACCCGCTGTCGAGCCGGCTGGACGAGAACGACTCCATCATGGTCCTGGACCGGGTGCTGGTCCCCTGGGAGAACGTGTTCATGTACGACGCGGTGGCGGCCAACGCGTTCGCCACCCGCTCCGGCTTCCTGGAGCGCTTCACCTTCCACGGCTGCACCCGGCTGGCGGTGAAGCTGGACTTCATCGCGGGGTGCCTGCTGAAGGCGGTGGAGGTGACCGGCACCTCCGGGTTCCGGGGCGTCCAGGCGCAGATCGGCGAGGTGCTCAACTGGCGCGACATGTTCTGGGGCATGTCGGATGCGATGGCGAAGTCGCCCACCCCGTGGGTGGGCGGCGCGGTCCAGCCCAACCTCAACTACGGCCTGGCGTACCGGACGTTCATGGGCATCGGCTATCCGCGGATCAAGGAGATCATCCAGCAGACCGTCGGCAGCGGCCTGATCTACCTCAACTCGCACTCCAGCGACTGGAAGAACCCGCAGATCCGCCCGTACCTCGACCGCTATCTGCGCGGTTCGCGGGGCGTCGAGGCGGTGGACCGGGTCAAGCTGCTGAAGCTGCTGTGGGACGCGGTCGGCACCGAGTTCGCCGGCCGGCACGAGCTGTACGAGCGGAACTACGGCGGCGACCACGAGGGCATCCGGGTGCAGACCCTGCTGAGCTACCAGGCGCGCGGCCAGGCGGACTCCCTGAAGGGGTTCGCGGACCAGTGCCTGGCGGAGTACGACCTCGACGGCTGGACCCGGCCGGACCTGTTCGGCCCGGAGGACCTGCCGCGCCTGTCCACCGGGGGCTGACGCGGTGGCCGCACAACCGCTCAAGGGCATCCTCGCGACGGTGGGCGACACCCCGCTGGTCGAGCTGGAGCGCCTGGCCGCCGCGCTCGACCTCCCGTTCCGAGTGTTCGCCAAGGTCGAGCGCTTCAACCCCGGCGGCAGCATCAAGGACCGGTCGGCGCTGAGCATGCTGCGCGAGGCCCTGCGCACCGGCGAGGCGGTCCCCGGCCGGACCACGGTGATCGAGTCCAGTTCGGGGAACCTCGCCATCGGCCTGGCGCAGATCTGCTGCTACTACGGGCTGCGCCTCGTCTGCGTCGTGGACGCCCGCACCACCGAGCAGAACCTGGCGATCCTGCGTGCCTACGGCGCCGAGGTCGAGGTGGTCACCGAGCCCGATCCGGCCTCCGGCGCGTATCTGCCGCAACGGCTGCGCCGGGTCGCCCGGTTGGCGGCCGCGCTCCCGGACGCCTACGTACCGGGCCAGTACGGGAACCCGTTCAACCCCCGGGCCCATCTGGAGACCATGCGCGAGATCGACCGGTCCCTGGACGGCGCGGTGGACTACCTGTTCTGCGCGGCCGGCACCACGGGGACGCTGAACGGCTGCGCCGCCTACGTGCGGCAGCACGCGCTGCCGACGACGGTCGTCGCGGTGGACGCGGTCGGCAGCAAGATCTTCGGCTCGCCGGCGGCGTGCCCCCGGCTCATCCCCGGGCACGGCGCCGCCGTGGTGCCGGCCCTGTTCGATCCCACGGCCGCGGACCGCGTGGTGCACGTCGGCGACCTGGACGCGGTGGTCGGCTGCCGGCGCCTGGTGCGGCACGAGGCGCTGCTGGCCGGGGGCTCCTCCGGCGCGCTGGTCGCCGCGCTGGCCAAGGCCGCGCCGGACATCCGGCCCGGGTCCTGCTGCGTGCTGGTCCTGCCGGACGGCGGCGACCGCTATCTGGACACCATCTACTCCGACGCCTGGGTGCGTCACCACTTCGGCGAGGTCACGCACCTGTGGGCGGAACCGGCCTCGCCCGACCCGAAGGAGACCGTTTCGTGCTGATCATCCGCCACGACGAGGTCCGGGACGCCCTGCGAGGCCAGGAGCGGCAGGTGCTGGCCCTGGTGGACGAGACCTACCGGCTGCACGACGAGGGCCGCACCGCCCTGCCGCACTCGGTGTTCCTGCGCTTCCCCGACCGGGCCCGGGACCGCATCATCGGCCTGCCCGCCTACGTGGGCGGGCCGGACGCGGTCGCCGGCATGAAGTGGATCGCCAGCTTCCCCGGGAACGTCGCCGACGGCAGGGCCCGCGCCAGCGCCGCCATGCTGCTGAACTCCATGGCCGACGGCACCCCCGAGGCGCTGATCGAGGCGTCGCTGATCTCGGCCCAGCGCACCGCGGCCTCCGCCGCGCTGGCCGCCGCCCGGCTCGTCCCCGACCCCGCGCCGCGCGGTATCGCCCTGATCGGCACCGGCCCGATCAACCGCGAGGTGCTGCGCTTCACCAGGGCCCACCTCCCGTCCCTGCGCGAGGCGGTGGTCTTCGACCTGGACCGCACCCGTGCCGCGGCCTTCGCCGACCGGGCCGGGGAGGTGGCCCCCGACGTCACGTTCACCGTCGCCGACCGGGTGGAGCAGGCCCTGGCCGGCCACCCGCTGGTCTCCCTCGCGACCTCCGCGGTGGAACCCCATCTGGACCTGACCGCCTGCCCGCCCGGCGCGACGGTCCTGCACGTCTCGCTGCGCGACCTGACCGTCGAGGCGGTCCTCGGCGCCCAGAACGTGGTCGACGACGCCGACCACGTCTGCCGCGAGCGGACCACCCTCCACCTGGCCGAACTGGCCACCGGCGGCCGGGACTTCATCGACGCGCCGCTCGGCGCCCTGCTGCGCGGCAGTACGCCGTTCCGCCGCGACCCGGCGCGGACCGCGATCTTCTCGCCCTTCGGCCTCGGCATCCTGGACCTCGCCCTGGCCCGCTGGGTGCGCGACGCGGCCCTGGCCCACGGCACGGGCACCCGCATCGAGGGCTTCCTTCCCTAGGGCCTGCACGCACGCCGATGGCCGTGCCCTCCGCGGAGCGGACGGGCACGGCCATCGGCGTGCGTGCGGTGCGCCGCTTCAGACCTCGACCAGCAGCGCCTTCTGCCGGATCTCCTCGATCAGCGCGGCCTGCCGCAGTGAGCCCTCCTGCTGCGCGGAGACGTCCTGGCCGCCGAGCACCGCGCCGACGAAGGTGTCGATGACGTTGGCGAACTGGTGGTCGGCGGGCAGCACGAACTGCTCGGCGTGGTCCTGCCGCTCGATCCGCATCACGGGCTGGTAGGTCTCCGGCGGGGTGAACGCCCGGTCCAGGGTGAGGCGTCCGGTGCTGCCGGAGAGGCTGTAGGTGTTGCGGTAGGAGTGCTCCATGCCGAACGTCAGCCGGGCCGGGACCCCCTTGGGCGTGAACAGCAGCACGCTGCCGGACATCACCACGCCCCGTTCCCGGTCGTGCCGGAACACCGCGCCGGCTACCCGCAGATCGCTGCCGAGGAAGAACTGCGCCGCCCGCACCGGATAGCCCCCGAAGTCCAGGAAGGCGCCGCCGCCGACGTCGCGCTGGTAGCGGATGTCGCCCTCGGGCTTCGGCGGGATGGTGAACGCGCTGGAGAAGCCCCGGAGTTCGCCGATGGCGTCCTCGGCCAGGGCCTTGTGCACCGCGGTGTGCTGGGAGTGGTAGAGGAACATGTAGTTCTCCAGCAGCACCAGGCGGCGCTCCCGGGCCCTGGCCACCAGCTGCTCGGTGTCCTCGCGGCCGGCCGTCAGCGGCTTCTCGACCAGGACGTGCTTGCCCGCGTCCAGCGCCTTGCCGACCCACTCGGCGTGCAGCAGACCGGGCAGCGGGATGTAGACGGCGTCGACGTCGGCCCGGTCGAGCAGGGCGTCGTAGCCTTCCAGCGGCACCCCGCCGAACCGTTCGGTGAACCGCGCTGCGGACCGTTCGTCCCGGCTGGCGATGGCCGTGACCCGCACGGCGCGGTTGCCCGCCATCGCCGGAAGCGTCCGCCGCCAGGCGATATCCGCACACCCCATGATCCCGATGCGCAGTCGATCGCTCGTGCTCTTAAACATGTGGGAGAACTCCGCTCAGCGTGGGAAGCGTGGGACGAGAAGAAGGGGAGCGGTCGCCTGTGCCGCGGGGCGAGGAGGCCCTAGTGCCGCGGCACTAGGGCTTGCCCAGCGCCGCGTAGTGGGCCAGGCACTCCTCATAGGCGGGCAGCATGCCGCGGGACACCGCCTCGGCCAGGGTGGGCGCCGTGGCGTCCTTCTCCGACATGACCGGCGGCTCCGCGAGCCCCCAGGGGATGCCGATGTCCGGGTCCAGGGGGTTGACCTCGATCATCGTGCCGGGGACGTACGCCTCCGAACACAGGTAGTTCATGCAGGCGTTGTCGGTGAGGGTCAAGAAGGCGTGGCCGATGCCGTCGGCCAGGTACACCGCGGTGCCGGACTCCTCGTCCTGCGGTGTCACGTCGTAGCTGCCGAAGGTGGGCGAGCCCACCCGCAGGTCCACCGCGACGTCCAGGACCGCGCCCCGCACGCAGGTGACCAACTTGGCCTGGCCGGGCGGCAGGGAGGTGCTGTGGATACCGCGCATGGTGTTCCGGCGGCTGACGGAGTAGTTCGCCTGCCCGACCGTGAACGGATAGCCGATGATCTCCGTGAGCGTCTCGGCCCGGAACGCCTCGAAGAACGAACCGCGCAGGTCCGGGATCTTGTTGGGGACGATGCGATATGCCCCCTTGATTGACATTTCGGTTACGCGTGCCGCGTCAAACATGGCCCACCAGTCTCAGAGGTCGCTAGGTCCAGTCGAGAGGTCCCCCGCGTACGGGTCGCCCGGCCCCGCCCGCTCAGCACAGGCTCAGCAGGCAGGTGAGCAGGGAGCGGGCCTCGATGTTGAGGTAGTGGCCGTGGCGCAGGAGGTCGGTCAGCTGCCGGGCCGTCATCCAGCACAGGTGCGGCGGCACGTCGAGCGGGAAGTCCTCGCCGGCCTCGATGATCTGGTAGCGGGTCAGCGCGTGGTGGAACCGCCCGCCCTCCTCCGAGAGCACATGGTCGTAGCGCACGGTGCCGCCGCCGGGCTGGAGGGTCTCGCGCAGGAAGTCCTCCTGGACGGCGTCCAGGCCCTGGCCCGGGTGCAGATGCACCGTCGGCGCCATCTCCACCTGGTCCATCAGGCCGTACTCCGGCCGGGCCCGCACCAGCAGGTGCAGCACCCCGCCGATGGACCGGGCCACGAACACCGCCCGGCCCTCGCCGCGCGGGTACAGCAGCGGCTGCGTCCAGCGGGTGACCTCCCGCGTCCCGGCCGCGACCCGCACCGCGATGATGCGGAAGTTCTCCGCCTTCTCGTCGGTGATCTCCCAGTCGTCCCGCCGCCAGCCGGCGACCTGCGACAGCGGCACCAGCCGGGCGGTCCAGTCGCAGTGGGTCTTCGCCTCGGTGAACCAGCTCAGGATGGCGCCCGCGCTGTCCGGCACGGACCGGCTCCGGGCCGCGCCCTGGTACTGGTACGAGCGCACCAGCGCGTCCCGGAACGCGTCGCCGCCGGTCCGCTCGGCCTCGTCGGGGAGCATGAACGGCATGCACGACAGCACCGTGCGGGCGTCCATGTTGACGAGGTTGTCCGCCGTCATCAGCGCCCGCAGCTGGTCGATGGTCAGCCAGCAGAAGTTCTCGTGCAGCGGCACGTCCCCGGTCGCGAGCACCACCATGTTGCGGTTGCGCTTGCGCCAGAACCAGGCACCCTGTTCCGACTGGAGGACGTCGACCAGCACCTGGCCGCGCCGCGGGCCGGTGAAGTGCTCCAAGTACCGGGTGCCGGAGCCCTGGTGGACCTTCATGTAGTTGCTGCGGGTGGCCTGCACGGTGGGCGAGAGCTGGATGGTGTTGGCGTTCCCCGGCTCCATCTTGGCCTGCATCAGGCAGTGCAGGACCCCGTCGAACTCCTTGACGAGGATGCCGAGGATGCCGATCTCCGGCTGGTTGATGACCGGTTGGGACCACAGCTCCGCGCCGCCGTTGCCGCCGGCGCGGACCTGGAGCCCCTCGACCGTGAAGAACCGCCCACTGGTGTGGCCGAGGTTGCCGGTCCCCGGCTCGAACCCCCAGGCGTCCAGGTCGTCGAAGGCAATGCGCTCCACCGAGAACCCGCCCGCCTGGCGGCGTTCGGCCCACCAGGCGTGGAACTCGGCCGTGGACATGAGGCTCACCGCGGTCAGAGCCTTCCCATGACGTCGAACACCGCGTCGATGACCCGCTCCTGCTCCGCGTCGGACAGCGACGGGTACATCGGCAGCGAGAAGATCTCGTCGGCCACCCGGGTGGTGACCGGCAGCGCGTCCTTGGCGTAGCCGAGGTGGGCGAAGCCGGACTGGGTGTGCACCGGCCACGGGTAGCTGATGTTCAGCGCGATGTCGTGCCGGGCCTTGAGGTCCGCCATGAGCGCGTCCCGGCGCGGGTGGCGGACGACGTAGACGTAGTAGACGTGGTCGTTGCCGGCCGCGGTCACCGGGGTGACCAGGTCGGTGCCCTTGAACGCCGCCGCGTACCGGTCGGCCAGCGCCCGGCGGCGGGCGACGTAGCCGTCGAGGCGGGTGAGCTTGCGGCGCAGGATCTCGGCCTGCACCTCGTCGAGCCGGGCGTTGTGGCCGGGCGTCTCGACGACGTAGTAGCGGTCCTCCATGCCGTAGAAGCGCAGGCGCCGCAGCCGGGCGTCGACCTCCGGGTCGTCGGTCACCGCGGCGCCGGCGTCGCCGTACGCGCCGAGCACCTTGGTCGGGTAGAAGGAGAACGCCGCGGCGTCGCCCATCGTGCCGGCGAGCGCGCCGTGGTGGCGGGCGCCGTGCGCCTGCGCGCAGTCCTCCAGGACGACCAGGTCGTGCTGGGCGGCCAGGGCCTTGAGCGGCGCCATGTCGACGCACTGGCCGTACAGGTGCACCGGGAGCAGGCACCGGGTGCGCGGCGTCAGGGCGGCGGCGACCTGGTCGACCTCCATCAGGTAGGTGTCGGGGTGGACGTCGACGAACACCGGGGTGGCACCGACGGCGTTGATCGCCACGACGGTGGGGGCCGCGGTGTTGGAGACCGTGATCACCTCGTCCCCGGGGCCGACGCCCAGCGCGCGCAGGGCGAGGACGATGGCGTTGGTGCCGTTGTCGACACCGACGCAGTGGGCGAGGCCGTGGTAGTCGGCGAATTCCGCCTCGAAGCCCTTGACGCTCTTCCCCAGCACCAGCTGCCCGGAGCCGAACACCGTGTCCACCGCGTCGAGAATGTCCGCGCGTTCCTTGTCGTACTCCGGCAGGTAACCCCACACATGCTGGGTCATCGCGGCACGTCACCTCCAACAGGGTTTGCCGTCAGGATCGAAGAGTTGGCCGTGCGGAGGCGGACGCCGCCCGGCCGGTTTCAGACGCTCTGCTTGAGCAGGGCCACACCGTGCGTGTTCCAGTCGTCACGGTGGACGGCGAAGATGTGGACGTCCCACAACCTGCCGTGGAAATACGTGTGGTCGGGCAGGACCGCCTCGGGGCGCACCAGGTCGGTGCCGGCCGCCCCGAAGCCGAGCGCACCGGTGTCCGGCGACGTCCGGTGGACGTAGACCTTGCGGACCCGCCACATGGCGAAGGCGAAGTTGACGGTCAGCGCATGGACGTCGCCGGCGAGTGCGGCCGCCTCCGGTCCGGCGAGGTGGACCTCGACCTGGACGTGCCCGGCGGGCGTCGCGGTGGAGACGGTGCTCAGCCCGACGACCTCGTCGGTGTCCTTCCGGTGCACCAGGAAGCACGCCGAGAGCCCCTCGCCGAAATTCTTGACGAAGGTGTCCAGCACGGGAAGTCCCGCGGCCCCCAATTGAAAGAGGATCCGGTATGCCTCGGTGGCGTCCTGCGGCCCGGCCGGGCGCAGCGCGACCCGCCCGGTCTCGGTGTGCGGAAACAACATTGACCCTCTGCCTCTTTCAGCGTGGTTGACCCAGGCCGCCAACGCAGGGAAAATCCCTGGCTTTTCCGTACCGCTTTCTATACCGCGGGGAATACGGGCGGCAATGCCGTGGCCGGTGATATCCGATCGGCTCGGGCCCTGGAATCACCGGACGGTAGGCAGGCCCGCCCCCGGCGGTCAAGCAGGCGATCGGGACTCTTGCGGCGGTTGTCTCGCCGGCGGGACGGCGGGCACGGAACCCGAGGTCACCTCGTTGCCCCCGGGCCGTGCCGCGGGCTACGTTCGGGCCCGATCAGCCACAGGACTTTCTTTCCGTTCGGATGCCCGCCGCACGGCGGAGAATTCAACCGCGTGAGCGGCCAAGGAGCGTAGACGAAAACCATGTTGGACAACGCCACTGCCACCGAGAGCAACGCCCCGACCTTCCTCGACGAATTCACCGAGCTGATTCGCCGTACCGCCGCTACGATTTGCGCCGAGCAGCCGGACGTCCCGGAGCCGGAAGAGCTGCGCGACCTGGATTCGTTCTCCATGGTCCAGGTGCTGCTCGACCTGGAGAACGAGCTCGAACTGAAGGTGCTCGAAGAGCTCGAGGGATTCGAGGGCCGGACGTTCCGCGAGATCGCGGAGCACATCGCCGGTGTCGCGGAACGCAACGGCAGCTACGAGGAGTTCCAGGCGAAGGTCCGCCGCATCATCGCGGACTGACCGGCCGCGCCGCCCCGCCCCGCCCCCGACCCTGGGATCCCGCATGGACGACCACAGCAGCGACCACACCCACCGCGTGGTCCGCAACGACGAGGAACAGTTCTCGATCTGGTGGGCCGACCGGCCGCTGCCGGACGGCTGGTACGCCGAGGGCACCGAAGGCAGCCGCGAGGAGTGCCTGGCCCACATCGACGCGGTGTGGACCGACATGCGGCCGCTGAGCCTGCGCCGCCGGATGGAACGGTCCGCCGCCGGCTGAACCGCCCCGGGGATCTGCCCCGGGGACCTGGGGCGCCACCCAACTTCCCGCCCGCGCGGCGATGATGTCGAGGAGCATCGTTGAACGACTGGACGCTGTCGGCTGTCTCGCCCCCCGGGTGGTCGTCCGAGGACTCCGGCGCACCGGGCGCGGCGGGACCGCTCCCGCTGCTGCCCGCCCTGATCGCCGAGCAGGCCGCGGCCACGCCCGACGCGGTCGCGGTCGAAGGCCTGCCCGCCGGCCGGCCCGCCCTGGCCTACGGCGCCCTGGACCGGCGGGCCAACCGGCTCGCGCACCGGCTGGTGTCGCTGGGCATCGGCCCGGGGAGCCTGGTCGGCGTGGCCCTGCGCCGCGGGCCCGACCTGGTCGTGGCCCTCCTGGCGGTGTGGCGGGCGGGCGCCGCGTACGTCCCGATGGACCCGGACCACCCGGCCGAGCGGCTGGCCTGGACGCTGGCCGACACCCGGGCCCCGCTCGTGCTGACCGACCGCGCCGCCCGCGGCGTGCTCCCGGCCCGTGCGGGCACCCGCCTGCTGGTGCTCGACGCGCTCGACGACCGGGCGGACGCGGACGGTTCGCCCTTCCCGGACACCGCGCCGCACCTTCCGGGCGGGCCCGCGGAAGCCGCCCGGCGGGCGGCCTATGTGCTCTACACCTCCGGCTCCACCGGGCGCCCCAAGGGCGTCGTCGTCCCGCACGGCGGGATCGCCAACCGGGTGCGCTGGCTGGCGTGCCGGCACGGTCTGGGCCCCGCCGACCGGGTGTTGCAGAAGACCACGATCGGCTTCGACGCGGCCGGACTCGAACTGTTCGCGCCGCTGGTCGCCGGCGGCACGGTGGTGCTCGCACCGCACGGCGCCGAACGGGACCCCGCGGCGCTGCTCGACGCGGTGGCCGCCGGCCGCATCACGGTCCTCCAGGCCGTGCCCTCGGTACTGCGCGCGCTGGCGAACGCGCCGGGCTGGGCGGGCTGCGCCGCGCTGCGGCTGCTCTTCAGCGCCGGCGAGCCGCTGCACGCG
The DNA here is from genome assembly GCF_044754325.1 of Streptomyces sp. NPDC093097. Lineage (NCBI taxonomy): Bacteria > Bacillati > Actinomycetota > Actinomycetes > Kitasatosporales > Streptomycetaceae > Streptomyces > Streptomyces sp. NPDC093097. The sequence continues at coordinate 71,808 of NZ_JBIVOW010000004.1, forward strand.
GAGCTGTGCCACCGGCTGCTGGAGCAGGTGCCGCAGGTGGAGATCTGGAACACCTACGGCCCCACCGAGTGCTCCGTGGACATCACCGAGCACCGCTTCGACCCCGCGCAGACCTCCGGCCCGGTGCCCATCGGGCGGCCCCTCGGGGGGCTGCGCGCCCTGGTCCTGGACCCGCAGGGGCGCGAGGTGCCGGCCGGCGCGAGCGGCGAGCTGTACGCCGGCGGGGTCGGCGTCGCCACCGGGTACCTGGGCCGGCCCGCGCTGACCGCCGAGCGCTTCGTCCCGGACACCGCCGGTCCGCCCGGGTCCCGGCTGTACCGCACCGGTGACCGCGTACGGCGCGACGCCGCGGGCGCATTGGAGTACCTGGGCCGCCTGGACCAGCAGCTCAAGGTCAACGGCGTCCGGATCGAGCCCGGCGAGGTGGAGGCCGCGCTGGCCGCCCACCCGCAGCTGGACGGCGTCGTCGTCGGCGCGGCCCCGGACCGCGCGGGCGGGCAGCACCTGGTGGCCTGGGTGCAGCCGCGCGGCGCCGCGCCCACCCCGGCGCAGCTGCGCGCGTTCGCCCGCCGCACCCTGCCGGACCCGATGGTCCCGGCCGTCTTCGTGCCCGTCGCCGCCTTCCCGCGCACCGCCAGCGGCAAGACCGACCGGGCGGCCCTGCCCGCCCCGGGCGCGGACGACGCCCCGGCGCACGTCCCGCCGCGCACCGCCGCCGAGCGCACCGTCGCCCGCGCCTGGGAGCAGACCCTTCAGCTGCCCGCCGGCACGGTCGGCGCCCACGACGACTTCTTCCGACGCGGCGGCTCCTCCCTCCACTTGGGGCAGCTCGCCGACCGGCTCTCCGCCGCCTTCGGGCGCCGGATCGCGCTGCGCGCGCTGTTCACCGCCCTGACCGTCGCCGACCAGGCCGCGCTTCCGGGCGCCGCGGACGGGCCGTCCCCGGAGGCGGCCCCGGACGCCCCAACCGCCGCCCGGGACGCGGTGGTCGCCGTCCCGCGGACGGGCGAACTGCCGCTGTCGGACGGCCAGCGCGGGCTCTGGCTGCTGGAGCAGATGCGGCCCGGCAGCCCCGAATGGGCCGACCTGGTGTGGATCCGGCTGCCGGCGCAGTGGTCCGAGGAGACCGTCCGGACCGCCCTTGTGCACCTGGCCGGGCGCCACGAGATCCTGCGCACCCGCTACGAGGTGCACGGCACCGACCCGGTCCAGGTCGTGGACGCCGCCGGCGGGCCGGTGGAACTGCGCACGGCCGCCGCCGGCGACGCCGCGGCGGTGCGCCGGCTGGCCCGCGCGGAGCTGGGCCGCGGCTTCGACCTGGTGCGCGGCCCGGTGTGGCGGGCCCTGCTGCTGCGCACCGCCGACGGCGGCCAGGCCCTGCTGCTGGGCATCCACCACATCGCCTGCGACGGCTGGTCCTCGGTCCTCCTGGAGCGCGATCTGCGGGCCCTGGGCGCGGCGGTGCACACCGGCGAGCCGTCCGCCCTCCCCGAGGTCACCGTGCAGTACGCGGACCACGCCGTGTGGCAGCGCCGCCGCACCGCGGCCGACGACGCCGCGCGGCGCGCCCATCTCGCCTACTGGACCGCGGAGTTGCGCGGCGCCGCCCCGCTGGAGCTGCCGGCCGACCGCCCCCGCCCCGCCGACCGCGACGGCCACGGGGCGCTGCACACCTTCGCGGTGCCCGCCGACCTGACCGCACGGCTCGCCGCCCTGGGCCGGGAGGCCGGCGCCACCCTCCACCAGACGCTGCTGACCGCGTTCGCGGCCCTGCTGGCGCGGCTGTCCGGCCGCACCGACCTCACCCTCGGCATGCCCGTCGCGGGGCGGCACCGCCCCGAAGTGGCGCAGACCGCCGGCTACTTCCTCAACACCCTGGTGGTGCGGTGGCGCCCGGACGACGCGCGCACCGTCGCGGAGGCCGTCGCCGCGGTGCGCGACACCGTGCTGGACGCCCTCGCCCACCAGGACCTGCCGTTCGCGGAACTGGTCCGCGCGCTGCACCCGGAGCGGGACCCCGCGCGCACCCCGCTCTACCAGGTGATGTTCGACTTCCACGAGGAGGGACGGACCGGGACCGCGCTCCGCGGCACCGACCTGGAGGCGTTCCGCGCCGCCTGGCAGTCCGCCCGCACCGACCTCACGTTCGTGGTGCAGCGGCAGGCCGACGGCGCGCTGCTGGGCCAGGTCGAGTACGCCACCGCGCTGTTCGACCCGGCCACCGTGGAGCGGCTGGCCGCCTGCTGGGTCCGCCTGCTGGAGTCCTTCGCCGCCGACCCCGGGCAGCGGCTGGGCGACGCCGAGCTGCTGCCCGCCGCCGAACGCGCCCGCCTGCTCGCCCTCGGCGCCGCCGCGCCGGCCGCCGACGACGCGCCGGACGGCTGCGTGGCCACCGCGTTCACCGCGGCGGCGCGGCGCACCCCGGAGGCGGTCGCCGTCGTCTGCGGCGCCGAGCGGTGGAGCTATGCCGAACTCCACGCCCGCGCCGCCTGGTTCGCCGACCGGCTGCGCGCCCTGGGCGCCGGCCCGGAGACCACGGTCGCGGTGCTGCTGCCGCGCACCGCCGACCTGCCGGCCTGCCTGCTGGGCAGCTGGCTGGCGGGCGCCGCGTACGTACCGCTGGACCCGGCCTCGCCCGACGAGCGGCTGGCGCACATCCTGGCCGACTCCCGCGCCGCGGTGCTGGTCTCGGACCCGGCGGGCCACGCCCGGCTGGCCGCCCGCCACCGGGGCGCCCGGCTCACCGTGGGCGGCCCCGACGACCGAGCCCCGCATCCGGCGGCGGCCCCCGCGCCCGACCGCCACGACCCCGCCCGGCTCGCGTACGTCATCTACACCTCCGGTTCCACCGGCCGCCCCAAGGGCGTCGGCGTCGAGCACCGGGCGCTGCTGCGGCTGCTGCACGCCTCCCGGGACCACCTGGAGTTCGGCCGGGACAGCGCCTGGCTCGCGCTCGCCCCGGCCTCCTTCGACATCTCCTTCACCGAGCTGGTGATGCCGCTGCTCGCGGGCGGCACGGTGGTGCTCGCCCGCGACCACGAGACCGACGACTACCCGGCGCTGGTGGAGCTGATCGACCGGGCCGGTGCCACCCATCTCCAGGCCGTGCACCCGCAGTGGCGGATGCTGCGCGAGAGCGGGCTCGGCGACCGGCCGCTGATCGGGCAGACCGGCGGCGAGCCCTGCCCGCCGGACCTCGCCCGCGAGCTGGCCCGCGGGCTTAAGCGGTTCGTCAACGAGTACGGGCCGACCGAGGCCACCATCGCCGCGACCCGCTGGAACGTGCCCGCGACCGCGGCGGAACTGCCCATCGGGCGCCCCTACGCACACGTCAGCGCCCGCGTCCTGGACCCGCTGCTGCGCCCCGTCCCGCCGGGCACCCTCGGTGAACTGTGCCTGGGCGGACGGGGGTTGTCCCGGGGCTATGTGGGACGCCCGGCCCTGACCGCCGAGCGCTTCGTGCCCGATCCGTACGGGCCGCCGGGCGCCCGGCTGTACCGCACCGGCGACCTGGCCCGGATGCTGCCCGACGGCACCCTGGTCTTCGCCGGGCGCGCCGACGGCCAGGTCAGGATCCGCGGGCGGCGGGTGGAGACCGGCGAGGTGGCGGCGGTGCTGACCGACCACCCGGCGGTCGGCGAGGCGGTGGTCGTCGCCCACGGGACGGGCGACCGGGCCCGCCTGATCGCCTACTGCGTCCCGGCCGGCGACCGGCTCCCGGCCCCCGACGCGCTGCTGGACCACTGCGCCCGGCACCTGCCCGGCTACATGCTGCCCACCCTCGTGGTGCCCCTCGACGCCCTGCCGCTGACCCGCCACCACAAGGTCGACCACACCGCGCTGCCCGCCCCGGACCTGGCCGCCGTGGCCGACGACACCCCCCACACCGCGCCCGAGGGGCCGCTGGAGGAGGCCGTCGCCGGGATCTGGCGGGAGGTGCTGACCGGGCCCGACGGCCGCGCCCCGCGGATCGGCGCCCGGCACGACTTCTTCCGGCTGGGCGGCGACTCGATCCGCGCCGCCCGGGTCATCGCCCTCATCCAGGACGCCTACGACGTCGCCCTGCCGCTGCGCACCCTCTTCGACCGGCCCACCGTCGCCGCGCTCGCCGAGGCCGTCGAGGAGGCCGTACGCGCCGAGATCGCCGCACTGAGCGATGCCGAACTGGCCGCCGCACACAGGGAGTTCCACCCATGACCGAACCCGCCGCCACCCCCGCGGACGCCACCGAGGCCGCGGCGCTGCGCGCGGAGCTGCTGCGCCGGCGCCTGTCCGGGGCCGCTCCCCGGGCCCGGACGAGCCTGCCGCGGGTCCCCCGCGGCGAGCCGCTCGCGCTCTCCGCGGGCCAGCGCCAGCTGTGGTTCCTGCACCAACTCGACCCGGCCGCCCCGGAGTACCTGCTGCCGGTGGCGTACCGGCTGCGCGGCAGGCTGGACGCGGCCGCCCTGCGCCGGGCCTGCGACCGGCTCGCCGCGCGCCACGAGATCCTGCGCACCCGCTACCTCCTCGTCGGCACCGAGCCCCGGCAGGTCATCGACCCGCCCGGCCCGGTGGACTTCGCCGCCTCCGACCGCACGGGCCTGGCCGGCCACGCGCGGCAGGCGGCCGCGGCGGAGTGCGCCGAGGAGGCGGCGCTGGCGCCGTTCGACCTGGCCGCGCAGGCGCCGCTGCGGGTGCGCCTGGTCCGCTTCGCCGACGACGACCACCTGCTGGTGCTCGTGCTGCACCACATCGCCTGCGACGCCGCCACCCGCCCGCTGCTGCTCACCGAGCTGTCCGCGCTGTACCGCGCGGAGGCCGGCGGCCGGGCCCCGGCGCCGGCCCTGGAGCCGGAGCCGGTGCAGTACGCCGACTACGCCGCCTGGCTCACCGCCCACCAGGACGGCCCCGAGGCGGGCCGCGAACTCGACTGGTGGAAGACGGAGTTGGCGGGCCTGTCCGCCCTGGACCTGCCCACCGACCGGCCGCGCCCCGCGGTCCGGTCCTGGCGCGGCGCGCAGGAGCACTTCACCGTGCCGGCGCCGGTCGCCGAGCGGCTGCGCGCGCTGGCCGCCGCGCACGGCGCCACCCCCTTCATGGTGCTGCTCACCGCCTTCCAGGCGCTGCTGTCCCGCTACACCGGCACCCCGGACGTGGCCGTCGGCACCGCCGCCTCGGCCCGGAACCGGCCGGAGCTGGCCACCATGGCCGGCTACGCCTACAACAGCCTGGTCCTGCGGGCCACGTGGGAGGACGCGACGCCGTTCGGCACGCTGCTGGAGCGCAACCGCGCGACGGTGCTGGCCGCCTTCGACCACCCCTCCGCGCCGTTCGACCGGCTGGCCGACGCGCTGGAGCCGGAGCGCGACCTGTCCACCACCCCGGTCTTCCAGGTGATGTTCGACCTGACCCGGGCGGACCCGGCGGACCCGCTGGACCTGCCGGAAATATCGGCGTCCCCGCTCGACGTGCCCGTCCGCACCGCCCGCTTCGACCTCACCGTCCACCTCCAGGAGCGGCCGGACGGCTCCTTCGCGGGCGCGCTGGAGTACGCCACCGCCCTGTTCGACGCGGCCACCGCCCGCCGGATCACCGGCCACTACACCCGCCTGCTGGCGGCGGCGGCCGCGGCCCCCGGCACGCCCGTCTCCGAGCTGGAGATCTTCGACGCGCACGAGCGCGCCCTGCTGCTGGACGGTCCCGCCGAGCCCGTGGGCACCCGCACCCCGCTCGACCCCGCGGCGCTGCGCCCCGTCCACGAGGCCATCGCCCGGCAGGCCGCGGCCACCCCCGAGGCCACCGCGCTCCTGCACGGCGGCCGCCGGACGACCTACCGCGAACTCGACGCGCGCGCCCACCGGTTGGCCCACCGGCTGCGCGCGCTGGGCGCCGGTCCCGAGGACACCGTCGGCGTGCTGCTGGACCGCGGCCCGGAGCTGGTGGCGGCGCTGCTGGGCAGCTGGCGCACCGGCGCCGCCTACGTACCGCTCGACCCCGGATACCCGGACGACCGGCTGGCGTTCATGCTCGCCGACACCGGCTCCCGCCTCGTCGTGACCGAGCGCCGGTACGCCGCGCGGCTGGCCGGCACCGCGGCCCGGCTCCTCGTGCTCGACGAGGACGCCGAGCGCGCGGCGCTCGACCGCTGCCCGGCCGCGCCCTGCGCCCCGCCCGCCGGCGGCCACGACCCCGACCACCTCGCCTACGTCATCTACACCTCCGGCTCCACCGGCCGTCCCAAGGGCGTGCAGATCACCCACCGCGGGCTCGCCAACTACCTCGGCTGGACCCTGGACGCGTACGCGAGCGCCGGGACGGGCGGCGCCCCGCTGTTCTCCTCGGTCGCCTTCGACCTCGGCGTGCCCGACCTGTTCACCCCGCTGATGACCGGCCAGCCGGTCCATCTGCTCGACCAGGACTTCGACGTCACGGATCTGGGCCGGCTGCTGATGGCCCACGCCCCGTACGCGTTCGTCAAGCTCACCCCCGGCCATCTGGACCTGCTCACCCGGCAGTTGACACCGCAGGAGCGGGCCGGACTGGCCGGGCTGGTGATCGCGGCCGGCGACGCCTTCACCGGGCGGCTGGCCGACCGCTGGCGGGGCGAGGGGTCCCCCGGCGGCGCCCCGCTCGCCGCCGAGTACGGCCCCACCGAGATCACCGTCGGGAACTCCGCCTACTTCCTCGACGGCCCCCAGGACGTCGAGCTGGTCTCCATCGGCCGGGCCCTGCCGAACACCACCATGCGCGTGCTGGACCAGCGCCTGCGGCCGGTGCCGCTGGGCAGCGTCGGCGAGGTGTGCATCGGCGGGGTGGGCCTGGCCCGCGGCTACGCCGGCCGCCCCGGCCTGACCGCCGAGCGCTTCCTGCCCGACCCCTACGGGCCGCCCGGCTCCCGCCTCTACCGCACCGGCGACCTGGCCCGCGTCCTGCCGGACGGCAACCTCGACTTCGTCTCCCGCGCCGACCACCAGGTCAAACTGCGCGGCTACCGCATCGAGCCGGGCGAGATCGAGACCGTGCTGACCGCGGACCCCGCGGTCGCCGAGGCCGTCGCCCTGGTCCGCCAGGACGCGCCGGGCGACAAGCGCCTGGTCGCCTATCTCGTGCCGGCCGCCGGCGCGGACGCCGCGGCCCTCGCCCCGGCGCGGCTGCGCGGCCTGCTCGGCGCCCACCTGCCCGACTACATGGTGCCGGCCGCCTTCGTCCCCCTCGACGCACTGCCGCTGACCGCCAACGGCAAGCTGGACCGCACCGCGCTGCCCGCCCCGGACCGCGCCGCCACCGCGGTCGGCGCGCACACCGCCCCGCGCGACGACGACGAGCGCGCCATGGCCGCCCTCTGGTCCGAGGTCCTGGGCCTTGCGCAGATCGGCGTGCACGACAACTTCTTCGACCTGGGCGGCGATTCGCTGCGCGCGGTCGCCCTGGCCGGTGCGCTGCGCGAGGCGGGCCTGGCGGTCGCGGTGCGCGACCTCTTCGAGCACCGCACCGTGGCCCGGCTGTGCCGGGCGGTCCGGGACGGCGCGCCGGCCGGGGAGCCGGACTTCCGGCCGGTCGCCCGCTTCGCGCTGATCGACGCCGAGGACCGGGCGGCACTGCCCGCCGACGCCGTCGACGCCTACCCGCTGTCGCGGACCCAGGCCGGGATGTTCGTCGAGATGTTCCGGGACGGCGGCGAGCACCGCTACCACAACATCACCTCGTTCAAGATCCGCGACGACCGCCCCTTCGACCCCGCGGCCTTCCGCGCCGCCGCCGACCTGGTCGTGGCCCGCCACGAGGCGATGCGCACGTCGTTCGCGCTGACCGGCCACCGCCGACCGCTGCAGATCGTGCACGCCGGCGCCACCATGCCCTGCGTCCACCAGGACCTGCGGCAGCTGCCCGAGGACCAGCGGTGGCCGGCGCTGGTGGAGTTCGCCCGGGCCGACCGCGGGCGGCTGCTCGACCCCGCGCGGGCGCCGCTGATGCGGATGGCCACCCACCTCCTGGACGACGACGGCTGGTGGCTGTCGATCACCGAGGGCCATCCGGCGATCGAGGGCTGGAGCTACCACAACCAGCTGATGGAGCTGCTGGGCGCCTACCGGCGGCTGCGCGCCGGCCGGGAGCCCGAGCCGGCCCCGCCGACGCCCGCCGTCCGCTACGCCGACTTCATCGCCGCCGAGCTGCGCGCCCTCGACGACGACGGCGACCGCGCCTACTGGCGGCAACTCCTGGACGGCTACGAGAAGTTCGAGGTCCCGGCCGGCTGGGCCGGCGACCCGCAGGAGCCGGCCGAGCGGTACCGCATCGACCTGCCGCTCACCGACCTGGTGCCCGAGCTGCGGGCGCTGGCCTCGGCGGTCGGGGTGCCCTACAAGAGCGTGCTGCACGCCGCGCACAGCAAGGTGCTGGGCCTGCTCGCCCGGCAGCGGGCGTTCCGCGGCGGCATGGTGGCCGACGCCCGGCCCGAGGTGCGCGGCGCCGAGCGGGTCTCCGGCATGTACCTCAACTCCGTGCCGTTCCCCTACGAGCGCACCGCCCGCACCTGGGGTGAGCTGGCCCAGCAGGTCTTCGCCGCCGAGGTGGAGCTCTGGCCGCACCGCCGGTTCCCGATGCCGGCGATGCGCCGCCCCGGACGCGACCCCCACCTGGTCGACGTGCTCTTCCACTACCTGGACTTCCACCAGGTGGACACCGATCTCGTCGACCCGTTCGCCACCCGCGACGACAGCCCCAACGAGTTCCCGGTCGTCGTCGGCACCCCGCTGCGCGACCACCTCACCCTCGCCTCGAACACCCGCACCCTGCGCCGGGACCGCGCCGAGCGGCTGATCCGGCTCTACCGCGCGGTGCTCACGGACATGGCCGCCGGCGGCCCGGACGGCGACGCGCGGCGCGGCTACCCGGAGGAGGCGGAGCGGGGACGGGAGCTGCCCGCGCTCCCGGACGCCCCCGAAGCGTCCGCGCCAGAGGCCCCCTTCGACGATGTCCTGGCCGCCTTCGAGGCGCAGGCCGCCCGCACCCCGGACGCACCCGCCGTCACCGCCGCGGACGCCCGGCTGACCTACGCCGAACTGGACGCCCGCGCCGAGGCGTTGGCCCGTCGGCTGCGCCGGCACGGCGCCGGTCCGGAGGAGCGTGTCGGGGTGCTCCTGGACCGCGGCCCCGACCTCGTCGTCGCCCTGCTCGCCGTCTGGAAGGCGGGCGCCGCCTACGTGCCGTGCGATCCGTGCACCCCGGACGCCCGGCTGCGCACGCTGTTCACCGGCGCCGGCTGCCGCCTGATCGTCACCGAGGCCGCGCACGCGGGACGCGCCACCGACCTGGCGGAGCTGCGCGTGGCCGCGCCGGAGGAGCCCGAGGGGACGCAACCGGCGCCCGCCGGGCCGCCGTTGCGCGACCTCCCGCCGGACCGCCTCGCCTATGTGCTGCACACCTCCGGCTCCACCGGCGCCCCCAAGGGCGTGGCGGTCACCCACCGCGCCCTGGCCCACTACCTGGGCTGGGCGGTCCGCGACTACGCGCAGGGCGCGCCGGCCGACGCCCCGTTCTTCACCTCCGTCGGCGCCGACCTCGGCGTCCCCGCGCTGTTCGTCCCGCTGCTGACCGGCGGGGCGGTGCGGCTGCTGCCGCAGCGCTTCGCGCCGGAGGACCTCGGGCGGCTGCTGGCCGCCCAGGGCCCGTACGCCTTCGTCGGCCTGACCCCCGGCCACCTCGCACTGCTCGAAGCACAGCTGACCGACGCCGAACTGGGCGCTCTGGCCGCCCTGACGGTGTGCGCCGGCGACGCCTATCCGGCCGCCCAGGCCGCCCGGGTCGCGGCCCGGATCGCCGCCGCCGGCGGCCGGCTGCGGCTGGCCGCGGAGTACGGGCCGACCGAGGCGACGGTGGCCGCCGCGGCGCACCGCGTGGCCGCCCCGGAGCACCGCCGGCTGGTGCCGCTGGGCCGGGCGCTGCCGGGCACCGTGCTGCGGGTCCTGGACGACCGCCTCACGCCGGTGCCCGACGGCATCGTCGGCGAGGTCCACATCGGCGGGCCGGGCCTCGCCCGCGGCTACGCCGGCCTGCCCGGCCGGACCGCGGAGCACTTCCTGCCCGACCCCTACGGGCCGCCCGGCTCCCGCCTCTACCGCACCGGCGACCTGGCCCGCGTCCTGCCGGACGGGACGCTGGAGTTCACCGGGCGGGCCGGCCGGCAGCTCAAGGTCCGCGGCCACCGCGTCGAACCCGCCGAGATCGAGGCGGCGCTCACCGCCGACCCGCAGGTCCGCGAGGCCCGCGTGGCCGCGCTGCCCGACGCCGCCGGCGAGCCGCGGCTGACCGCCTGGGTCGTGCCCGCCCCCGGCCGGCCGCCGCGGCCCGCGGAGCTCCGCGCCCGGCTGCGGACGGTGCTGCCGGCCCCGCTGCTCCCCGTCGCCTACCGCGTCGTGGCCGCGCTGCCGCTGACCGCGCACGGCAAGTACGACCGCGGCACCGCCCCCGCGGCCGGCGGGGACCGGGCGGCCACCGCGGTCCGGGCCGCGTACGTGGCGCCCCGGACCGACACCGAGCGGCGCCTGGCGGAGGTCTGGCAGGAGGTCCTCGGCCTCGACCGGGTCGGCGTCCACGACGACTTCGCCGACCTCGGCGGCGATTCGCTCCTCGTCCTGCGCGTCCTGGCCGGCGCCCGGGCCGCCGGGATCGCCCTCGACCCGGGCACCGCGCTGCGCCACCCCACCCTCGCCGAGCTGGCCGCCGCCCTCGACCCCACCCCCCTGGGAGACCACTGATGCCCAAGGACGCCCGCCCCGTGCGCCACCTGATATCCCTCGACGACCTCTCGGACGCGGAGCTGCGCCATCTGGTCGGCCGCAGCGCCGCGTTCGCCGCCGGCACCGCCGACGCCGGCCGGCCGCTCGCCGGCCTGGTCACCGGGGTCTACTTCGCCAAGACCTCCACCCGCACCCGCACCGCCTTCTCGGCGGGCACGCTGCGGCTGGGCGGCTCCCTGATCGCCTACGGTCCGGGCGACCTCCAGACCAACACCGGCGAGACCAGCGAGGACACCGGCCGGGTGCTGTCGCGGATGCTGGACGTGCTGGTGGCGCGCACGGCCGGGGACCCGCGGGAGATGCGGGCCTGGGCGCGCCAGCAGCGGATGGCGGTGATCAACGCGATGAGCGCCGAGGAGCACCCCACCCAGGCCCTGACCGATCTGACCACGCTCTACCAGCACTTCGGGCGCCTGGACGGGCTGCGCGTGCTCTACCTGGGCGAGGGCAACAACACCGCGACCGCCCTGGCGCTGGCCCTGACCCGCTACCCGGGCGTGGAGCTCGAACTGCGCACCCCGCCCGGCTACGGGCTCCCCACCGCGCTCGCCCAGAGGGCGGCGCGGCAGGCCGCGGCCTGTGGAGCGGTGCTGCGCGAGAGCCACACCATGGCCGCGCTGCCCGGGGACTTCGACGTCGTCTACACCACCCGCTGGCAGACCACCGGCACCGCGAAGGCGGACCCTGACTGGCGTGCGGTGTTCGCGCCGTTCCAGGTCCGCGCGGACCTGTGGGCGGACAGCCCGAAGGCGGTGTTCCTGCACGATCTGCCCGCCCACCGGGGCGAGGAGGTCACCGCCGAGGTCCTCGACGGGCCGATGAGCCTGGCCTTCGAGCAGGCCGAGAACAAGATGCACAGCGCGATGGCGGTGCTGGAGTGGTGCCGCGGGGCCGGCGAGGACTGACCGGCCGTGCGGTGGGCCCCGCCGTCGCGCATCGGACGGCGGGGCCCACGGCCGCGGCCCGGCCCGTCTCAGTCCAGCACGCTGCCCGCGGCCTGCCGGTCGGCCCGGGAGCGGCGGTAGTCGGCGACCGCGTAGACGCGGTGCAGCCAGCGGTCGGTGCCGTCGTAGCGGGGCGTGTAGGGCGAACGGCCGTGCACGACCAGGCGGTTGTCGACCACGGCCAGGTCGCCGGCCGTGAGGGCGAGCGCGTGGGTGGTCGCCTCGAAGGCGGCGGCCAGCTCGTCCATGGCACGCCGGCCGCCGTCGTCCAGGGCATGGGTGGCGTTGAAGTCGACCAGCACGTCCGGGTCGTCGGGCGCGCCCCGCAGGATCGCGTGGACCGGCGGGGGGACGCTCCCGGAGCCGCCGAAGGACGGCGGCGCCTCCGTCATGAAGCGCTCCTCGGACAGCGTCCGGCGGGCCTCGCCGGACAGCAGCGGCAGCGCCCGGCGGACCGAGGCGGTGCACAGCCGGGCGTCCCCGGTCGGGTCGCCGCGCAGGCACAACAGGCCCAGGTAGTCGGGGCGGTTGCGGTGGAAGGCGTTCTCGGTGTGCATCTGGAGGCGCACCGAGCCCGCGTTGCTCTGCTGCCCCTCCTGGCCGGCCACCGGCACCACGTCCTGCACCAGCGCGCCGGACTTCTCGCTGCGGTAGGCCACCACCTCGCCGAGCTGGAGCAGCACCATGGCGATCGCGCCGGCCGCGGTGGTCGCGGTCCGCTGCACCGACCCGAGCCGGGTGGGGGTCGCCGGCAGGTCCGCGGGGACGGGCAGATTGCGGACCAGCAGGGCGCCCTCGGGCCCCGCGTCGTACCGGAAGTCCCGTATCGCGGCGCGCAGTTCACCGGGCAGCCGGACGGCGGCGGCGCGGGCCGCGGCGAGCCAGGCGGGGCTGTCCAGCACTCCGGACGCGGCCCGGGCGAGGTCCTCGGCCAGCAGCGCGACCTCCGCGCGCTGGGAGTCGGTGAGCACCACCGCCGCCTCGGACAGGGCGGGGAGCGAGCTGGTCTTCGTCATGGTTCACATGCCTTCCGACGGAAGCCGTGCGCGCATACCGCCGGCGGCCGGGGCAACCAATTCAAAGGTTTCCGGGCCGTGCCCGCGATTTCTCCCGGGCCGCTCCTGCGGTTCGCACGGCGCACTGGGACATCGTCAGGATAAAAGTCACCGCGCATACCGGACAGGGGAATTCCCCGACCCTGATCGGACAACTGCCGTTCCGTCGGATTCGGTTACCGCCGCCCTCGGATTCCTGTCCCGCCAGCGAGACACCGAACAATGCCCGCACTTCCGCACCGGTCGGTTTCTGGGGCACACTCACCGAGAACCGCTTCGGACGGCGCAGCACTGCCCGCCGAACCTCAGGTATTCCCGTTCACTTGCCGCCGGTCGGCCTTCCAGGAGCATGTATGTCGAGCAAGTTCCCCTGCCGTATCTGTGCCGCTCCGGTACAGGAATTCTTTGACTTCGGCCGCCAGCCCCTGTCCGACGCCTTCCTGGCCCCGGACGCGGACCTGTCCCAGGAGTTCTTCTTCCGGCTGGCCGTCGGCGTCTGCACGTCCTGCACCATGGTGCAGCTGATGGAGGAGGTCCCGCGGGACCGGATGTTCCACGAGGAGTACCCCTACTTCTCGTCCGGTTCGGCCTTCATGCGGGAGCACTTCGAGAATCTCGCCAAGCAGCTGCTGGCCGACGAACTCACCGCGGACGACCCGTTCATCGTCGAACTGGGCTGCAACGACGGCGTGATGCTCAAGGCGATCGCCGACCACGGTGTGCGGCACCTGGGCGTCGAGCCGTCCGCCAGCGTGGCGGACGTCGCCGCGGCCAAGGGCATCCGCGTCCGCACGGCGTTCTTCGAGGAGTCCACCGCGCAGCAGGTGCGCGCCGAGGACGGCCCGGCCGACGTCGTCTACGCCGCCAACACCCTGTGCCACATCCCGTACATGGCATCGATCCTGGCGGGCGTCCGGGCGCTGCTGAAGCCCACCGGCGTGTTCGTCTTCGAGGACCCCTACCTCGGCGACATCGTCGAGCGCAGCTCCTTCGACCAGATCTACGACGAGCACTTCTACTTCTTCACCGCCCGCTCCGTGCAGGAGATGGCCCGGCGCAACGGCCTGGAGCTGGTCGACGTCGAGCGGCTGACCGTGCACGGCGGCGAGGTCCGCTACTTCCTCGCGCCCGCCGGGCAGCGCACGCCGTCGCCGGCGGTGGCCGCGCTGATCGCCGAGGAGGAGCGGCGCAAGCTGTCCGACCTCGCCACCCTGGAGGCGTTCGGCGCGAGCGTGCAGAAGATCCGCGAGGACCTCGTCGCCCTGCTGACGAAGCTGCGCGACGAGGGCCGGACGGTGGTCGGCTACGGCGCGACCGCCAAGAGCGCCACGGTGACCAACCTCTGCGGCATCGGCCCCGACCTCGTCCCGTTCGTCTGCGACACCACGCCCGCCAAGCAGGGCCGGCTCAGCCCGGGCACGCACATTCCCGTCAAGACCCCGGAGGCGTTCTCCGCCGATTACCCGGACTACGCCCTGCTCTTCGCGTGGAACCACGCCGAGGAAATCATGGCGAAGGAGCAGGAGTTCCGCGCGTCCGGCGGCAAGTGGATTCTCTACGTCCCGACCGTGCACGTGGTGTGAGGCGCACGCCTTCCCGGCCGGAATAACCTCGACGAACAGGAAGAGCAATGAAGGGAATTCTGCTGGCCGGCGGCAGCGGCACTCGGCTGTACCCCTCGGCCCTGGCGACGTCCAAGCAGCTGCACGCGGTCTACGACAAGCCGTTGGTTTACCATCCGCTTTCGGTGCTGATGCTGGCCGGAATCCGGGAGATCCTGGTGATCTCGACACCGACGAGCATTCCCCAGCTGCGGGCGCTGCTGGGCGACGGCTCGCACCTCGGGCTCACCATCACCTACGCCGAGCAGACCGAACCCCGCGGCATCGCCGAGGCGCTCATCATCGGCGCGGACCACATCGGCGACGACCCGTTCGCGCTGATCCTCGGCGACAACGTCTTCCACGGTGCCGGTTTCCCCCGCATCCTGCGCAACGCCGCCACCGACCTGGACGGCTGCACGCTGTTCGGCTACCCGGTCTCCGACCCCGAGCGCTACGGCATCGGCGAGACCGACGCCGAGGGCAACCTGGTCTCGCTGGAGGAGAAGCCGCTCAGCCCGCGCTCCAACAACGCGATCACCGGCCTGTACTTCTACTCCCCGGACGCGGTGGAGATCGCCCGCGAGCTGACCCCCTCGGCCCGCGGCGAACTGGAGATCACCGACGTCAACCTGGCGTATCTGAAGCAGGGCCGGGCCCGGCTCATCCGGCTCGGCCGCGGCTTCACCTGGCTGGACGCGGGCACCCACGACGCGCTGCTGGCCGCCAGCCAGTACGTGCACGTCATCGAGAGCCGGCAGGGCGTCCGGGTGGCCTGCATCGAGGAGATCGCCCTGCGCATGGGCTACATCGACGCGGAGCGCTGCCACCGGCTCGGCGAGCGGATGGGGAACTCGGGCTACGGCCAATACCTCATGCAGGTCGCCCAGTTCGCCGCCTGACCGCTTACGCCGCCCCCAAGTGGGCGCCACCACAGGGAGTTTGCGTGGCCTATCAGAAGCTGACCCCGACACAGCTGCTGTCGTCGGGGATCGGCGCACCGGACGTCGCCGAGCGCGCCTGGTGCGTGCGGTGGGACCAGGTGCCGGACGCGGCGGAGCTGATCGCCGGCGCGCTGCCGCCGGTGCTCGACTTCCACACCTCCGGCAGCACCGGCCCCAGCCGCCGCTGGCAGCACACCCGCGCCAACGCCTGGCGGGAGGCGGGCATGCTCGCCGACTTCCTGCGGCCGGACGAGCCGGGCGCGGTGGTCTCCTTCGCCCCGCCGGTGCACGTCTACGGCGCACTGGCCACCCTGCTGGTGCCGGCCCGGCTCGGCGTCCCGGCGTGGTACCGGCCGGGCTACCTCGGCGCCCTGCCGGACCCCGGCTGCCGCCGGATCGCGGTGGTCGCCACGCCGTGGATCTTCTCCCTCCTCCTGCGGCACCTGGACTGGGTCCGCTCCTTCGAGCGGATCACCGTCCTCTACAGCAGCGCGATGCTGCCCGCCGAGGCCGGCACCTTCCTGGCGGAGGCCGGCCCCGAGCGGGCGGCCGTCGTGGAGCTGCTCGGCTCCACGGAGACCGGGGGCATCGCACTGCGCCGCTGGAGCGGGGGCACACCGCCCGCCTGGACCCTCTTCCCGGACGTCGCCTTCGCCCCCGACCAGGACGGCCCCGCGGCCGATGGCACCACCGCCGAGGACCCCGCGGACCCGGACCGCGCGGCGGCCGTACCGCTGGTGATCCGCAGCCCCCGCCTGGCCGCCCGCCCCGGCGAGCCGAGCCCGGACCGGTGGCGCACCGGCGACCTCGTCGAACCGCTGGACACCCGCTCCTTCCGGCTGCTGGGCCGCGTCGGCCGGCTGGTCAAGGTCAACGGGCAGCGGATCAACCTCGACGAGGCCGAGGGCGCCCTGCGCGCCCGGCTCGACTGCGCGGACCTGGCGCTCGTCCCGGTCAACGACCCCATGATCGGCGAGCACGTCGACCTGTACGTCGTCCCCCGGCCCGGGACCGGCCCGGACGGCATCGACCACTCCGCGGCCCGCGCCGTCCTCGGCGCCCGCCCGCGGAAGGTGCACACGGTGCCCGAGCTCAAGCGCTCCGCGATGGGCAAGTTGCAGCACCTCACCACCTCACAACCACCGACCCAGGGATAGCAACGTGACACAGACCCCCACGTCGGCCCCGGCACCGGCCGACGGCGACCGTACGGACATGCCCAGTCTGGCGAGCATCGTCGAGGCCGCCTCCTGGACCGCCAAGCTCGGCCCGCTCACCGACGCGGACGTGGCCCGGATGGACCGCAGCGGCGCCACCGTCGACGCGTACCTGGCCGCCGGCCGGCCCGTCTACGGACTGACCCAGGGCTTCGGTCCGCTGGTGACCTACTCCGCCACCTCCGAGCTGGAGCAGGGCGCCTCGCTCATCTCCCACCTGGGCACCGCGCAGGGCCGCCCGCTCGACCCGGACGCCTCCCGCCTGGTGTTCTGGCTGCGGCTGAACAGCATGCGCAAGGGCTTCTCCGCCGTCTCCACCGAGTTCTGGCAGCGGCTGGCCGACCTGTGGAACGCCGGCTTCACCCCGGTGATACCGCGGGACGGCACGGTCAGCGCGAGCGGCGACCTCCAGCCGCTGGCGCATGTGGCGCTGGCCTGCGCCGGGCACGGCGAGGCGTGGGTGCGCGACGCGCAGGGGCAGTGGACCCGGCGGCCGGCCGTCGAGGCGCTGGCCGAACTGGGCGCCGAACCGCTCACCTGGCCGGTGCGCGAGGCCCTCGCCTTCGTCAACGGCACCGGCGTCAGCCTCGCCGTCGCCATCCGCAACCAGCGCTCGGCGCTCCTCCTCGTCCGCGCCGTCGCCACCCTCACCGCCCGGCTGACGGCGCTCCTCGGCGGCAACGCGGAGCACTACGACGAGGGCGTCGGCCAGGCCCGCAACCAGCTGGGCCAGCTCGCGGTCGCCCGCTGGATCCGCCAGGAGCTGCCCGCCGACCACCAGCGCGACGAGCGCCGCCCGCTCCAGGAGCCGTACAGCCTGCGCTGCGCCCCGCAGGTGCTCGGCGCCGTCCTGGACCAGCTCACCGCCGCCGAGGAGGTCCTGCTCCGCGAGGCCAACGGCTGCACCGACAACCCGCTCACCTACGAGGACCGGGTGCTGCACGCGGGGAACTTCCACGCCATGCCGGTCGGCTTCGCCTCCGAGCAGACCGGACTCGCCCTGCACATGGCCGCCTACCTGGCGGAGCGCCAGCTCGGGCTGGTGGTCAACCCCACCACCAACGGCGACCTGCCGATCATGCTCACGCCCCGGGCCGGCCGCGGCTGCGGTCTGGCCGGTGTGCAGATCAGCGCGACCTCGTTCATCTCGCGGATCCGCCAGCTCGTCACCCCCGCCTCGCTGACCACGCTGCCCACCAACGGCTGGAACCAGGACCATGTGCCGATGGCGCTCAACGGCGCGAACGGCGTCGGCGAGGCCCTGGAGCTGGGCTGGCTCGCCGTCGGCTCGCTCGCCCTGGCCGCCGCCCAACTGGCCGTGATGACGCGGCCCGAGACCGAGCCCACCGGGGTGTGGGCCGAACTCGCCGCGATCTCCCCGGCGTTGGAGGCCGACCGGCCGATGGCCGCCGAAGTGCGCGCCGCCGCCGAGCTGTTCCACACCCACGCGCAGACCCTGCTGACCGACGGCGCCTGACGCCCGGGAACACGGGCGCCCGCTCCGGCCGGGCGCCCGCGGCCCGTGCCGGCCCCGCCGCCCACGAGAGACGGAGACCACAACGCGATGACTGGTTGGGGGATCACCCTCCCGCTGACCGGCGTACC
This sequence comes from Streptomyces sp. NPDC093097, assembly GCF_044754325.1. NCBI lineage: Bacteria > Bacillati > Actinomycetota > Actinomycetes > Kitasatosporales > Streptomycetaceae > Streptomyces > Streptomyces sp. NPDC093097. The sequence goes on from NZ_JBIVOW010000004.1 coordinate 89,952, forward strand.
CCTGCCGGCCCACCGCGCACTCGTCGAGCGCCTCCCCGACCTGGGCTACACCGGGCTCTGGACGGCCGAGACCGCCGGCGCCGACGCCTTCTCCCCGCTGGTGCTGGCCTCGCAGTGGTCGTCCCGGCTGCGGCTGGGCACCGCGGTCGCCCCGGTGTTCACCCGGGGTCCGGCCCTGCTGGCGATGACCGCCGCGGCGCTCGCCGACTGCGCGCCCGGCCGGTTCGCCCTCGGCATCGGCGCCTCCTCGCCCGGTGTCGTCCAGGACTGGAACGGGCTCGCGCACACCCGCCCGTTCGCCCGCACCCGCGACACCCTGCGCTTCCTGCGCACCGCGCTGACCGGCAAGCCGGTGACCGCGCAGTACCCCACGTTCGAGGTGCGCGGGTTCCGGCTGGAGCGGCCGCCGGCCACGCCCCCGCCGATCCTGCTGGCCGCGCTGCGCCCCCGGATGCTGCGGCTGGCCGCCGAGGAGGCGGACGGCGCGATCACCAACTGGCTGGCCCCCAGCGACGTCCCGACGGTCCGGGCCGCGCTCGGCCCCGGTCCCGAGCTGGTCGCCCCGGTCTTCGTCTGCGTCACCGAAGACGCCCGGGAGGCCCGCCGGTTGGGCCGGATGATGATCGGCAGCTATCTCACCGTGCCCGCCTACCGCGCCTTCCAGGACTGGCTCGGCCGCACCGAACCACTCGCCGCGATGCACCGCGCCTGGGACGCCGGCGACCGCTGGCGCGCGCTGCTGGCCGTCCCCGACGAGGTGGTCGACGCACTCATCGTGCACGGCGGCCCGGACGCCTGCCGGGCCCGGATCCGCCAGTACGTCGCGGCCGGCCTGGACACCCCCGTCATCGCGCTGCTCCCCACCGGCGACGGCGATCCCGTCGCACAGGTCGAGGCGCTCGCCCCGGACCGGGACTGACGCGGTGCTCGCACGGATACTGCCGGACCATGTCGCGGCGGTGGAGTCCCTGGGCGACGACCCGTCGGCCGCGCTGTTCCCCGAGGAGCACCGGCTGGCCGCCGCCATGCGGCCGGCCCGCCGCCGCGAGTTCGCCACCGTGCGGCACTGCGCCCGGCGCGCGGGCCGGCGCCTCGGCGTACCCCCCGGGCCGCTGCTGCCCGGCCCCGGGGGCGCACCGCGCTGGCCCGACGGCATCGTCGGCAGCCTCACCCACTGCCGGGGCTACCGCGCCGCCGCGCTCGCCCGCGCCGCCGACGCCCGCGCCCTCGGCATCGACGCCGAACCGCACCTCCCGCTGCCCCCCGGCATGCTGGCCCGCATCGCGCTCCCGGAAGAACGCGAGAACCAGCGCGCCCTACGGGAGAGCGAGGCCGCCGTGTGCTGGGACCGCCTGCTGTTCTGCGCCAAAGAGGCGGTCTACAAGGTCTGGTCGCCGCTGACCGGCGCCTGGCTCGGCTTCCACGAAGCCACCCTCGCCCTCCACCCGGCCGGCACCTTCCGCGCGCACATCCTCCGCGCCGCACCGGACGGCACCGCGGCCGACGCCCCCACCGTCCTCGACGGCACCTGGCTGGCCACCCCGCACCACCTCCTCACGGCGATCGTCGCCCCACCCGCCGCGTCGAAGAGACCCGCCAAGGCGACCGCAGCCACCACCGCCCGCCCCTCCGACCACACCAAGGTGCGCAACTCCCCATGACGACCCGGATACTCGTGACCGGCGGAGCCGGCTTCATCGGCTCCCACTACGTCCGTACGCTGCTCGGCCCGGAAGGCCCCGGCGACGTGACGATCACCGTGCTGGACAAACTCACCTACGCCGGCAACCCCGCCAACCTCGACGAGGTGCGCGCCCACCCGCGGTTCCGCTTCGTCCAGGGCGACATCTGCGACCCGGCGACCGTCCACCCGCTCATGGCGGAGCACGACCAGGTGGTGCACTTCGCCGCCGAATCGCACGTGGACCGGTCGATCGACGGCGGTGACACGTTCGTGCACACCAACGTCCTGGGCACCCACACCCTCGTCGCCGCCGCCCACCGGGCCGGCATCCACACCTTCGTGCAGATCTCCACCGACGAGGTCTACGGCTCGATCGACGCGGGCTCCTGGCCCGAGACCCACCCGCTGCGGCCCAGTTCGCCCTACTCCGCGGCCAAGGCCGCCGGCGACCTGGTGGCGCTGTCCTACCACCACACCCACGGCCTGGACGTCCGGGTCACCCGCTGCTCGAACAACTACGGCCACCACCACTTCCCCGAGAAGGCCATCCCGCTCTTCGTCACGCACCTCATCGACGGCCGGAAGATCCCGCTGTACGGGGACGGCGGCAACGTCCGCGACTGGCTCCACATCGACGACCACGTCCGCGGCATCGAGCTCGTCCGCACCCGCGGCCGCGCCGGCGAGGTCTACAACATCGGCGGCGGCACCGAACTGACCAACCGCGAACTCACCGCACTGCTGCTGGAGCAGTTCGGCGCGGACTGGGACAGCAGCGTGCAGCCCGTCGCCGACCGCAAGGGCCACGACCGCCGCTACTCCGTCGACTGCACCAAGATCCGCGAGGAGTTGGGCTACGCCCCGCGCGTGCCCTTCGCCCAGGGCCTGGCGGAGACCGTCCGCTGGTACCGCGAGAACCGCGCCTGGTGGGAGCCGTTGAAGGAGCGAGCGGCACTGTGACCGCACACCGGGACCGTCCCTGGCTGGTGACCGGCGCCCAGGGCATGCTCGCCCGGGACGTCCTGCGCCGGCTCGCCGCCGCGGGCCGGCCCGCGGTGGCCGCCACCCGCCGCGACCTGGACATCACCGACCCGGAGGCGGTGCGCGCGGCCTTCGCCGCCCACCGCCCCGCCGTCGTGGTCAACTGCGCCGCCTGGACGGCCGTCGACGCCGCCGAGGAGCACGAGGCCGAGGCCCTCGCGATCAACGCCACCGGCCCCCGCGTCCTGGCCGAGTCCTGCCGCACCGCGCACAGCGTCCTGCTCCAGGTGTCGACGGACTACGTCTTCGACGGGCACGCCCGCACCCCGTACCCGGAGGACGCCCGCACCGCCCCGCGCACCGCCTACGGCCGCACCAAACTCGCCGGCGAGCAGGCGGTGCGCGCCCTGCTGCCGGACACCGGCCATGTGATCCGCACGGCCTGGCTGTACGGCGCGGGCGGACGCAGTTTCGTCCGCACCGCCATCGACCTGGAACGCACCCGCCCCACCGTCGACGTCGTCAACGACCAGTGGGGACAGCCCACTTGGACGGGCGACCTCGCCCACCACCTCACCGAGCTGGGGCGGCGCGCCCTGGCCGGCACCGCCCCACCCGGCGTCTACCACGGCACCAGCGGCGGCGCGACCACCTGGTTCGCCCTCTGCCAGGAGGTCTTCCGCCTGCTCGGCGCCGACCCGGCGCGGGTGCGCCCCACCACCAGCGACCGCTACGTCCGCCCCGCGCCCCGCCCCGCCTACAGCGCCCTCGCCCACGACCGCTGGCAGGCGGCCGGCATGCCCCCGATCCGCCACTGGCGCACGGCACTTGCCGAGGCCTTCCCCACACTCCACCCCAGCGCCGCGGGGGGTGCAGGGGCCGCAGGAGCCGCAAGGGTCTCAGGTGATGTAGGGGTCTCAGGAGGCGCAGGGGTCTCAGGAGGCGCAGGGGCCGCGAAGGCCACCGGGGTCTCAGGAGGCGCAAGGGCTGCAAGGGCCACTGGGGTCTCAGGAGGCGCAAGGACCGCAGAGGTCTCAGATGTCTCAGGTGATGCCAGGGTCTTAGGTGATGCAGAGGTCTTAGGTAGCGCAGGGGCCTCAGGCGTCACCAAGGCCGTAGAAACCACAGGGACCACAGGGACCACAGGGACCACAAGGACCACAGGGACCACAACCAGCCACACCACCACAGAAACGGACCCCAAGTCCCCCCACCCACACCCCCATCCGCCCTCCTTCCCCTTTCCTCTCCCCCTCCCCCTCCCCCTCCCCCAGAAAGCCGAGAGGCCCGCATGCGACCCCTGTCCATAGAAGGCGCCTGGATCCATGAGCCCGAGGTCTTCACCGACACACGGGGCAGCTTCCACGAGTGGTTCCGCAGCGACGCCTTCCGCACGGCCACCGGCCAGACGCTCCCGCTGGCCCAGGCCAACCTCTCGGTGTCCCGCCGCGGCGCCTGCCGCGGCGTCCACTTCGCGGACGTCCCCCCGGGCCAGGCGAAGTACCTCACCTGCGTCCGCGGCGCCGTCCTGGACGTCATCGTCGACGTCCGGACCGGCTCCCCCACCTTCCGCCAGTGGGAGATGGCCCGCCTCGACGACACCGACCACCGCGCCGTCTACCTCTCCGCGGGCCTGGGCCACGCCTTCCTGGCCCTCACCGACGACGCCACCGTCGTCTACCTCTGCTCCGAGGGCTACGCCCCCGAACGCGAACACGGCATCCACCCACTGGACCCCGACCTCGCCATCGCCTGGCCCTCCGGCCTCACCCCCGTCCTCTCCCCCAAGGACGCCCAGGCCCCCTCCTTCGCCGAAGTACACCGACGCGGCCTCCTCCCCACCTACGCCACCTGCCGCCCCACCACCCCACCCCTCACCCCATGAAGAAGCCCTCGCGCTCCCAACGCCCCGCCCATCTCGCCATGTTCAGCGTGGCGGCCCACGGGCACATCAACCCGAGCCTCGCCGTGATCCGCGAACTCGTCTCCCGCGGCCACCGCGTCACCTATGCCATCCCCCCGTCCTTCGCCGACACCGTCGCCGCCACGGGTGCCGAACCCAGGACGTACACCACCATGCTCCCCGCCCCCGACGACCCGACCGCCTGGGGCGGCGAACTCACCGACCACCTACGGCTGTTCCTGGCCGACGCCGGCCGCTCCCTCCCCCAACTCCTCGCCGCCTACCGGGACGACCGCCCCGACCTGGTCCTCTACGACCCGATGGCCTACGCGGCCCGCGCCCTCGCCGACCGCTGGCGCATCCCCGCCGTCCAGCTCTCCCCGCACGCCGTCCCCTGGCAGGGCTACGAGGAGGATCTGGCGGCCGAACCGCCCACCGGGGAAGACCAGGCCCACGCCTGGCTCGCCAACAGCGCCGCCCCCCTCGGCCCCGGCCGCACCGCCCGCCGCCCCGACCGCTGCCTCGCGCTGATCTCCACGCTCCTGCAACCCCACCCCGACCGGGTCGACCCCACCCTCTACAGCTTCACCGGCCCCTGCTGGAACGACCGCCCCCCGCAAGCCCCCTGGTCCCGTCCCCCAGGCACCGAACGCAAACGCCTCCTCCTCATCTCCCTCGGCACCCTCTTCACCAACACCCCGGACTTCTACCGCGCCTGCATCGCCGCCTTCGGCGACCTCCCCGACTGGCACGTCGTCCTCCAGACCGGCCCGAACATCGCCCCCGCCGCCCTCGGCGAGATCCCCGCCAACATCGAGGTGCACCCCTGGGTCCCCCAGCGCGCCATCCTCGACCAGGCCGACGCCTTCGTCACCCACGCCGGCGCGAGCAGCGCCCACGAAGCCCTCGCCCGCGGCGTCCCGATGGTCGCCGTCCCCCAGGCCGCCGACCAGTTCGGCAACGCCGCCCTGCTGGCCCGCCTCGGCATCGCCCGCCACCTCCCCAGGGAAACCGCCACCCCCCAGTCCCTCCGCGCGGCCCTCCTCTCCCTCCTCCACGACCCGCACCTCCCCCACCACCGCACCCGCATCCGCAACCACCTGGCCACCGAACCCGGCACCCCCCGAGCCACCACCCTCATAGAAGCCGAACTCCCCTGACCCCCACCCCTCCCGCCCCAACACAAAACCCCCAGGCCAGACATCGTCCGACCTGGGCTTTCCCAGAGCCGCCTCCGGAATTCAAACCCGAGACCTACGCATGACGAGTGGGCCCACTCAGAACTACGACGCCTGTCACAGCGGCCCGGGGGCCTGAAACGGGCGACAGGCCGACACGGCAATGCCTGAGGCTGCCTGCATCGGTGGTACGGCCCGGCAGGCGGAATCCGGTGCGGCAGCGCTCGGCCCCATGATGGAATCGAGAAGACAGCCGTAGTCCGACGGCTCGACCACCACGGACTCGGCTGTCGTCGGGACCGAGCCACGATCGTGAGGCACAGCCGCCTTGGGCACAATGAAGCCGTCGTCGCCCTCTGTCTCCGCGCGCATGAGCAGGCAGGCGAGCAAGGACACGGCTGCCGAACTGCTGGTCCGACGCCTCCTGCACGCGGCCGGCCTGCGCTACCGCGTGGAGTACCCGGTACCGGGCATGGCGCGACGCCGGATCGATGTGGCGTTCACCTCGGTCAAAGTAGCTGTCCTGATCGACGGATGCTTCTGGCACGGCTGCCCCGAACACGCGACGCAGCCGAAGTCGAACGCAGAGTGGTGGCGGCAGAAGTTGGACCGCAACATGGCGCGTGATACGGAGACCACAGAGCACCTCGTAGCAGCCGGCTGGGAGGTACTGCGCTTCTGGGAGCATGAAGCACCGGATGACGTGGCTCTCCGTGTCGCGGCGGCGGTTGAGCGGCGAAAGACCCAGCGGGGACGGGGGAGGAATCGTTGAGTGGGCTGACCTTTGTCGATGTGTGCTCGGGGGCGGGTGGACTCGCTCTGGGGCTGGAACGAGCGGGCTTCACGCCTCGACTCCTCCTGGACAACGAGACGTCTGCCTGCGACACGCTCAAAGCCAACCGGCCGCATTGGAACGTGCTGAAAACGGACCTCCTCGACTTCGACCCCGTGGACCACCCCGAGGTGTACGACGTCGATCTGCTGGCTGCCGGTCTCCCCAGGGGGAGGTCGAGTGCGACAGCGACGCGCCAGTCGTCGGACACCGAGTTACGCCTCATCGAGGCGACTGCCTATCTGGTCCATGCCGTCCAGCCACGTGCGCTGATCATCGAGAACGTGCCCACCCTGGTCGACGAGGACTCCCTGGCGCCGATACGGGACTTCCTCCGCGAAGAGCTGGAGCACCTCGGCTACGCACTGACCTGGTTCATCCTGAACGCTACCGACTTCGGAGTGCCCCAGGACCGCATGCAAGGCATCCTCGTGGCCGTCAAGCAGCAGTGGGCGAGTGCCTTCCGACCGCCCCTACCCAGCGTCCACGAACACGTGTCGGTCGGAGAGGCGCTGGCGCCGTCGATGCGTTCCTGCGGCTGGCCGGACGCCGACCGTTGGGCGGCCCAGGCGACGAGTGTGGCACCGACCCTGGTGGGCGGATCCAAGACGCACGGAGGCCCCGACTTCGGACCGAGCGGCACGAAGGCCAAGTGGCGACGGATGGGGGTCTACACGAAGTCGTTCGGGAACGAGCCGCCCGGCCCCGACTTCACGTGGGATCCGTCACTCGGGGACGACGGACTGGTACGGATCACGGTGGACCAGACCGCCCTCCTCCAAGGCTTCCCCGAAGCGTGGGGGATCTCCGGCCTCAAGACCGCCCGGTACCGCCAGATCGGGCACGCGACCCCGCCGCCGGTCGGAGAGGCGCTGGGACGGGCTGTCGCCGAAGCGTTGAACGGGGATCCGGGAGTCCCCGCGGCCGGCTAAACTTCCGCCACATGACCAGCTCGGCGCACCACCAGTCCATCCTCGACAAGCCCTTTGTCCTGGACCTCTTCGCAGGACCCGGAGGGCTGGATGTCGCTGGGCACACGCTCGACATCCCGAGCCTCGGCATCGAGTGGGACAAAAGTGCGTGCCTCACGCGGTACGCGGCCGGGCTGGACACCCTTCACGCCGACGTGAGCGCGGTACGCAGGGATTCCTTCGAGTCCCTGCCGCCGGAGATCAACGTGCTCGCAGGTGGCCCTCCGTGCCAGACGTACTCGGTGGCCGGGCACGGCGCCGGACGCCAAGCCTTGAACCGGGTCAAGAAGTACATCGAGCGGCTGATGGCGGGCGAGTCCGACCAGGATGTCGACAAGGACCTGAAGACCCTCACCGATCCGCGCACCGCGTTGGTCCTCGAACCTCTCCGATACGCGATTCAGGCGACCAGGAGCCCGAATCGGGAGCACCGCCCGTACGACGTCATCGTCCTGGAACAGGTCCCCGCGGTGGCACCGCTCTGGGAGCACTACGCCGAGGTGCTCGAGAAGACGGGGCTCCCCGACAAGACCAAGTACAAGGTCGTCGTCGACGTCCTCGACACCGAGACCTACGGGGTGCCTCAGACACGATCCCGTGCGGTACTGATCGCTCGGCGTGAAGGGCTCGGCAAGCCCTCGCTCCCCGCCCCGACCCACCGTTCCTATGAAGCCAAGGAGTGGAACCGGAAGAACGGGACGAGCGAACCCGACCAGGCTGCGGACCAGGTCCATCAGCCGACTCTCTACGAGGGCGCCACCGCGTCGAAGAACGACGCGGACCTGCGGCCCTGGAGATCGATGCGGGAGGCCCTCGCGAAACCGGTGGGCTCGCATCCGGGGCGTCTCAAGCCGTTCCTGGTCCGCTCGAACTACGGCAGTTCCGGGAACCCGGGGAGGCGTGGAGTGCGGACCGACCAGCAGCCCGCCGCCACCGTCACCGGCCGCATCTCCCGCTTCGTGGTCTTCGAGCACCTCGACGAGAACATCGTCCACGAGGGACCGCGGTTCAGCATGAACGAGGCCGGGATGCTGCAGAGCTTCCCGCCGGACTATCCGTGGTCCGGTACGGCACAGGCCCAGCAGGTGGGCAACGCCGTACCGCCCCTGTTCGGTGCACACCTGCTGAGCGCCGCGCTAGGGCTCCCCAGGCCGGACCCGGAGGCGTTGAGGAAGCCGTGGGAGCCGGCCACGGAGGAACAGCGGGAAAAGCTGCGAAGCAACGGCTGCGGGGCCACCGACGCCTGCACCGACAGCTGCCCGCGCCCCGAGGACCAGGTGCCGCCCCCTTCCTCCGTGCGCCCTCGTAAGCGCAAGAAGGCATCGGCGAAGTAGTCCGAGGACGGCCCAGGTCAATCCCCGCTCTTCCTGCCCCTGACCGGCGCAGTCTCGAACAGCTCCGCGAAGTAGCTGGTGAGCGCGGCCACGGATTCCTCCGGGACAGGGTCCTCGTCGGGCCCGTTCGGGAGTTCGTGCCGCTCGACCGGTGGCGCCGATTCCGCTTCCGCGATCCAGTCCCGCAGATGGGCGGGGTCGCGGGGCTGGTCCGGCGCGAGGATGTCGTAGATCAAGGTCGCTCCCGCCGCGTTGATCGCGACGCTGAGGCCGTTGACCTCTCGCCCGCCGGAGACCTGGCCGCTCTTCAGAAGGCGGACCAAGGCCTGAGCGGTGGGACGGTGATCGATCAACTCGCTCCGGAGAACGGTGTGGATGAGGTCCTGATTTCCGCAGGCGACCTCGACCGGCTCGTAGTCCGACCCGTTCCTGAAGAGTTCGGCCGCCCACCACAGACGGGAGAAGCACTGACGGTCCGCAGGGCCACGGAAGCGCTCGGTAGCGATGCGCCTTTCCGGCCTGTTCGCCGTCGGCTCCGACAGGTGCCGCCAGACCGCATAGTCCGGGGCCACAGCCAGGGCGAGGTGGTTCCACAGGCGCTTGTCCGCCGCTTCTCGCCGCGTCAGGCGCAGCGTGGCATGGAGCCGTGGCGCGAGCCATGCGTCGGCTCGGGTGCGGTCCTCCCGGAACTCGAACATGGCGTCTTCCACCAGGCTCCGGATCGGCTCGACCCACCACCTGGCGTCGTCCTCGGGGAGCGGCTCGACGACCTTGGCGAGATCGATGCCGCCGTGAATCTGTTCACCCTTGAGTAGTTCCTCGGTCAGGAACGGATCGACGGCGGAGGTGGCGAGCAGCCCCAGGCGCTCCGGTACGTGGTTCGGTTGGGTGATCACGTCTCACTCTCGCGGTTCATCTGTTCCAGGCTGCGGATGGCAAAGGCAAGCGCCTTGGTGGCATCGGCGCGGCGGACCGCCGCGTAATGGATACGCGTCTGTAGCTCCACCCAGCCCGAGTCGCCGGTGCGCCGGCGATGGACCTGCCGTAGGGCCTCCTCGACATGGACGCCGGGAATCACGTCCGGGAGCATCTCCCGCAGCACCTCGCCCTGCCAGTCGGTGGGGAAGACCGGCCCGCCACCGGGTTCCACCTCCAGATCGCCGATGGCACCGTGAAACACCGCGGTCCAGACGTCGGTGGCCATCTGGGCGACCAGCAGGTCACGCACCTTGCTGTCCACACCCGACCCATTGCTGTCCAACAGATCGATGACACCTTCGACATCGGTGTTCACGAACACGGTGGGGACTCTGGCCGAGGTGTCGACGATCCAGGGCGCGTCCGCGTAGGCCTGGAGCCACTCCCGGGAGCTTCTCTTGAACGACGCTTTCTGGACGTCGAGTCGGAGCCCACGGACCGGCTCGTCGGAAACCGTGTCGATGATCCAGCTCCGGTCGGTCTCGGCGATCGACCGTCCGCTCACTCCCTCCACTGTCCCGACGGCGTACACGGCGAGGGAGGCCCGACCCAGGTGATCGTCACGGAACACCTCCAGCGAGCCGGACCAGTCCCGGCCGTCCTCCGCGTCGAGCGTGAGATTCGCAGAAGTACGGACATTGGTCTCGCCGTCCGTCAGCACGGCGAGGACACACGGATCCGACCAGGGCGCGTCCGGCGCGTTCGCCCCGGGCGGCAGCGTCACCGAAAGACCGATCGTGGCGGTCACCCAGTCCGTGTGGCCCGCGACGCCGAGCGCGACAGCCTGCTGTTGGGTCGAGTACGCGGTGGTCTCCAACTGGTCGCGGGTACCGTCGGAGAGCTTGAGGGAGACCGAGGTCACTCTGAGCGCGACCGGCCGGTTGAGCCGCTTGTACGGGTAGAACTTCACGCGTCATTCCCCCTTGCCGGCACGGAGTTCGACGACGAGACGGGTGAGAGCGGTCCTGACCGGGTGGCTGGTGACGTCGGTGGTTCCTCGGAACTTCGCACGCCGCGCGCCGGATGTGAAGCGCAGTATCCCGTCCTCCGCTTCGCAGCCCTCGACGCCCACGAGTTCCGCCCAGTCCAGCCTCGGGCGGCCCCCCGAGCGAACGTCCAGCTGGGCCACCGGCATCATCGGGACGATCTCGTCGCCACGCGGGATGCTCACTTCGCCGGTGATCTGCCACTCCCCGCCGTCCCCGACCGTCGCGTCGAGCCCGTCCAGGACCGGAACCACCGGGCCGGTGGGTGCCTTGGCCTTGGGCCTCGTTCGCACTGTCAACGCCTTGCGCAGGGCCTCACCGCCTTCACTGCTGCTGCGCTTCGGCCGTGCGACAAGTTCTCTCACCGCATTGTTGGCCTCGGCGGTCAGCGCGTTGATCCGCCGGTACGCGGACGGTGACCAACGCAGTGTCAGCTCTTCCGTCTGCCCCCAACGGTCGTGCTCGGGAGGTTCCGCCGCACGCAGGAATTCCTCGGCCTCCTTCGCGAAGGGGGCCGTCTCTCCGGCTGCCTCCCCCACCAGCAGAACGGCCTGGAAAGGGTTGGTGCTGATCGGCAGCCTCGGGACCACGGTCCTCTTGACGGTCATGCGATTGCCGCGCAGCGAGTGCATCCGGTTCTTCGCCCCGTCCCGGTCCCCCTCGGCCTCGGTGACGAGCAGAACCGCTTGGTGCGTACCGAACGTCCCATGGGCGCCTCCGGACAACGGCAGCTTCAGCGGGACGCTCCGCGCCGCCACCTGCCCGGCCTCCGTGAGGCGATCCACCGTGGTGCCCTCGTAGTGGGCCCTCAGGGCACGGGCCCGGGAGGGCTGTTCGACGGTCGGGTCCACCTGCTGCTCCGCCACGACCTCCTTGCCGTTCCGCAGGGCACGGACAGAGACCTCCAGGAGGGGGAGCTTGCTGCCCCCGCCGGTCATCGCGGCCCAGAAGTCACGCCCCAGTGCTTCGACCAGTCGGGCGTGCATCGTGTGGATGTCACGCGTGTCCTCATCGCCCTCCTCGTCGCCGATGAACCCGTCGTCGGGATCGGAGGAGTTCGCCGCGAGGCCGGCCACATCGTGCGCACCGACGATGAGGAAGGACGTACCGGGTTCGTCGTTCTCCCGGGTCAGGTGCAGGCTCTCCACGGTCTCCTCGTCCGCCCACCAGGAACGGGCGACCATGGCCGCGGGCGAGTCGGGATCAGGGCGACCGAACCAGGCGGGGCCTGCGTACGACTCGCCGTCGACCTCACGCCAGGGCAGTTCGAGACGGCCGATGACCCGTCGCTCGGTACGTCCCTCGTGAGGCACGGAGAGAGTGGAGTTGATGAGCACGAGCCCGAGGGCGCTGGTGGCCCACAGCGTCGCCTTGCCCAAGCCGTACGAACCACCCGCGCCGGGACCGGACTTGAGACTCTCCAGTTGGCGTCTGACCACGGCGGCGAACTTGCCGTCCGCGTAGTCGTCGCCGATGAGCCCGGACGCGTTGTAGTCGTCGACGCGCAGCAGGACCAAGCGGCCCTTCTCGTACATGTCGCGCACCCCGGCGTCCACGACCCGACCGACCTTCTGGTTACCTGCGGTCTCCGAGACGGCGGAGTAGTGCGGAAAGAGATCCTTCCAGAGAATCGCGTCACGGAAGGCGTCCAAGGTTTCGCCGGTGATCTCGTGCAGGGTGTAGCGGACCTTGACCGGGCGGCCGTTCTCCGTCAGCCGCTCGTCCAGGCTGTTCTGACAAGTCTCTCGCGCGAGGACCTGCACGTCGGCGTCGAAGGCGAAGGCGGCGGCATTGCCCAGGTCGCGGCCGCCGTCGGGATAGCCGGGGCGGTGGTACCAGGTGACCGGGAGGCCGGCTTGGGTGTCGGTGGTGCGGGTGTGCACCGTGCCCACATCCGTGCCGAGCGCCTTGGCGATGTCCGCCATGACGGTCGGGCGAGGCGTCGACCTGCCGGTGATCCATGCGGACACAGCGGCCCGAGTCAGCTTGAGCTCGTCGGCCAGTTCAGCCTGTGTCTTCCCTGCGAGCTTGAGTTGTCGGGCCAACCAAGGCCCGAACTCCTCACCTGTCTCCACGCGCCGCCTGCTCTTCCCTCGGAGTCCCATGCCGATCGCACGGTGTGGACCACGATGCTAATTTGACAAGCGCAGCAGCGTCAACCAACAGTTGATCGAGCTTGATCACCCAGACCGCTTCAGCCCGGTGTCCAACTTGCCTCGAATGATCAAGTTCCGCCCCACATGCGGCACTTCGAGAAACGGAGAGGCCAACTCCCTTCAGCGGAGCAGGAGTTCGGGTTGTGCGTTCGAGTGAATGCCGGATACGCTCGTTGACGATGGGAACCCCATCTCGCTCGCGAAACCCGAAATCGGGAAGGCCGGGCGACCGGGGAAGAAGTGCGCCCAAATTCCGACCCCATGCCCAACCGACACCTCCACGGAGCCCCACAGGAAAAGCCTTCCGAAAAGGACTGGTTGCACGAGACTTCCATCCGCTAACTTAATTTGAGGGAAGGAAGTCTCACCCAGGGCGTCGACTTATCTATTTCGTTTCACACGGGGGACGTGTGCCCGAATACACCCCTGTGCAGCTGCAGGATGCGACCCGACAGGGGTATACCGGATGAATGAGCAGGACAGTGAATCGTTGGACTCACTTCGGGAGTCGAGCGCATTCGAGCTGACAATTAAGACAGCAGAAAGCACGGTCGAGGTTCTGGGGATTCTTCACGAACACGACCTGTCCGAGGAGGCTTTCACCAACAGCTTCCCCGTCCTGGCGAAGGTGGCCCAGGGGCTGCCGAACGTTCCGGACGAGGCCGCTCCCCCGGCCTGATTCAGCACGTCACGGGCCCGAAGTCTCGGTCTCGCAACAACCGGCGACTTCACCGTGAACCCTTCGCTTCACGAAGGCACTGTGGAAAACAACGCCCAGCGCCACGACGAACGCGGGCCGGCCGACGAGCCGGTGGCCGGCCCGCCGTTCGCCTTTTCGTCCGGATCTTGACACCCAGGAGTGCAGAAGCAGTGCCGTCATCGTCCTCTTCGATTGTTCAAACCGTTCTCGAACAGTCCTCGCGTGTCCTGCAGACTTACGCCGTGGACCCCGGTCTCGTAGCCGAGCACGCCAATGGTGAGCGCCGTATCACCCAGGGCGGATATGGCGATCGCCAGCTTTTCGAGCTCGTTCAGAACGCGGCAGATGAAATGGCCGGCGAGCCGAACGGGCGAGTTCACGTCGTCCTCACGGAAACCCACTTGTACTGCGCGAACGAGGGTAATCCGGTGACCCCGGAAGGCGCGGAGACAATTCTCCGAATGAGCATGTCGAAGAAGCGTGGCGGCCAGATCGGGCGTTTCGGGGTGGGCGTCAAATCGGTTCTCGTGGTGACCGACGCACCGGAATTCTTCAGCAGCACCGGAAGCTTCGGATTCGCCCGCGCCTGGTCGTACGAGCAGATCAGGGCCGTGCCCGGCGTGACGGCGCGCTACGGCCCGGAGTTCGACGCCCCCGTGCTGCGGATGGCCCGACCTCTGGACGTGCAGGCCGAGCGCGCTTCCGATCACGTCCTGAACGAGCTGCTGAACTGGGCCACCACCGTCGTTCGTCTGCCCCTGCTCCCGAAGGCGGACGACCGGCTGGGCCGGGACATGCACGGCGGACGTGCCAAGGACCACGGCGAGCCCCGCGAGGAATTCCCGGTCGGCTTCCAGCTCTTCTCGCCGCACGTCGCGAAGGTCGTGCTGGAGGACCGCCGGCCACGGCCCATGGCCCGTCGGACACTGACTGCCCAGCAGACCGGCGACCTGCACACCGTGGTCGAGGAGCGGACCGGGAAGGCCGTCGCCACCGATCGGTGGCGCGTGTTCACCACCACCCACGACCCCAGTCCGAGCGCCCGCGCGGACGCCGGAGAACTGCACGACCGGCTCTCGCTCGACCTCGCCTGGGGCGTCCCCGCCCTGGAGAAGGACCCGGAGAGCGGTCTGTACGTCAGCCCGCGATCGCGCGGACGCGGCAAGTTCTGGTCCTTCTTCCCGACCAAGTACGAGATGTCGCTGAGCGGCATCCTCAACGGCGCCTGGAAGACGAACGAGGACCGCCAGAATCTCCTCGACTCCTCTCCCTTCAACCAGGAGATGATCCGGGTGTCGGCGAAGCTGGTCGTCGACTCCCTCCCTGCCCTGGCACCCGAGGAGGACCCTGCCGCCTATCTCCCCCTGCTGCCCGGCCGAGTCAAGGAGGCGATCAGCTGGGCCGACGAGTTCCTGACCCGGGAGATCTGGGCCCGCATCGCGGACCGTCCGTCGCTGCCCGACCAGGACGGCGTCCTGCGCATCCCGACGGCGCTGAGGATCCACCCGCGCCTCGACAGGGACCTGAAAAAACTGTCCAGTTGGCTGCGGATGTGGCATGAGTGCCCCGGGCGCCCCTCGAACTGGCTTCATCCGAGTGCCGAGGCGGACGCCCTGCGCTCCGGAAAGGTCGAGCACATCATCAGCGCGGCCGGACATGAGCGGACTGATGTCCGGGAATGGCTGGAGGCTCTGGTCGAGAGCGGCACCCCCGAGGCGTCGGCGACAGCCGTTCGCATCCTCGCGGACATGATCGAGAACCGCTCTCCCTATGCCGAGGAGGCTCGCAAGGCCCACATCGTGCTCACCGAGGAGCACGGTCTTGTCGCCCCCGTGCACGGCAAGGTGTTCTGCCGTGCCGACCAGGGCGGCCTACGCGAGGCCCTGGTGTACGTGGTCGACGAGCTCGCCCAGGACCCATCGCTGGCTCACGCGCTCAACGTCCTGGGCATCCGGGAGGCCGATGTCGAGGGCCGGTTCGTCAGCGTCCTCGATCAGGGCTTCGGCCACTACGGCGACGCGGACTGGGAGCGGTTCTGGGAGCTGTTCCGTCAGGCGGGGGTGCGTCGGCTGGCCCACAAAGTCCTGGAGAGAGTGCCCACTCCGCGCTCGACGCTCCGGGTGCGAACCGCCGACGGTCGGTTCCGGCCGGTCGAGGACTGCATGCTGCCGGGTGTCGTGGCCGATGCGAAGCGCGACCCGAGCATCGCTGTCGACACGGAGTTCCACTCCGACGACACCCCCTTCTTCCCGCAGGTCGGCCTGCGGGAACGGCCGTCCGGTGGGGTCCGCCCTCAGGAGGACGAAGCGTGGTTCGTGGAGTACCGCGAAGCCCTCCACGCCGCCTACCTGCGCGGCCTGGACAGTCGCGCCCCGCGCCCTGCACTGAACCGGATGAAGGTCGAGGGCGCCGCGATCGGCGGCCCGCTCCACCTCTTCCGCGCCCTCTCCGAGGAATCCCGCGCCGCCTTCCTGAAAGTGCTGCCCGACGACGCCGTGGTGGACAACTGGACGCGCCAGATCGGCGCACAGACCAACACCCGACAGGCCGTGCCCTCGCCGATCCGATGGATGCTGAGGAAGTTCGGCACGATCGCCACCTCCCAGGGGATCAAGTCGCTCAAGGAGGCCGTCGGACCCCAGCTCGCCGACTACCGGGACGTGCTGCCGGTCGCCGACATCTCTCCTGAGAAGGCCCGCAGGCTGCGACTCCCGACCACCGTCGACGATGTTCCCGCCGACCAATGGGACACGCTCCTCGACGAAGTGACCCGCAGCGAGGACGACTCCTTCGTGGGCGCAACCTACGTGATGCTGACCCGGTTCGGTGCGGACTTCCCCGAGGACTCCCTGACCCGTTGCAGGATCGGCGACGCCTGGGGAGCCCGGCCCGACGGTGAGATCACCGTCGCCGTCGGAGCCGCTCAGTACCAGGCGCTGCGCGCCGAGCAGCTCCCGGCGCTGCTCGTACCGTCCGCCGACGACGCCGAGCTGATGATCGAGAAGTGGGGCATGCTCCGCTACGCCGACGTGATCAGCCTGGAGACGCGTGAAGTACCGGAGGGCGACCCCGTGCCGCTGGTCGAGCTGTTCCCTGCCCTGCGGCAGCGTCTGAACAGCGGGAACCGGAACAGCATGGTGCAACGGTGCAGCGAACTGGAAGAGGTCACCCGTACACCTAACGGCACGCACGCCTCGCCCCTGGACGCCGTGCGCCAGGACAGCACCGTCAAGGTCCGAGTTCCTCTGGACCCCGAGCCGATGCTGCGCCTGATCGACCGCGAACTCGGCCTGGGCCTCGGCGCAGCCGGTTGCCGTGCGGTGCTGGAGCACCAGGACCGTATGGCTCGGGACAGCGAGACGAAGGCGGCGCAGAAGGCCGTGCGCGAGGCCGCGGACGTGGTGGCCAAGATCGAGCTGCTGATCGGTGCCGACGCGCTCCGGACCGGCCTCCCCGAAGGATTGATGGAGGCCGAACTGCAGGCGACCGATGGCGTCGAGCCGTCCGGGCGCCGGATCGCGCAGATGGCGTTCAACGCGCACGGTGACGGAGTGCTCCAGCAGCATGCCCGGGACATCCAGGCACGCTTCCCCAACGCCCCGGTCGCATACGGAGGTTCGTCAGCGGCCATCGCGTTCGTCTCGGAACTGAGGCTGCCTGTCGCGTTCGCCGGTTCGAGGACCCCGTCTCCGCCCCCGTTCGAGACCGTCGAGGGCCCTCGAGACTTCCCGAGCCTCCACGAGTACCAGGAGGACCTGGTACGGAACATCTCCACCATGCTCGACCGACTGGCACCCCAGCGCGGCATGTTGTCGCTGCCGACCGGTGCCGGCAAGACCCGGGTCACCGCCGAGGCCGTGATCCGCTGGGTGAAACGGGTCGGCGACCCCAAGGGTCCGCTGCTATGGATCGCGCAGACCGAGGAGTTGTGCGAACAGGCCGTCCAGAGCTGGAAGTTCGTCTGGAGCAAGGTCGGCGCCGAACGGCCACTGACGATCAGTCGACTGTGGAGCACCAACGAGGTCGGGAACGTCGTCGACCACCCACACCTGGTGGTCGCCACCGACGCCAAGCTGGAGCGGTGCCTGGGCACCGACCAGTACACCTGGCTGCGCCAGGCCGCACTGGTGATCGCGGACGAGGCGCACACCGCCATCTCCAAGCGGTACACCGAAATCCTCGGCCAGTTGGGACTCACCCAGTACGAGACCGGCCGGCATCTGCTCGGCCTGACCGCCACCCCGTTCCGGAACACCAACGAAGAGGAGACCCGCCGCCTGGTCAGCCGCTTCGGCAATCGGCGACTCGACGAAGGAGTCTTCCCGTCGGGCGACCCGTATCGCGACCTCCAGGGCTGGGGGATGCTCGCCCAGGTCGAGCACCGCACCCTCGAGGGCGGTCGTATCGAACTCACACGGGACGAGAAGACACACGCCGATCGCATGGCCATGCTCTCCCGCTCCGCCGAACAACGGCTCGCCGACGACCACGCACGCAGTCGACGCATCGTCAATTCGGTGGCGGAACTTCCGGACGACTGGCCGACGTTGCTCTTCGCCACCTCCGTCGACCACGCCAAATATCTGGCAGCCATGCTCAACGACCAGAGTGTCCCATCCGCCGCCGTGGACTCGACGACCAGCACGCAGGACCGTCGCAATCGCATCGAGAACTTCCGAAGCGGACGCATCCGGGTCCTCACCAACTACGGTGTTCTCTCCCAGGGATTCGACGCTCCGGCCACTCGTGCCGTGGTCGTGGCCCGACCGGTCTACAGCACCAACGTGTACCAGCAGATGATCGGTCGCGGACTGCGCGGGCCACTGAACGGTGGCAAGGACAGCTGCCTGATCCTCAACGTCAGCGACAACATCGCCAACTTCGACACGCACCTCGCCTTCACTCAGTTCGAGCACCTCTGGAGCCGGAAGTGACCGACGTCTACCAGGACAGCCCCCCGCTCACCGAAGAGCAGCTGGCCGTGGTCGAACAGCCCTGGGACGCTCGTGTCCTGGTCACGGCGGGCGCTGGTGCCGGAAAGACCCACACGTTGGTACGCCGGCTCGACGCGCTGTGCGGTCACGAGGACCCCGAGCAGGCTCTGGAGGCCGCCGAGATCCTGGTGCTCACCTTCTCCCGGGCCGCCGCCCGGGAGCTGCGCGAACGGATCTCCCGGCACGGGGAACGAGCCCACCGAGTACGCGCCCGTACGTTCGACGCGTGGGCCTACGAGGTGCTCCTCCAGGCGCATCCGGACGACGAGTGGGGAGCGGTCGGCTTCGACGAGCGGATCTCCGCTGCGACCCGCGCGATCGAGAAGGGCGCGCTGGACGTCGGGGACGCGGTCCCACCCGCCCATGTCGTGATCGACGAAGTGCAGGACCTGCTGGGTGGGCGCCGCGAGTTGGTGGAGGCACTTCTCGACCGGTACCAGGACAGTTGCGGTTTCACCATCGTCGGCGATGCGGCCCAGTCCGTGTACGGCTTCCAGATCGAGGACCTGAGCGAACGCACCGACGAGACCGGTCGGTTCTTCGACTGGCTGCGCTGCTCCTACCCCGACGACTTGGTGGAGCTGCACCTCACCCGGAACTTCCGGGCCACGACCACCGAGGCCCGAGTCGCACTGGCGCTCGGCCCCCGTCTCCAGCAACTGAGCGATCCGGACGGGGCGGGAACGCTCTACGACGAACTGCGCGACCTCCTCCTGGATCCGGCGAACGGCATAGGCGGCCTGGACGATGAGCTCACCCTGACCAGCCTGCAGGAACTCTCCGACACTTGCGCCGTCCTCACCCGTGACAACCAGCAGGCACTCGTGGTCTCCGACCTGCTGCACGCACATGGCATCGATCACCGGCTGCGGCGCCCGTTGGAGGAGCGCCCGGTGCCGTACTGGGTGGCCGAGTTGCTGCGCCGCACGGAGGCGAACGTCCTCACCGAGGACCGGTTTCGTACACTCCTCGCGGAAATCCCTTTCCCGTACGAACCCGACGCCGCCCTGTGGACGGTGCTGCGTCGAGCCGCGCGCGGAGCGGGACGCAGTGTGCTCGATCTGGATCGGTTGCGCCGGGCGGTCGCCCAGGGCGGATTCCCCGACGAGGCGGCCGACCCGGAGACGGCCCGCATCGTCGTCTCGACGGTGCACCGGGCCAAGGGCCTGGAGTTCGACCGGGTGATCGTCCTGACACCACCGACCCTCGCCGAACTTCACAAGCGGTACCAGGACGAGCTGGACCTGCCCGCCGAGGCCCGCGCGCTCTACGTGGCGATGACACGTGCCCGCCAGGACCTGTACCACGTGGCCCTTTCCGAACTGCCGCTCTTCAGAAGGGCGGGGAATCAACGCAACGGCCGTCGCTACCTCGGATCGTGGCGCTCGTACGACAGGTACGGGATCGTCGCCGAGCGGGGCGACGTGAGCCGGGACGACCCGCCCGGCCAGGAGACCGACGCCGCCACCACCCAGGTGTATCTCCTGGAACAGGTCCGTCCCGGCCAGGAGGTGCTGCTGCGCAGGCGCCACGACCTGCCGATGGGCGAGGCGGAGAGCCCGCCGTACGTCCTGGTGCACGCAGGGCGGGAGATCGGCGAGGCGTCGCGGAGGTTTCGCGAGGAGTTGTTCCAGGTGCAGAAGGTGAACCGCACCTGGGACCCTTGGTGGCCCGACGAGATCCACGGCTTGCGGATCGACACCCTGGAAACCGTGACGGGCAGCACCGCCGCCGGCGCCAACGCCGGTCTCGGGGAGCGAGGCGTGTGGATCGCCCCTCGAATCACCGGCATCGGCCGGTACCGGAGAGCTGACAGCTACGAGGAGCAACACGCATGACGCAGGTGGCAGGCCGACACTCCGAGCACTACCGGGTCCGGGACGAGGAACTCCTCGTGGGACTCCGCCGTGAGCTCCTCGGCCCCGCCGAGGACGCCGTGCCGGACGATCGGGGCGAGGTGCTCACCCAGGACGCCCCGATCGACCGGTACCTGACCGGCGTGCTGTATCCGCGTGCCGCGGACAGGGCCGCGAAGGAGCAGCAGGACGACGGCGCCGGAGAACAGCAGGGTCTGGACGCCGCCCCTCTGCTCACCCGCGACGACGTCGAGGAGTCCGGCACCGCGCAGGAGGTCGGCGCCTCGGGGGACAGGCGCCCCTCCTCGATGGGTCTCACCTTCGCGGTCAGCCCGACCATAAGCAGTTCGATCGTGGTCTCGGCCCGCGCGGCCGTCTACGAGCCCACCGACGCCGACGGCAGGCGCGTCCCGGCCCGCCGTGCCGAGGCTCGTACCACCGCCGACCAGCGGGAGCGGTGGCTGCGCAAGGAACTCGCCCTCCCCGACCGGACCATCGACGTGACCGAGCCCGATCCGAAGATGACGATCGAACTCGCCCCGGAAGCCTCGTTGCACGTCAACGTCCGGCGTCTCGATCCGAACACCGGCACGGTCACGGTCACGGTCACGTTGATCAACACTCAGAAGGTCGGAGAATGGGACCTCCAGGACGCCTTCTCCCTGTTCCAGTGCGGTCTGACGGTCCGGGCCGCCGACGGCTCCACCGCGTTCGTCGAGCGTCCCGCCCCGGCGGCCGGCCATGACCCGGAGATCGCCACGAGTCGGTTGCTGCACCGCCACGCCCCGACCTTCGCGGTCGGCCACGGTTGCGCCGCCGAGTGGGACTGGACTCCGCAGCCGATCGGTATGACCGAAACCGAAACGCCCGCCGTCCCCGAGGTGCGGAGTCAGTTCGTGCCCAGCGTGGAGGTGCTGCTCACCGACTCCAACCCGGAGATCGACAGTTCGGCGCTGTCCATGCTGGGGCTGGCCGAGCAGTCCGATGCCGAGGTCCTGGCCGCTCTGGAAGGTCTCGCCACGGGTTACGAGTACTGGATCGACAGCAAGTCGGCCGAGGCGGACGCTCTGACGAGCGGTCCCCACGAGACGCCCGCGCGGGACCAGGTGACGGCCTGCCGCGAGGCGCTCGACCGAATACGTGAGGGCATCGAGCTGCTGCGGACCAAACCCGATCTCATGCACGCGTTCCGTCTCGCGAACCGCGCCATGGCAGACCAGCGGGCCCGCAGCAAGTGGGTGAAGGACGGACGCGTCGGGGCTCCCGACCCGGCCGCCGGCCACTGGCGCCCCTTTCAGATCGCATTCGTGCTGCTCTGCCTGGCCGGCATCGACGACCGCGAGCACCACGACCGGCAGATCTCCGACCTGTTGTGGTTCCCCACCGGTGGTGGCAAGACGGAGGCCTACCTCGGGCTGATCGCCTTCACGTCGTTCCTGCGTCGGATCCGCAAGGGTGCGGGCGGTGGCGGTGTCACCGTCCTCATGCGCTACACGCTGCGGTTGCTCACCCTCCAGCAGTTCGAGCGCGCGGCGATCCTGCTCTGTGCCATGGAGCGCATGCGGCGCCGGACGCCCGAGTTGGGCCATGAGGAGTTCTCCGTCGGCATGTGGGTGGGGCGTTCGGCCACCCCCAACACGCTGGCCGTGGCAGGCCTGAAGCTCGATGAGCTGCAAAGGAATCTCGACAAGCGCCTCGCCACCGAGAATCCCGTCCAGCTACACGCCTGCCCCTGGTGCGGGACCCGCCTCGACGCACGGAACTACGAAGCCGACGAGGAAGCCAAGCGGATGCATGTCCGATGCCCCGGCGCGGACTGCGACTTCACCGACGGCCTGCCCGTCCATCTGGTCGATGAGGCGGTGTACGACGCACGGCCGACCCTGGTGATCGCCACTGTCGACAAGTTCGCGTCGATGCCATGGCGCCCGGCGACCTCCGCGCTCTTCAACCGCGACGACGCCTCGGAGGGCGGCACCCCTCCCCCAGAGCTGATCGTCCAGGACGAACTCCACTTGATCTCCGGCCCGTTGGGTACGCTCACCGGCCTCTACGAGACCGCCGTGGACGCACTCGCCGACCGGCCCAAGGTGATCGCCTCCACGGCGACCATCCGTCGCGCCGCCGATCAGGGCCGCCACCTCTTCGCCCGCGGAGTGCGGCAGTTCCCGCCCGCCGGTCTGGACGCCCGCGACTCGTGGTTCGCCGTGGAGACCCCGCGCGAGGAAAAGGCGAGCCGCCGCTACGTCGGCCTCCTGGCCCCCGGCACCAGCCAGTCCACCCTCCTGATCCGCACGTACGCCACCCTGCTACACCGGGCCCAGCAGGCGAAGACGGAGGACGAGGTGCGCGACGCGTACTGGAGCCTCGTCGGCTACTTCAACAGCCTCCGGCTGCTGTCCGCGGCCGAACTCCAGGTCCATGACGACGTGGTGGCCTATCTGGAGATGCTCGCCGAGCGCGAGGGGGTGGAAGTCCGCTCGGTCGCCAACTATTCGGAGCTGACGAGTCGTATCGACGCCAGCGAGATCCCCACCCGCCTCAAGGGCATCGAGAAGCGGCTGCCCGGCGATGACGTCGTGGACGTCCTCCTGGCCACCAACATGATCGCGGTCGGCGTGGACGTGGATCGTCTCGGTCTCATGGCCGTGATGGGCCAGCCGCAGACGACCGCCGAGTACATCCAGGCCACCAGTCGGGTCGGCCGCGCGCACCCCGGGCTGGTCGCGGTCATGCTCAACTCGACCCGATCCCGGGACCGTTCCCACTACGAGAGCTTCCAGCATTTCCACTCCGCCCTGTACCGCGAGGTCGAGTCCACCTCCATCACCCCGTTCTCCGCCCGGGCCCGCGACCGAGGCCTGCACGCGGTGATCGTCGCCCTCGCCCGCATCATGATCCCGGCCGCTCGACCCAATGAGGGTGCCGGCCAGGTCGAGTCGTACGAACACGTGCTCCGGGGGCGTATCAAGTCGATCCTCCTGGGGCGCGTGGAGGCGGTCACCAGGGAGGAGACCGGAGCCGTGTCGCAGGCCTTCGACGAGTTCGTCGAGTGGTGGTGCACCGAGGCCGACATCCACAACGGCCTGCTGTTCGAGCCTCAGAGGGGCAGTCGTACCCCTTCGCTCCTGAAGGCGTACGACGACGAGTCACAGGATGCCGAGGCATGGTCCACGTTGTGGAGCCTGCGCGACGTCGACGCCGAGACCGCCCTGTTCATGGAGGGAACCCGATGACCCCACCCCGCACCCGCCGTCGCCGGACCGGCGCGAACGGCGCCGCGCCCGCCCACAACCTTCCGCGGCGTGGTGCGGTCCGCCGCGCCCAGGCGATCACCACGTACGGCGTCGGGTCGCTCATCGCCGTCGACCACGAGTCCTTCATCGTCTCGGGACTCGACGAGGCCGAGCAGAGCTGGAGCCATGATGAGTCCCCAAGGATCCACGAACGGCGCCTGGCCCGAGTGCTCGACGTCGACTACTTCCGGCCGCCGCCCGCTTCCGACGACACCAGCAAGGACGGTCTCCGGGTCCGACGATTCCCCTTGATGCACTTCTGCCCCGAGTGCAACGACCTGCAACGGCACCGCGACTTCAACGCGCCTGCCGGGCGAAGCGTCTGCGGCACGTGCGAGGTCGACCTGGTCCCCTCCCGTTTCGTCGTCGCCTGCGAGGCCGGCCACCTGGGCGAGTTCCCGTACTGGCAGTGGGTGCACCGCTCCACGGACCGTGGTGCCACGAGGGCGGCACAGTGCGGTGGGAAGCTCAAGATACGCACGTCCGGGCGCACATCCTCACTCCGCTCCATTCTCGTCTCCTGCGCCTGTGGGCAGGCTCCCGAGGTGTCGATGGAGGGTTCCTTCCGCAGGAGTGCGCTCAAGGATCTGGGCCTCAAGTGTCAAGGAACCCGCCCGTGGCTCGGTTCGTCCGTCCCCGCTCAGGAGTGCGGACTCCCTCTGCGCACACTTCAGCGAGGTTCGTCGGCCTTGTGGCAGCCGGTGCTGAAGTCGGCGCTCTCCATCCCGCCGTGGAGCGACGGCCGCTCGGATCCGCTCGCCGAACACTGGGCAGCGCTCCGTGAGTACGACGCACGCGAGCAAGTCGAGATCTATCTCAAAGGTGCTTTCAAGGGAAAGTGCCCGGTACCGCTGGACGAGGTGATGGCGCTCCTCGACGCGGAGCGCGAGGAGGACTCCGACAGCGAGACGGCCCCCACCTTCGACCACCGCTACCGCGCGCTGCGCAACAAGGAGTACGAGCGTCTCCGCGCGGGCAACGACGAGAGCGAGCACTCCCGCAGCGAGCAGTTCGTCTGTGAGGCCCCGCTGGGCGACCAGAGCGTGCTCGACCCGCTCGGCGTCACCGGCCCGATGCTGGTCAAGAAGCTTCGCGAGGTGCGCGCCCTGAAGGCGTTCACCCGGCTCGTCGACGCCGAGTCGGCCATCGACTCCACGGAGATGCCGCTGTCGGAACGTCCCCTGCGCTGGCTCCCGGCCATGGAGGTGCGGGGCGAGGGAGTCTTCCTCCGATTGGACGAGGACCGACTCGGCGCCTGGGAAAAGAGCGTGGCGGTGGCAGCCCGAGTCGAGCGGATGCGTACCGCCCACCAGCGGGTGCTCGAGCAGCGGGCCGATGACCCGAGCAGGGCCGTCCCCTCCCCCGCAACCCCTCGCATGGTGCTGCTGCACACGCTGGCCCACGTCCTCATCAACGAGTGGAGTCTGGAGGCGGGTTACCCGGCCGCGGCCCTTCGCGAGCGCCTGTACGCCGCCGACGACATGGCCGGGGTACTCGTCTACACGGCGACGAGCGACTCGGCGGGCAGCCTGGGTGGTCTGGTCGCCCAAGGTGAACCAGAGACTCTCGGTCGTACGGTGCGTTCGGCCGTCCGCCGTGCCGAGTGGTGTTCCTCGGACCCGCTCTGTATGGAGACCGAGGCGTCCGGTGCCGGCGGAATCAACCTGGCGGCCTGCCACGCCTGCGTGATGCTGCCGGAGACGAGTTGTGAGCACAACAACATCCTGCTCGACCGCGCCCTGCTCGTCGGTACCCCCGACGACCCTCGACTCGGGTACTTCGAGGGCGTCCTGGGGCAGTGACGTCGAATCATCCGCAATGGCGCCGATGGTGATCCGACACGTGCCGCTCTCCCGGCTTCGGAGCCAGAGGAACTGCCCCAACAGCTCCGAAAGTCGGTAGAGCGCAGCCCGGAGCGTCAAGTCGCTCACTTCGCAATACGCTCTGCCTCCGCATCGAAGCGCAACTGGGCCCGGTCGCGGGACCTCGTCCGCGTCATGGCCATGCACCCGAAGCCAATGAAGGAGGTCAGCGATGGCCTCGACCGCAGTCGTCTCGGCAACGGTGGTCATCAACCTGTTCGACGCGGCCGGACGTACAGGCTGCCGCACTTCGTAAGAAACCGCCCAAGAAGTAGGCCACCGGCTCCCTCCGCTCACGCAAGTCATCCCACGGCGCCCCGGCCGTGTGACGCGTCACACCCCGAGCAACGCAAAACCCCAGGTCACGCAGTACATGACCTGGGGTTTCAGGTGAGCCGCCTTCGGGATTCGAACCCGAGACCTACGCATTACGAGTGCGTTGCTCTGGCCAACTGAGCTAAGGCGGCGTGGTGCGCGGCCCAGTCTACACAGGAGCAGGGGGTGCTCTGTACTCGGTTCCGGAGGGGGCCCTGGTGGGGGCGGGTGAGGCGGGCGGAGTGGGCGGAATAGACCGATATGGGGTGTGGGTCAGGTGCAGCGCTTGTTCTTGGCGGGTGGGGTGCCTTCGAGGAGGAAGGTGTTGATGGCGGTGTCGATGCAGTCGCTGCCGCGGCCGTAGGCGGTGTGGCCGTCGCCGACGTAGGTGAGGAGGGTGGCGCTGGAGAGCTGGGCGGCCAGCCCCTTGGCCCAGGCGTACGGGGTGGCCGGGTCGCGGGTGGTGCCGACGACCACGATCGGGGCGGCGCCCTTGGCCGGGATGCGGCGGGCCGTGCCGGTGGGCTTGACCGGCCAGTAGGCGCAGTTCAGGGCGTTCCAGGCGAAGTTGTCGCCGAAGACCGGGGATGCCTTGCGGAAGGCCGGCAGGGCGGCGCGGACCTGGTCGGGGCTGGTGAAGGGCGCGGGGAGGTCGAGGCAGTTGACGGCCGGGTTGGCGTACATCTGGTTCGCGTAGTGGCCCGAGGCGCTGCGCTCGTAGTAGCTGTCCGACAGGGCGAGCAGGGCACGGCCGTTGCCGTCCTTGGCCTGGGCGATGGCGGTGCGCAGCAGGGACCAGGCACCCTCGTCGTACATGGCGGCGATGACGCCGGTGGTGGCCAGGGACTCGGTGAGCTTGCGGTCCTGGCCGGTGGGCACCGGGTGGGTGTCCAGCTTCTTGAAGAGGGCGGAGAGCTGCCGACCGGCGTCCGCGGCGCTCTTGGTGCCGAGCGGGCAGTCCTGCCTCTTCACGCAGTCCGTGGCGAACGCGGTGAAGGCGGTGTTGAAGCCGGCGGTCTGTTCGAGGTTGACGGTGCGGGAGTCCAGCGACGGGTCCGTCGCACCGTCGAGGACCAGGCGACCGGAACGGGTCGGGAAGAGGCCGGCGTAGGTCGCGCCGAGGAAGGTGCCGTAGGAGGCGCCGACATACGTCAGCTTCTGGTCGCCGAGGACCGCGCGCAGGATGTCCATGTCGCGGGCCGCCTCGATGGTGGAGACGTGCGGCAGCAGCTTGCCGGAGCGGGCCTCGCAGCCCTCGGCGAAGTTGCGGTAGGCGGTGACGAGCTTGCCGACCTCGGCGGGGGTGTCGGGGGTGGTGTCGATCTGGGTGAAGTGGTCCATCTGGCGGTCGGTGAGGCACTCGACCGGTTCGCTGCGGGCCACGCCGCGCGGGTCCATCGCGACCATGTCGTACCGCGCGCGGACCGCGGCCGGCTGGGGCGCGTACTGCTGGAGGTAGTCGATCGCCGAACCGCCGGGGCCGCCCGGATTGACCAGGAGGGAGCCGATCCGGGGGCCGGGGCCGGTGGCCTTCTTGCGGGCCACCGCCAGCTTCAGGTCGGTGCCCGGGTCGGGCTTGTCGTAGTCCAGGGGCGCCTTCATCGTCGCGCACTGGAAGCCGGCCACACCGCAGTCGTGCCAGCTCAGCCGCTGGTCGTAGTACGGGCGAAGAGCAGTCGGGACGACGGCGGGAAGCGGCTCCAGGGGCGAGCCGTCGGACGCCGGGAGCCCGGCGCCGGCCTCCGTCGAACGGCCCGGGGCAGCACCGCCAGGGGACGGGCCGCCCGACGAGCAGCCGGAGATCATCAGGGCGAGGGCCGCGGTCGCAGCGGCCGCGGCGGCGGTGGTCGAGCGGAACAGGCGGCTGGGCGGCATGGCGGTCCCTCGGTGTCGGTCCCGGGTGGAGATGGTCCCGGTGGTGGCCGGCGTGACGGTCGTTCCTGGTGGCGGCGCCTCGGCGGGTGAGGCTCCTGGCTCCCCGGCCCCGGCTGGGCGGTTCGAGGTCACCAACGGAGCGTATCCAGAGATGAACGGTGTGTGCGCGGTGATCGGGCGACCGGACGTCACGAGGGGGAGCAGGACGGCGGGCGGAGCGGCGCGCGGTCGGCCCGGCCGAGCAAAACCCGCCAGGAGGCCGGGGCAGCCCCGTCAGCCGGCCCGGAGGGCGACGGTCATGGCCTCGACGGCGAGCAGGGGGGCGACGTTGCGCGACAGGGCCTCCCGGCAGGCGATCACCGCTTCTATGCGGCGCAGGGTGCGCTCGGGGGTGGAGGTGCCGGCGATGCGCTGGACGCTGTCGCGGACCTCGTCGTTGGCGAGCGGGACACCGGCGGCCATCTGGACGGCGAGGACGTCGCGGTAGAAGCCGGTGAGGTCGACCAGGGCGAGGTCGAGGCTGTCGCGCTGGGTGCGGGTGGCGCGGCGCTTCTGCCTGTCCTGGAGCTCCTTCATGGCGCCCGCGGTGCCGCGGGGCAGCCGGCCGCCGGTGCCGGCCGCGGCGCCGAGGGCGGCCCGCAGCTCCTCGGTCTCCTTGGCGTCGACCTCCTCGGCGACCTGCTTGGCGTCCTCGCCGGCGGCGTCGATCAGCTCCTGGGCGGCCTTGAGGCAGCCGCCGATGTCGTCGATGCGGAGGGGGAGCTTCAGGACGGCGGCGCGGCGGGCCCGGGCCCGCTCGTCGGTGGCGAGCCGGCGGGCCCGGTCGATGTGCCCCTGGGTGGCGCGGGCGGCGCGGTCGGCGGTCTCCGGGTCGATGCCGTCGCGCCGTACGAGGACGTCGGCGACCGCGCCGATCGGGGGCGTGCGCAGCGACAGATGGCGGCAACGGGAGCGGATCGTGGGCAGGACGTCCTCGATGGAGGGGGCGCAGAGGAGCCAGACCGTGCGGGGGGCGGGCTCCTCGACGGCCTTGAGGAGCACGTTGCCCGCGCCCTCGGTGAGGCGGTCGGCGTCCTCCAGGACGATCACCTGCCAGCGGCCGCCGGCCGGGGAGAGCGAGGCCCGGCGGACCAGGTCGCGGGTCTCCTTCACGCCGATGGAGAGCAGGTCGGTGCGGACGATCTCGACGTCGGCGTGGGTGCCGACCAGGGTGGTGTGGCAGCCGTCGCAGAAGCCGCAGCCGGGTGTACGGCCGGCGTCGAGGGCGAGCGAGGCGTCGGAGCACTGGAGGGCGGCCGCGAAGGCGCGGGCGGCGGTGGCCCGGCCGGACCCGGGCGGGCCGGTGAACAGCCAGGCGTGCGTCATCTGGGAGGCGCCGCTCCGCTCCGCGGCCTCCCCCTGCGGCTCATCGGGCCGCGACTCCTGCGTGGCGGCCTCCGCGGCCACGAGGGCGTGCGCATCGCGTGCGGCCGCGGCGAGCTGCTCCGTCACCCGCTCCTGGCCGACCACGTCGTCCCATACCGCCATCGCTGCTGCCGTCCTGTCCGTTCCGCCGGTGCTGCCCGGGGCGCCGCACGCGTCCGCGGACCGTGCGGCGGTGGCTCGGCCGTCCCGACCCGGCCGTCCTGACCCGCGCCCCACCCATTGTCGTGCACCCCACTGACAACCCGCGCCGGGCGCCCGTGACGACGAACGGAGAACGGCCGTGGCCGCGGCGCTCGCGCGCTGCGGCCACGGCCGTTCATGCCGGGACTTCGGAGCCGGTCCGGTCAGTCGCGCCGGCCCCGGCGGCGGCCCTTGCCGCCCGTCCCGTGGTCGGTGTCCTCGTCCGCCTGCCGGCCCAGGAGCTCGTCGGCGAGCGTCGGCAGGTCGTCCAGCGGGGTCTCCTCGGCCCACTCCGGACGGGGACGGCTGCGCCGCGGGGGCTCCGCGGGGCGGCCGGTCTCCGGATCGACCTGCGGAAGCTCCCGGGTCCGCTCGACGCCGTGCTCGGCCGCTCCGGCGTTCCCGCCCGCGCCCTGCTCCTCGGCGAACATCCACGGCGGCACCCGGTCTCCCGCATGGCCCTCCCGGACGGACGGCAGGACGGTGGTCTCCTCGGAGTCCGCGCCGCCTGCCTGGTGGCCGCCCCGGGCCTCGTCCCGTACGGACGGCAGGACCGCGGTCTCGTCCGCCGGGCCGTGCGCGCTCTCCGCCTCGGGCCGCGGCAGCGCCGTCGTCCGCTCGCTGTCCGGGTCGCCGGCGGAGCCCCTGCCGGAGCCCGCGTCACCGGAATCGGCACCGCCCTCCGTGGCCATCCGCTTCCGCAGCTGCGTCACATCCGTCTCGGCGGTCGGCGCGTCGGCCGCCGCGGCCGACTCCGTACGGGCCCGGGCCTCGGCCGCCGCCGTCTCCGCGGCCGCCGCGATCCGGGCCTCCTCGGCGCGCAGCAGCGCCTCCTCGGCCTTGCGCTGCTTCTCCAGGCGCCGCTCCTCGGCCTCCTGGCGCAGCCGCGCCTGCTCCTCGTGCAGCTGGCGCAGCCGCTCCTGCTCGTCCTTGCGGGCCTTCTCCTCCGCCTCGCGGCGGCGGCGCTCCTCCTCGGCGGCCCGGCGGGCCTCCTCGGCGCGCTTGCGGGCCTCCTCGGCCTGGCGGGCGGCCTCCCGGGCCTTGGCCTCCTCGGCCTCCCGCCGCTTGCGCTCCTCTTCCTCGGCGCGCAGCTTGGCGAGCTGCTCCTCGAGCTCGCGCTCCCGGCGCTCCTCCTCCGCCTTGCGCGCGGCCTCCTCCTCGGCCTTGCGGCGGGCCTCCTCCTCGGCGCGCTTGCGGGCCTCCTCCTGGGCCTTGACCTCGGCCTCGGACAGCGGCAGCACCTGGTCCAGCCGGTGGCGGACGACGGTGGTGATGTCCGCCGGCTCCTGGGCCGCGTCGACGACCAGATAGCGCGCGGGGTCGGCGGCGGCCAGGGCCAGGAAGCCGGCCCGGACCCGCTGGTGGAACGCGGCGGGCTCGGACTCCATGCGGTCCGGCGCCTCGGTGAACCGCTCGCGGGCCGCCTCCGGGGCGATGTCCAGCAGCACGGTCAGGTGCGGGACCAGGCCGACCGTCGCCCAGCGGTTGATCCGGGCGATCTCCGTGGGCGCGAGGTTGCGGCCCGCGCCCTGGTAGGCCACGGACGAGTCGATGTAGCGGTCGGTGATCACCACCGCGCCGCGCTCCAGCGCGGGGCGGACGACGCTGTCGATGTGCTCGGCGCGGTCGGCGGCGAACATCAGCGCCTCGGCGCGGTCGGACAGCCCGGACGTGGACACGTCCAGGATGATCGAGCGCAGTCGCTTGCCGATCGCCGTGGCACCCGGCTCCCGGGTCACCACGACCTCGTGGCCCTTGCCGCGGATCCACTCCGCCAGCGCCTCGACCTGGGTGGACTTCCCGGCCCCGTCGCCGCCCTCCAGGGCGATGAAGAACCCGGTGGTCGCCGTTGCCTGCGCCGGGTCCCCGCCGCGCACCGCCTCCTGGAGGTCGTGCCGCAGCGGGACGCCCTGCCGGTCGTCGGTCTTGCCCAGCACCCACGCGGCGACCGGCAGCAGCAGCGCGCCGACCAGCATCAGGGTGTACGCGGCGCCGCCGTGCGCGAAGACGAAGGCGCCGCCGCCCAGATGGTGCGGGCCGATCACCGCGGCCAGCAGGGGCGCGACGATCGCGGCCACCCCGATGGCGAGCCGGACGACGGCCTGGAGGTGCTCGGTCGTCCGGGCGCTGCGGGACTCCTCGGTCTCCAGGTCCAGCAGGGCGTGGCCCGTGTTGGCGGCGATGCCGGCGCTGACGCCGGCGAGCAGCGCGAGCAGCAGCACCGTGGTGGTGTCCGGGACCAGCCCCATGGCCAGCAGCAGCAGACCCGTGACGGCCACCGCCAGGGCGAGCAGCCGACGCCGGGAGAATCCGGGCAGCACCTTGCGGGCGCTGCGGATGCCCAGGGCCGTGCCGCCGCTGAGCGCGAGCACCAGCAGTGCGTAGCCGGCCGGTCCGGCGCCCAGGTCGACCGCGTGCAGGACGACGAGCGAGGCGGCCGCGGCGATCGCGGCGGCCACCGCGGCGCAGGCCAGCACCAGCAGCGGAAGGGCGCCGGTGCGGCCCCGTTCGGCCGCGGCCGAGGTGATCTTCGGGCGGCGCAGGCCCTCCAGGGGCGAGCGCGGCCGCGGCGTCTGCCCACCGGGCAGCGCGATGAAGTAGAGGATCGAGACGGACGCGGCGAACAGTCCGGCCGCCAGATACGAGCCGAGGGCCGCCTGGTGCAGGTGGAACCACTCGACGCCGATCCCCAGCAGCTTCCCGATCAGCGCACACACCAGCAGGGCGGCGGCCGCGAGCGGCACGGCGACGAAGCCGGTGCGCAGCGACAGCCGGCGCAGCGCGTCCAGGTTGTCGGGCAGCGGCCGGATGGCGGCGCCCTCCGGCGGGGGCGCGGGCAGCAGGGCCGGCGCGGCGCTCTCCCGGGCCACGGTCCAAAAGCGCTCGGCGACGCCGGTGACGAAGACCGTCACCAGCAGCCAGGCCAGGGCGCTGGTGGGCGTCCAGTCGATCCACAGGGGGGCGATGACCAGCAGTGCGATCCGCAGTCCGTCCGCGGCGATCATCGTCCAGCGGCGGTCCAGCGGCCCGTCGGGCGCCGTGAGCGCGGACAGCGGCCCCAGCAGGACGGCTCCGAAGAGGAGCGTCGCCAGGACCCGGACGCCGAAGACGGCGGTGACCGCGAGGGCGGCGCCACGGTAGCCACCGCCGAACACGGCCTGGCCGCCCAACGGCACGTATTGCGCCGCCTGAAGGCCGAGGAGCACCAGGACAAGCAAGGACAGGGCATCGCCGACACCCCCTACGAGCTGGGCACTCCACAGTCGCTTCAGCGGGGGGAAGCGCAGCAGGGCTCGTACCGCACGCTCGCGGGAATCGGCTGCGAGGGCGTCTGACGTGGGGGTCACGACCGTTGGCTGCTCGGTACGCGTCATCTCGCCAGCCTATCGGGACACGGCACTCCACCGGGCGCCCGCCCGAACAGATGGGCGGATACGTGGGCGGGCCGGCGGAGCGCATCCGCCCGCCTGCCCGCCCACGTTCCGCGCCGGACCGCCCCGGACCACACCGGCCCGGGACCGGCTCACTCCTCGTTCTTGGCCGCCGTCTTCTTGGCCGCGGTCTTCTTGGCGGTGGTCTTCTTGGCCGCCGTCTTCGTCGCCGCGGTCTTCTTGGCCGCGGTCTTCTTCGCGGCCGTCTTCTTGGCCGGCGCCTTCTTCGCCGCCTTCTTGGCGGTCTTCTTCGCCGGCCCCTTGGCGCGCTTCTCCGCCAGCAGCTCGTAACCGCGCTCCGGCGTGATCGTCTCGACGTCGTCGTCCCGCCGCAGCGTCGCGTTGGTCTCGCCGTCGGTGACATACGCGCCGAACCGGCCGTCCTTGACCACCACCGGCTTGCCGCTCACCGGGTCGGTACCCAGCTCCTTCAGCGGCGGCTTGGCGGCGGCCCGCCCGCGCTGCTTGGGCTGCGCGTAGATCGCCAGCGCCTCGTCGAGAGTGATCGTGAAGAGCTGCTCCTCACGCTCCAGGGAACGCGAGTCGGTGCCCTTCTTGAGGTACGGGCCGTAGCGGCCGTTCTGCGCGGTGATCTCCACGCCCTCGGCGTCGGCGCCCACCACCCGCGGCAGCGACATCAGCTGGAGCGCGTCCTGGAGCGTCACGGTGTCCAGGGACATCGTCTTGAAGAGCGAGGCGGTGCGCGGCTTGACCGCGTTCTTGCCGGTCTTCGGGGTGCCCTCGGGCAGCACCTCGGTGACGTAGGGGCCGTAGCGGCCGTCCTTCGCCACGATCTGGTGGCCGGAGACCGGGTCCATGCCCAGCTCGTAGTCGCCGCTCGGCTTGGCCAGCAGCTCCTCGGCGTACTCCACGGTCAGCTCGTCGGGCGCCAGGTCGTCGGGGACGTCGGCCCGCTGGTGGCCCTCCTCGTCCTTCTCCCCGCGCTCGACGTACGGGCCGTAGCGGCCGACCCGCAGCGTGACGCCGTTGCCCACCGGGAACGAGGAGATCTCCCGGGCGTCGATCGCGCCCAGGTCCGTGACCAGCTCCTTCAGGCCGCCGAGGTGGTCGCCGTCGCCGTTCCCGGCATCCGCCGCGCCGCCCGCGCCCTGGCCCTCGCCGAAGTAGAAGCGCCGCAGCCACGGCACGGCCTGCGCCTCACCGCGGGCGATGCGGTCGAGGTCGTCCTCCATCTTGGCGGTGAAGTCGTAGTCGACGAGCCGGCCGAAGTGCTTCTCCAGGAGGTTGACCACCGCGAAGGAGAGGAACGACGGGACGAGCGCGGTGCCCTTCTTGAAGACGTAGCCGCGGTCCAGGATCGTGCCGATGATCGACGCGTACGTCGACGGGCGGCCGATCTCCCGCTCCTCCAGCTCCTTGACCAAGGTGGCCTCGGTGTAGCGGGCGGGCGGCTTGGTGGCGTGGCCGTCGGCGGTGATCTCCTGGGCGGCCAACGCGTCGCCCTCGGCGACCTGCGGCAGCCGCCGCTCGCGGTCGTCCAGCTCGGCGTTGGGGTCGTCGGCCCCTTCCACATACGCCTTGAGGAAGCCGTGGAAGGTGATGGTCTTGCCGGACGCGCTGAACTCGGCGTCCCGCCCGTCCGCGGCCCGGCCGCCGATCTTGACGGTGACGGAGTTACCGGTCGCGTCCTTCATCTGGGAGGCGACGGTCCGCTTCCAGATCAGCTCGTAGAGCCGGAACTGGTCGCCGGTCAGCCCGGTCTCGGCGGGCGTGCGGAAGCGGTCGCCGGAGGGGCGGATCGCCTCGTGCGCCTCCTGCGCGTTCTTGACCTTGCCGGCGTACGTGCGCGGCTTGTCGGGGAGGTACCCGGCGCCGTACAGCTGCGTCACCTGCGCCCGGGCCGCGGCGACCGCGGTGTCCGAGAGCGTGGTGGAGTCCGTACGCATATAGGTGATGAAGCCGTTCTCGTACAGCTTCTGCGCGACCTGCATGGTGGCCTTGGCGCCGAAGCCGAGCTTGCGGCTGGCCTCCTGCTGGAGGGTCGTCGTCCGGAACGGCGCGTAGGGCGAGCGGCGGTAGGGCTTGGACTCGACCGAGCGCACCGAGAACGCGGTGTCCGCCAGGGCGGCGGCCAGCGCGCGGGCGTTCGCCTCGTCCAGGTGGAGCACGTCGGCGTTCTTCAGCTGCCCGTTGGGGCCGAAGTCGCGGCCCTGCGCGACGCGGCGGCCGTCGACGGTGTTCAGACGGGCGGTCAGCGTCGACGGGTCGCTGGTGTCGCCGGCCCGCCCGGTGGAGAAGGTGCCGGTCAGGTCCCAGTACTCGGCGGAGCGGAAGGCGATGCGCTCGCGCTCCCGCTCGACGACGAGCCGGGTCGCCACCGACTGCACCCGGCCCGCGGACAGCCGGGGCATGACCTTCTTCCACAGCACCGGGGAGACCTCGTAGCCGTAGAGGCGGTCGAGGATCCGGCGGGTCTCCTGGGCGTCGACCAGCTTCTTGTTCAGGTCGCGGGGGTTGGCGACGGCCTCGCGGATGGCGTCCTTGGTGATCTCGTGGAAGACCATCCGGTGGACCGGGACCTTCGGCTTGAGGATCTCCTGGAGGTGCCACGCGATGGCCTCGCCCTCGCGGTCCTCATCGGTGGCGAGGAAGAGTTCGTCGGACTCGGCCAGCAGCGCCTTGAGCTTCTTGACCTGGTCCTTCTTGTCCGCGTTGACCACATAGATCGGCTGGAAGTCGGCATCGACGTTCACACCGAGGCGGGCCCAGGACTCACCCTTGTACTTGGCCGGGACCTCGGCCGCGCCGTTGGGGAGGTCGCGGATGTGCCCGACGCTGGCCTCGACCACATAGCCGGGGCCGAGGTAGCCCTTGATCGTCTTCGCCTTGGCAGGCGACTCCACGATGACGAGTCGGCGGCCGCCGCCCTCTGCGGTCTCGCTGGTCGGGGACAACTTGGCTCTTCTCTCCGGTCGACGCTGGGAACGCTCCCGGGCCGGACGCCCGAGGTGC
This sequence comes from Streptomyces sp. NPDC093097, assembly GCF_044754325.1. Lineage (NCBI taxonomy): Bacteria > Bacillati > Actinomycetota > Actinomycetes > Kitasatosporales > Streptomycetaceae > Streptomyces > Streptomyces sp. NPDC093097. Next base: position 125,862 of record NZ_JBIVOW010000004.1, read on the forward strand.
ACTGCGGTGACGCTTGACGCTGCGGAGTGTGACGGTACCTCCCGCCCCCGTGTCAAACGGAAAAACCCCGCAACGCCACTCGAACGGTAACCCGACTACATGCCTTCGTGCCGCCCCGACCGCTCCGGCCGCTCACCGGCGCCCCCGTCCCCGTCCCCGTGGATCACCGCGGCCCGCGCCGCCCGGCCGTCCGACGCCGGCCGACCACCGTCCCGGCCTGCCCCCGCTCTCACAGAGTGACCGTCCGGTGCCCCTCTTCGCCCCTCCGCGCGCACCCCGGGTGCGGAAACGGTCACACGGCGGGCCCGGTTGCCGTCATCGCCTTGATACAGCAGGTGACCGGGCTGGCAGGATGGACGCGGCACGGCTCACCGGGTGAGCCGGTGAGCCGCCGTCACCACGCACTCTCGGGGGGAACCCACCCATGGCGAACCAGTACCCCGGCCCGCCCCCGGAACAGCCGCCCGGCCCGCCCGGCCCGAGCCCGTACGCCACCCCGGAGGGCGGCGGCCCCGCCGGCGCCGGCTACGGCTACCCCCAGGGCGGCCGCCCCGGCGAGCCCGGCTACGGCTACCCGCAGGCCGCCCCGCCGCCGCCCATGCCCGCCGCTCCGCCGCCCCCGCTCGGCGGCTTCCCGGGCCAGCCGCAGCCCGGCGGCATGGTGCTCTCGCTCGGCGACATAGCGGTCAGCGGCGACACGATCATGACGCCGGTCGGTCCGCTGCCCCTCAGGGGCGCGGTCTGGACGGCCACCGACATGTCGCGCACGGAGGAGAAGATCCCGTCGCACGCCATCGTCCTGGCCGTCGTCTTCTTCGTCTTCTGCTTCCTCGGGCTGCTCTTCCTGCTGATGAAGGAGCGCACCACGAGCGGCTTCGTCCAGGTCACGGTGAACAGCGGCGGACGGCATCACGCCACGATGGTCCCGGTGCACTCCCGCGAGCAGGTGATGTTCGTGCTGAACCAGGTCAACTACGCCAGGTCGCTGAGCGTGTGAGCGGCATATGAGCGCCGACGTGCCTCCGGAGCCCACCGGCCCGCCACCGCCCGGCGGGCCCGTACCGCCCGGCGGCCCCGGGGGCCCGCGCATCGAGGCCGCGGCCCACGGCGCCGACCCCGCGGCCGTCCGCCGGCGCACCCTGCGCACCGCCTCCCTGGCGCTGGGCACCGGCGCCCTGGCCGCCGGCTACCTCTGGCACACCGACCCGCACCAGTCGGGGCAGTTCCTCATCCCCTGCCCCTTCCGCCTGCTGACCGGTCTGCTCTGCCCGTTCTGCGGCGGGACGCGGATGGCCTACGACCTGATGCACGGCGATCTGGCGACCGCGTTCGGCGACAACGCCGTGCTGCTCGTCCTCGGCGTCCCGGCCTTCGCGTACGCCGTGGGGCGCTGGCTGGTCGCCGGGCTGCGCGGGCGGCGCCGGCCGATGAGGCTGACGGCCCGCGGCAATGCCGTGGTCCTCGGCATCGCCGCGGTGTGGATGGTCGCCCGCAACCTCATCGGCTGACGGCCGGCCTTCCCGCCGCGTCAGCGGACGGTGACCTGCACCACCGGGGAGAGCGTGCTGCCGGAGGCGATCCGCAGGTGGTTGAGGCCCTTGATGCCGAGCTCGACGCGGATCCCGTAGCTGCCGCTGTGGTTGATCGGTGCCTGGGCCGGCAGCGAGACCCACTTCGCGCCCTGCTTCTGCTGGACGGTGACCTTGCTGCCCGCCTTGATGCCCTTGGCGATGCCGGTGATCCGGAACTCCTGCCAGGCCTTCACCGTCGTCGCGCTGGCCTTGGCGGTCAGCGTCGCGTTCGCGGGCGCGGTGGCCACGACCGGGGCGGGCGTGTGGACCTGCTCCGGCGCGGCGAAGGCGGCGGCCGTGCCGCCGGCGAACAGGGCGACGGCGGCCATGCCGACGGCGGCGTAGCGCAGTGCACGATTCATGTCGGATTCCTCACTGATGGGCCAATGAGCCGGTTGGTGACCTTCCCTCAGGAATACGGGCCCCCGCAGGCGGAGGTTCCCCCTCCGCCGCACATCCAGCCGAAATCCCCGAAACTGGCCGGAACTGAACACCCGCTTCCACAGGGGCAGTTGTTCCTCAGAGCGCACCCAGCAGCCGGCACCCCAGGGCCAGGAACGCCACCCCGGCCAGCAGCGCCGTCACCGCACCGGCCACCCGGCCGTACCCCACCGCCACCGGCTGCCCGCTGCGGGCGCAGACCCCCGCCCACAGCAGCAGCCCGCCCCCGAACAGCGCGAACGCCGCGCCCGCGAACACCTCCGGCCCCCTGTCCATGGCGCCAGCCTGGCAGCCCCGTACGGCGGCGGGACGAACACCGTGTGAACGTGCACCCGCCGCCGCGCCGCCCCGGCTCAGCCCACCGGCTCCAGGAAGCCCTGCTCGACCAGCATCCGGATCGAGGCCGGTGTGCGGTCCCGCAGCAGCACCGGGTCCTCGCCGACGAGTTGGGCGATGGCGTCCAGGATCCGCCCGGCGGGCAGCGATCCGTCGCAGACGCCCGCGAACCCGGCGCCGACCGTGTCCACCTTCGTGGCCCGGCGCATAGCGCGGTTCTGACGGAGCACCACATGCTCCGGATCCTCCGCGCCGGGCAGCCCGACCTGCTCCTGCACCACCTCGTCGACCAGCCGGAAGCGCCCGGCCAGCAGCGCCGCGTCGTCGGTGGTGCGCAGGTAGTCCTGCCGGTCGAAGTGGCGCAGCACCGCGTCCCCCAGGGGCTGTTCGACCGGGTGCGGCCATTCCTCGACAGTGAGGGACGGGTCCTCGGCGCCGGACTTGCGCAGCGTGATCCAGCCGAAGCCGACGGCCTTGGTCTTGCGCGCCTCGAACTCGTCCAGCCAGGCGTCGTAGCGCGCCGCGTACGCCTCCGGGCCGGCGCGGTGGTCGCCGCCGTCGCGCAGCCACAGCTCGGCGTACTGGGTGATGTCCTGCACCTCGCGCTGCACGATCCAGGCGTCGCAGCCGCGCGGCACCCAGGAGCGCACCCGGTCCTGCCACTCCTCGCCCGCCACGTGCTGCCAGTTGGCGAGCAGTTGGCAGTAGCCGCCGTCGGTGAGATGCGCGGCGGCCTGCTGGACGAGGGTGCGGCACAGGTCGTCGCCGCCCATCCCGCCGTCCCGGTAGGTGAGCCGCGCGCCCGGTGAGATCACGAACGGCGGGTTGGAGACGATCAGGTCGTAGGTCTCCTCGCCCACCGGCTCGAAGAGCGATCCCTGGCGCAGATCGGCCGGACCGGCGCCGGAGAGCGCCAGGGTCAGCGCGGCGATCCGCAGCGCGCGGGGGTTGAGGTCGGTGGCGGTGACGCGGGTGGCGTGCTGGGCGGCGTGCAGCGCCTGGATGCCGGAGCCCGTACCGAGGTCGAGCGCCCTGGCGACCGGGCGGCGCGTGGTGATCCCGGCGAGGGTCGTGGACGCCCCGCCGACGCCGAGCACCAGCTCGGAGCGGTCCACCCCCGCGGCGCCCTGGATGCCGCCGGCGCCGCCGACCGCGCAGCCGAGGTCGGAGACGATCCACCAGTCCTGTCCTTCGGGGCCGCCGTACGGCCGCACGTCCACCGTGGCGCGCACCTCGTCGCCGTCCCGCACCAGCCAGCCGTCGGCCAGGCAGTCCGCCAGCGGCAGCACCGCGGCCGCCCGCGCCTGGCCCACCGGACGCTGCAGCAGGAACAGCCGCACCAGGGTCTCCAGGGGGCTCTCCCCCCGGGTCGCGCGCAGCGCGGGCACGGTCTCGCTGCGGGCCAGCGCGGCGTACGCGGGCGCGCCGAGCAGCTCCAGCAGGCCGTCGGCGGTGAAGGCGGCGGCCAGCAGCGCCTCGCGCAGCCGGCCGGTGCGCGCGGTGCTCTCGGGGTCCTGGGCATCTGCGGTGGGGAGGTGCATCGTCACCCCACCATTGTCGGCCCTGCCACCGACAATCGGCGACGGCCCGGCGCCCCGCCCGTCTCGGGCGCGTCGCCGGGCCGTGGCCGCGGGCCTTCGTGGCGGTCTCAGAAGCCCTAGGCGCTCTTGGACGGCGCCGCGGACGGCCCCTTGGACGAGCCCTGGTTCTGGCAGCCCTTCTGCTGGGCCATCGCCTTGCCGACGTCACCGGCCTCCAGCTTCTTGAAGGCCTGCTCGCTCTTGGCGTTGAGCTTGTTGATCCCGTCGGAGAGGCTGCGCAGCCCGTCGGCGAACTTCAACTTGTCGCCGGTGTCCAGGCCGTCCACCTGCTTCTTGAGGTCGGCGTACCCCTTGGAGAGGGAGTTGAGCTCCTTGACCGCGTTCTTCTGCGCGTCCTCGCCGCCCTCGGTCGGCGGCGCCCCGGCCTTGTCCAGGGACGTGGCCAGCTTGGCGTACGCGTCGGAGATCTTCTGGAAGGCCGCCGAGTCGGTCTGCTGGACCTTCTTGGAGTCCGTGTTGCCGCTGTCGGCCGTCTGCATGGCGGCGTTGGCGGCCTGGATCTGCTTGAACGGCGCCTCCGCGGGGTCGCAGAACGACTTCGCCCAGCTGTTGAGCTTCTCACCGCTGTTGTCGCTGCCGCAGCCGGTCAGTGCGAGCAGGAGTGCGGCACCGCCGGACAGGGCAGCCACAAGCTTCTTGTTCACCGGATTGGTCCCTTCCATGGCTCTCGGCCCCGGAACATACACGTCCAAACGGCCTGGCTTATGGGTCGGCCATCCTCCCCGGCCCGCATTGCAGCCATTTGCACCAAGGCCCGCGGACGCGGCCGAGCACGCCGCGGGCGGGTGTCCGGCGCGCACAAAAAGCGCCGTACACCCGCCCGTTGAGCGGTCAGCGGGCCGCTCGCGCGGCCCTTCCCTTCAGGACGCCACGGCGGTCTCGGCCGACTTGGCCACGCTTTCGGAATCCTCGGAGTTGTTGCCTTCGTCACCCACGGCGATCCCGCGCCGCTTGGAGACGTAGACCGCGCAGACGATGACCAGCAGCGCCAGCACGGCGGCCGCGATGCGCACGGCGAGGCTCTTGTCGTGGCCGTACGAGAACTTCACCACCGCCGGCGCGATGAGCAGCGCGACCAGGTTCATGACCTTCAGCAGCGGATTGATCGCCGGGCCCGCGGTGTCCTTGAACGGGTCGCCGACGGTGTCGCCGATGACCGTCGCGGCGTGCGCCTCGCTGCCCTTGCCGCCGTGGTGGCCGTCCTCGACCAGCTTCTTGGCGTTGTCCCACGCGCCACCGGAGTTGGCGAGGAAGACCGCCATCAGCGTGCCCGCGCCGATCGCCCCGGCCAGGAACGAGCCGAGCGCGCCGACGCCGAGCGCGAAGCCCACCGCGATGGGCGTGAGCACCGCCAGCAGCCCGGGCGTGGCCAGTTCGCGCAGCGCGTCCTTGGTGCAGATGTCGACCACCCGCCCGTACTCGGGCTTCTCGGTGAAGTCCATGATCCCCGGCTTCTCGCGGAACTGCCGGCGCACCTCGAAGACCACCGATCCCGCCGACCGCGACACCGCGTTGATCGCCAGCCCCGAGAACAGGAAGACGACCGACGCCCCCAGGATCAGCCCCACCAGGTTGTTGGGCTGCGAGATGTCCAGGCTCAGGCTCATCCCGCCGGCCTCCCGGCCGATCTCCCGTACGGCCTTGCCGATCGCGTCCCGGTACGAGCCGAACAGCGCGGACGCCGCGAGCACCGCGGTCGCGATGGCGATGCCCTTGGTGATGGCCTTGGTGGTGTTGCCCACCGCGTCCAGGTCGGTCAGCACCTTCGCGCCGTCCCCGGTGACGTCACCGGACATCTCGGCGATGCCCTGCGCGTTGTCGGAGACCGGCCCGAAGGTGTCCATCGCCACGATGACCCCGACGGTGGTCAGCAGGCCGGTGCCGGCCAGCGCCACCGCGAACAGCGCCAGCGTGATCGAGGCGCCGCCCAGCAGGAACGCCCCGTAGACCGCCAGAGCGATCAGCACCGCCGAGTAGACCGCCGACTCCAGGCCGATGGAGATGCCGGAGAGCACGACGGTGGCCGGCCCGGTCAGCGAGGTCTTGCCGATGTCCCGGACGGGCCGCCGGTTGGTCTCGGTGAAGTAGCCGGTCAACTGCTGGATCAGCGCGGCCAGCACGATGCCGACGGCGACCGCGACCAGTGCCAGCATCCGCGGGTCGCCGCTGCGGCCCAGGATCTCCGGGTCGCTGACGCCGCTGAGGTCCTTGTAGCTGGACGGCAGGTAGGTGAAGACCGCGACGGCCACCAGGACCAGCGAGATGCCCGCGGAGACGAAGAAGCCGCGGTTGATCGCGGTCATCCCGCTGCGGTCCCGGCGCCGGGGCGCCACGACGAAGATGCCGACCATCGCGGTGAGCACGCCGATCGCGGGCACCAGCAGCGGGAAGGCCAGCCCGGCGTCGCCGAAGGCCGCGGTGCCCAGGATGAGCGCGGCGACCAGCGTCACCGCGTACGACTCGAAGAGGTCGGCCGCCATACCGGCGCAGTCGCCCACGTTGTCGCCGACGTTGTCCGCGATGGTGGCGGCGTTGCGCGGGTCGTCCTCCGGGATGCCCTGCTCGACCTTGCCGACGAGGTCGGCGCCGACGTCCGCGGCCTTGGTGAAGATGCCGCCGCCGACCCGCATGAACATCGCGATCAGCGCGGCGCCGAGACCGAAGCCCTCCAGCACCTTGGGCGCGTCCACCGCGTACACGAGCACCACGCAGGACGCGCCCAACAGGCCGAGTCCCACGGTGAACATGCCGACGACGCCACCGGTGCGGAAAGCAATCTTCATGGCTTTGTGCGCGACCGCCGTAAGATCCTTTTGCGCTGTCGCGTCTTCACCCTGAGTCGCCTCTCGGGCCGCTGCCGCCACACGCACATTGCTCCGCACCGCGAGCCACATGCCGATATAGCCGGTGGCCGCCGAGAATGCCGCGCCGATCAAGAAGAAGGCGCTGCGCCCTGCGCGCTGCGTCCAATTGTCCGCGGGGAGCAACATGAGCAGGAAGAACACGACCACGGCGAATACGCCGAGGGTCCGCAACTGCCGTGCCAGGTAGGCATTTGCGCCTTCCTGCACCGCCGCCGCGATCTTCTTCATACTGTCGGTGCCCTCACCGGCCGCGAGCACTTGGCGGACCAGCACCGCCGCGACCGCCAGGGCGGCCAGGGCGACGACGGCGATCACCAGCACGATCCCGCGGTTGCCCGCGGTGAGTGACGGTCCGGCCAGCACGGTGGGGGTGTCCAACAACTGAGGGGTGGAAGGCCCCGCCATTCGTCCTCCTTGACGTTATGGCACATGGGCGCGCGAAAGCACGCTCAGGCGTCCTGAGCAAGATGTGGACGGATTGTAGGGAGCCACGGTTGATCAAAACAGGGCGCCGCAAAGGGAATTCGCCTGCTCCACGCGAAGATCAAAAGGCCGAGGGTTCAAGAAATTCGCCCGGACGAAGGAAAGCGGCGAATTCGCTGACCCTCCACCGATGATCGCCATTCCCTACTGATCCCCGCTGCTCAAGGACCCCGCGCCGCGCCCCGATCCACCTGTGACCGCCTGGAAACCGGAGAGAATTGAGCCGCCGACCGCCCCTCCACAAGCCGCCGCACACCCCATTCCACGCCCCCGTAAACCTGGTGACACCCCGTCAGATCACGTCCGGATCGCATCGCCCGCGCCGTATCGCACCGGCCACGCCGGAGCGGCGTATCCAGACCAAGCCAGGGAGCGAACAGGGCGCCCGGCCGAGCCAGGACCTGACGCGGGGAGCCCGGCCGAGCCAGGACCAAAGGGGCGCCAGGGCCGCCAGAAGCCCGGACATCAGCGACGCCCGGACGCGAACGCACTCCCCCACCGCGCCCCACAGGAGCGGATCACTCGCCAACCCAACTCAACGCAGAAGGAGGCAAGTTCACGCAGAAGCAGTCCGGAACACACAAGACCGCAGATGAGCTGTCACTTGGGGACACACAAGACCGCGGATGAGCTGTCACATGGGGACACACAATCCCGCGCCCGCGGCAACGCGCAGACACAGAACGCCGGACACCGGCCTCAACGCCGGACCACAGGACGCCGGCCCACAGGACGCAGTCCCTCCGCACGGCGAAGAAGCCGACGAAGCCGCCCACGCGACGAAGTGCCGTCCGCAGGGCATCCCCACGACGCGCGGCGCCCCGCCAACTGCCGCGATTCCCGCGCCAGGAACTCCAGAACCACGAGCCTCAGGAGCTACACGCATCCCACGGCTACGGACGTGGCCCGACCGGCCACCGCCCGCTCTCTCCCCGACGGCCGCGAGCTACGGCAGCACCGGCGTCGGGTGCGCGGGCCAGCTCATGCGGATCCGCCCGCCCTCCTCGCCGGAGGTCACCTCGACGTCGTCGACCAGCCCGCTGATGACCGCGAGGCCCATCTCGTCCTCGCCCTCGGCGTCGGTCTCCCCGCCGCCCTCGGTCTCGGCACCGCCGGCGGCGGTCCCACCGGAGCCGGGGACCTCGTCGCCCACCTCGATCGAGAACGTCTTCTCGTCCTCGACCAGCACCACCCGCACCGGTGCCGAAATGCCGTGGCTCTCGTGCAGCCCGACGGCGCGGCTGCACGCCTCGCCCACGGCGAGGCGCACCTCGTCCAGCACGGCCTCGTCCACCCCCGCACGCCGTGCCACGGCAGCCGCGACCAGACGCGCGGTCCGGACGTGCTCGGGAAGGGCGCTGAAGCGAAGTTCGACGGTGGCCATGCCATCCCCCTCATCATGCGGACGTGCATTGCAGGGGGCCGGACGAGTACGCCCGGTACCCCCCACTCCTTCCACCCCCCGCGCCCCGGGGCGCGGGGGACCGGTGAACCGTCAGTCGGTTGCTGCGACGGCGTCGTCGACCGAGGTGTGGATCGGGAACACCTTGGTCAGACCGGTGATTCGGAAGATCTTGAGAATGCGCTCCTGGTTGCAGACCAGGCGCAGCGAGCCCTCGTGGGCACGCACCCGCTTGAGCCCGCCGACCAGGACGCCGAGCCCTGTGGAGTCCAGGAAGTCGACACGTTCCATGTCCACCACGAGGTGGTAGCTTCCGTCGTTCACAAGCTCGACCAGCTGCTCGCGCAGCTTGGGCGCGGTGTATACATCAATCTCGCCACCGACCTCGACGACCGTACGGTCGCCAACGGTCCGGGTCGACAGGGACAGGTCCACGGATCCTCCAGCACCTTGCTATCGAGCGGTCGCCCCCCTGGGGCCTCCCCACCGAGGTAGGGGCGGATCGGCAGCCGCCATGGCATTCAATCACTTACCAGCAGGCGTGCACGACGCCTTGTGAGCATTGTCCGTCACACCGGTGACACACTCGGCGCCGATGGCCTCCAATCGACTCCCGCCGGATCATGACGCGCGCACGTCCCCAGGCATGATTCTCGACCGCCTCGCCCGGGGCGCGACCCGCGCTGCGCGCATCACTCATACGGAGCACTTGCCCCCGCGCATCGGCACCCATGCCGACTGGCCGGCACGGATCCGTCCGGAAGTGATCGACGCCATCCGTTCGGCCGGAATCGATCGCCCCTGGGCCCACCAGGCAAAGACGTCCGAACACGCGCTGCGCGGCGAATCGGTCGTGGTCGCCACCGGCACCGCCTCGGGCAAATCCCTGGCGTATCTCGCCCCGGTCCTCTCCACCCTGCTGGACGGGGCGCAGGCGCCCAACGGGCGGGGGACCACGGCCCTGTACCTGGCCCCCACCAAGGCCCTGGCGGCCGACCAGCGGCGAGCGGTGCGCGAACTGTCCGCCCCGCTCGGCACGGCGATCCGGTCCGCGGTCTACGACGGCGACACCCCGGTCGAGGAGCGCGAGTGGGTCCGCCAGTACGCCAACTACGTCCTGACCAACCCGGACATGCTGCACCGCGGCATCCTCCCGGCCCACCCCCGGTGGTCCTCCTTCCTGCGCGCCCTGCGCTACGTCGTCATCGACGAATGCCACACCTACCGCGGCGTCTTCGGCTCCCATGTCGCCCAGGTCATCCGGCGGTTGCGCCGGGTGTGCGCCCGCTACGGCTCCGAGCCGGTCTTCCTGCTGGCCTCCGCCACCGCCGCGGAACCGGCGCAGGCGGCGTCCCGGCTGACCGGCCTGCCCGTGGCGGAGATCACTCAGGACACCTCGCCGCGCGGCGAGTTGGTGTTCGCCCTGTGGGAGCCGCCGCTCACCGAACTCCACGGCGAACAGGGCGCCCCGGTCCGCCGCACCGCGACCGCGGAGACCGCCGACCTGCTCACCGACCTCGCCGTCCAGGGCGTGCGGACGGTCGCCTTCGTCCGCTCCCGGCGCGGCGCCGAACTGATCGCCCTGATCGCGCAGGAGCGGCTCGCGGAGGTGGACCGCTCGCTGCCCGCGCGGGTCGCCGCGTACCGGGGCGGCTATCTGCCCGAGGAGCGCCGGGCCCTCGAACGCGCCCTGCACAGCGGTGAACTGCTCGGCCTTGCCGCCACCACCGCGCTGGAACTGGGCGTGGACGTCTCCGGCCTGGACGCCGTGGTCATCGCGGGCTATCCCGGCACCCGGGCCTCCCTGTGGCAGCAGGCCGGCCGCGCCGGGCGCGCCGGGCAGGGCGCGCTGGCCGTCCTGGTGGCCCGTGACGACCCGCTGGACACCTATCTCGTCCACCACCCCGAGGCGCTGTTCGACCGTCCCGTCGAGTCGACCGTGCTCGACCCGGACAACCCCTACGTGCTCGCCCCGCACCTCTGCGCGGCCGCCGCCGAACTGCCGCTCACCGAGGCCGACTTCCCACTCTTCGGCCCGGAGGCGGCCGGGCTGCTGCCCCAGCTGGAGGCGGCGAACCTGCTGCGGCGGCGCGCCACCGCCTGGTACTGGACGCGCCGCGAGCGGGCCGCCGACCTCACCGACATCCGCGGCCAGGGCGGCTCGCCCGTCCAGGTCGTGGAGGCCGGTACCGGGCGGCTGCTGGGCACCGTGGACGCCGCGGCGGCGCACAGCACCGTGCACGACGGGGCGGTCCACCTCCACCAGGGCCGCAGCTATCTGGTCCGACACCTGGACCTGGCGGACCACGTCGCCCTCGTGGAGGAGGCCAATCCGCCGTATTCCACGACCGCCCGCGACACCACCGCGATCTCCGTCCTGGAGACCGACTCCGAGGTCCCCTGGGGCGACGCCCGGCTGTGCTTCGGCTCCGTGGAGGTCACCAACCAGGTCGTCTCCTTCCTGCGCCGCAAACTGATCACCGGGGCAGTCCTCGGCGAGACCAAGCTCGACCTGCCGCCCCGTACGCTGCGCACCCGCGCGGTGTGGTGGACGGTCACCGAGGACCAGCTCGACGCCGCCCGGGTGGGCCCGCAGCAGCTGGGCGGCGCCCTGCACGCCGCCGAGCACGCCTCCATCGGGATGCTGCCGCTCTTCGCCACCTGCGACCGCTGGGACATCGGCGGCGTCTCCGTCCCCCTGCACCCGGACACCCTGCTGCCGACGGTCTTCGTCTACGACGGCCACCCCGGCGGCGCGGGCTTCGCCGAACGCGCCTTCCACACCGCCGCCGACTGGCTCGCCGCCACCCGCAGCGCCATCGCCGCCTGCGAGTGCGAGGCCGGCTGCCCGTCCTGCATCCAGTCCCCCAAGTGCGGCAACGGCAACGATCCGCTCCACAAACGGGGCGCCATCCGTCTGCTGACGGAACTGCTGCGCGGGGCCCCGGCCGATTCTCCCGGCTGACGCCCGCCACGGGCGCCCCCGGCCACCCGCTCTCGGCCCGCCCGGCAACGGCCCCGTGCTGGACGTGCCGGCGCCATCGCCCCGTGCGGCGAGCGTGGCCCCCAGCGGCCGCACGGCGGGCGGGACTTCACGGGTATGGCCCGCCCCCGGGCCGCACCGCCGCGTCGTCGCCAGGAGGGCAGGCACGCGGCTCCAGGTGCGGCGCAGCTCGGCTGCCGCGCACGGGCGCCGTGGCTCGTCGGCGGCCGGCGTACGAGGCGGCGTACGAGGCCGAGAGGGCGTACGGCACCGGAGGGCGGGACCGGCGCCCGCGCGGCGGCTCCCCACGGGCACGGGCTCAGGACACCCAGGAGGACGTACCGCGCCCGGAGTCACTCCCCCAATCGCCACCGCCCGAGGACGGCCGGAGCGGCCGCGCGCACCAGGCGGCCCGGCGCGCTCCGGCCGCGCGCCCATCCGCCCCCACGCCGGCCCGAGGGCAGGCCCTCGGGCCGGCGTCCGTGATCGCGACGCCGGTCCGCTCCAGCCCGCCGGTACGAGCCCGGCGCCCGCTCCCGCCCCGGCAGCCGGCAGACCCGTGGCCGGCCCCGCCCGTGCGCGGACCCGCGAGGCGAACGGGCCGCCACCCGCCTCGGCCGTGACATCGGCGATCCGTGCGTCCACCGCGCAGCGCACCAGGCGGGCGTGCTGTCCGGCGGCCACCCGGCGTGCCGTGGCGCAGGCCGCCGCCGGGCCGCGGAGCGCCTGGTCGGCGGCGGCCAGCGCAGCCAGGTCGGCCGCGGCGCCCGCCCGGTGCCGGGCGGTGACCGCCTGCCCGACGGCCATCAACGCGGCGAAGGCCGCACACAGCGCCGCCGCCACGCAGACCGTCCACACCGTGGCGGAACCCTCGTCAGCGCACCGTTTCCTCCGCAAGGGCCACCGCCTCTCCCTGGACCCGTACCGGCAGCCGCGCGACTCCCGGCAGCCCGGCCTCGACCCGTACGCGCACCAGGTCGCCCTCCCGCGCCACCGCGATCCGCGCGCCCCGGGGAGCCGCCGCCCGGGCCGCGGCGAGCACCTGTGCCGGCGGCTCCTGCCGTGCCGCCGCCCGCGCCCCGGCCCGCGCGGCGTCCACGCAGGCGATCCGGGCGCAGGCGGCCAGCAACCCCCAGATCAGCGCCGCCGCGACCGCCACCAGCACCGGCAGCACCACCGCCGCCTCCGCCGTGACGAATCCGGCGTCCCGCGCCCCGGGCCCACGGGGCGGGTCCGCACCGGCACGCGCGGCACGGCCCCGCCCGCGGCCCTCAGAACGGCGCATCGAGCGCCCTCTGGAGCAGGGACCGCAGCGCCGCGGCCACCGGTCCGCTCGTCACGAGCTTGTAGAGCACCGCCGCGAACGCACACGCCGCCAGCGTCCCCACCGCGTACTCCGCGGTGCTCATCCCCCGGTCCACCCCGGCCGCGCGCACCCGCGACCACCATCGACGGAACATGCCCTGCCTCCTTGGAATCTCCTGAACGAACTCGCTTGTGCACCCGTGCACCTGCACGGCCTGAGAAGCCCGAACGCCACAGCCGGACCCCGGCCTCGTCCTGCCTCGCCCGTGCGCGCCCCGTTCCCACCGGTCCGCGCACCGCCGCGTCACCTCATCCCGTCACCCCCTCAGCAGCCCTCCCGCCAGCCCGATCGCACCGGCGCCACCCCGAGGACAGGGACTGCCTGGGACGCCCGGGCGCCATAGCCGGCCCCCGCCCCTCGCCCTGTCTCGCGCGCACGCCCCGCCGGACCACCGCACCTCCCCCTCACGCATCCCCTCACCCCTCCAGCAGCCCTCCCGCCAGCCCGACCAACACCGGCGCCACTCCGAGGACGAGGAAGGCCGGCAGGAAGCACCCCGACAGCGGGAGGGTGACCAGCACCCCCGCCCGCCGGGCCCGCGCGGTCGCGGCCCGCCCCCACTCGGCGCGCAGTTCGGCCGCGACCCGAAGGGCCGGCTCCACGGCCGGAGCCCCCGATATCCCCGCGCGCTCCATGCAGCGCGCCAGCTCCTCGGCACCGGGGAGTTCCGCCAACCGCGGCCATACGGCGGCGGGTTCACCGCCCAGGCGCAGCTCGGCCGCGATGTGGCGCAGCCGCTCGGCGACCGTCCCGTCCAGCGACCGGCCCACCGCCTCGACCGCCTCCCGGGGCCCGGCGCCGGCCGCCAGGCAGGCCGCCAACAGATCACCGGCCGGGGCCAGTTCGGCGGCCACCCGCCCGGCGACGGCCCGTTCGACCGCCGTGGCCCGCTGCCACCGCAGCCAGCGGTGGGTGCCCCAACCGACGGCGATCCCCGCCAGGACACCGGTCGCACCGCCAAGGAGGAAAGCCAGGCATCCGCCCGCCCCCACGGGGCCGGCCCACTTCCCCAGCCGGCTCTCCGGCCGACCGCCCTCCCGAGCCGTTCCCCGCTTCCCCCACGGGCCGCTGGCGCTGCCCCACCACACCCGTGCGCGCGAGCCGCCCTCGCCGCCTTCCAGGCCCTCTCCCGCCCCCTCCAGCACGATCGCCACCCGCCGCCGTACGGCGCTCTCCGCACGCATCACCCGCACCAGCGCCCCCGCACACAGCAGGACCGCCGCGACCAGCGCCACTGTCCCCACCCTGTGGACAACTTCCGACCCCATCACGCCCACCTCCCCTTCACGTCCGCATCGCCGACGCATCGGCGACGATCCGTCCCGCCCAGGCCACTCCGCCCCACTCCAGAAGCCCGCCGACGAGCAGGCAGCCCCACCCGGCCGGGGTGTGCAGCAGCACCCCGAGGGGGTCGGCGCCGAGCGCAGCGCCCATCAGGAGCCCGCCCGCCGGGAGCAGCGCGAGCATCAGGGCGGTGGCCCGCGGCCCCGCCAACTGGGCCTGCAACTCCTCCCGTTGGTCCCGTTGCGCGGCCAGGCCGGCCGCGATCCGCTCCAGTCCGCGGGCCAGCCCCGCCCCGCCCTCCACCGCCACCTGCCAGCACGCCGCCGCCCCGATCAGCCCCTCGGCACCGGGCTGCCGCGCCGCCACCCGCAGCGCCCCGGGGACGTCCCCGCCGTACCGCGCGGCCGCGAGCACCGCGGGACCCGCCCCGCCCAGTCCCGCCGCCCCGGCCGCGACCAGGGCCCGGTCCGGCTGCCGGCCGGCCCGCAGCTCCCCCGCCACCGCCCCGCAGAACCGGATCACCGCGGCCGCTCGCTCGTCCGCCGCCCGCCGCCGCGCCCGCCGGGCCAGCCACCGCCGTACGACGACCAGAGCCGCCACCGAGGCCACGACGGGCAGCACCGACCGCCCCAGCACCCCCAGCGCGACCCCGGCCGGCAGGCACCAGACCTCCGCCCCGACCTCGCCCCGGCGCCCGAGCCGCCACCGCCGGCCCCCGGCCCCGCCGGCCACCCGCCCGGCGCACCACTCCCGCAGCGCCGCACCGCGTCCCGGCTGTCCGCCCCCGGCGCCCGCCGCCCCGGCATCTCCCAGGACCGCAGCCATCCGTCGCCGCAGGGCGCGGCCGCGCCGCAGCCGCCGCGCCAGCACCACCGCGCAACCCGCCGCGACCGGCACCACCACCGGCCCGGCCCCCTCCCTCAGCACGCCTCGCCGCCCCTCTCGCACAGCCGGGTCAGCCGCCCCCAACCGCGCGCCTCGCGGAACCCGTCCGGGCCCCACACCGCCGCCGGCACCGTCACCACGAAGCCGTCGCGGTCCCGCTCCAGGACGTGGATCTCGGCGATCCGCCGCCGCCCCGCCCGGTCGCGGACGAGGTGCAGCACGACGGACAGCGCGGCCGCCAACTGGCTGTGCAGGGCCGCCCGGTCCAGTCCGGCGGTGCAGCCGAGCGCCTCCAGACGGACCGGCACATCGCACGCTGCATTGGCGTGGACGGTGCCGCAGCCCCCTTCATGGCCCGTGTTGAGCGCCGCCAGCAGATCCGTGACCTCGGCGCCACGGACCTCGCCGACCACCAGCCGGTCCGGCCTCATCCGCAGCGCCTGCCGCACGAGGTCCCGCAGGGTCACCCGGCCGGCGCCCTCCTGGTTCGCGGGCCGGGCCTCCAGCCGCACCACATGGGGGTGGTCGGGCCGCAGCTCCGCCGAGTCCTCCGCCAGCACGATCCGCTCAGCCGGGCCGACCAGCCCGAGCAGCGTGCTGAGCAACGTGGTCTTGCCGGAGCCCGTACCACCGCTGACCAGGAACGACAGCCGGGCCTCCAACAGCGCCCGGAGCAGCCGGTCACCCCCCGGCGGAACCGTCCCGGCGGCCACCAGCTCCGCGAGCGCGAAGGCCCGGGGGCGCAGCACCCGTAGGGACAGGCACGTCCCGCCGACCGCCACCGGGGGCAGCACGGCATGCAGCCGGGTGCCGTCGGGGAGCCGGGCGTCCGCCCACGGCCGGGCGTCGTCCAGCCGCCGTCCGGCGACCGCCGCCAGCCGCTGCGCCAGTCTGCGCACTTCGGCCTCGCCCCGGAAGCGGACGTCCGTGCGCTCCAGTCCACCGCCGCGGTCCACCCACACCGCGTCCGGCGCGGTCACCAGGACGTCCGTCACGTCGGGCGCGGCCAGCAGCGGCTCCAGCGGCCCGCTGCCCACCATCTCCGAGCGCAACGCGCCCACCACACCCAGCACTTCGGCGTCCCCGAGGAGCCTCCCCTCCTCGCGCAGCGCCACCGCCACACGGGCCGGCGTCGGCTCCGCCCCGGCCTCGGCGAGCCGCCGGCGCACCCCGTCCAACAGCTCCCGGCTCATCCCGCACCACCGCCCAGGACAGCCGCCCCGCCCCACGCGCCCCCGTAGGAACCGACGGCGCCCCGGCTCCTACGGGACCACCACCCTGCCCCGCACCGCAGCCCGTCCCGCCACCAGTCCCCGAACCGGGGACCGCGCCGCCCCGTGGCCGCCTCGCTCCCCACTCCGACCGCCCGGCCCCGGCACCACAGCGCCCCGGCGTTCCGCTGCCTCATTCCGCCGCACCCCCGAACTCCCGCTCTCCTCCGCGACCGGCACCCCCAGCGGCCGCCATACCGGCCCCGCCGCCCCGCGCCCGCTCCCAGAACCCGGCGCAGAACCGCGCCAGCGGCCCCCGCGCTCCGGGCACCGCCCCCCGTGCAAGGTCCTCCGGCAGCCCCGCGTCCCACGGCAGCTCACCCGCCAGCGGCAGCCCCACGAGGCGCGCGATCTCCTCCGCGGTCGGCCCGCCGCCGTACCCCGGCCCGGACTGCCCGCAGGCCACCACCCGGACGTCACGGAGCACCGCCCGCACCGCATCGGCCACCCGTCGCGCCGCCGCCACCGCACGCAGCTCCGCCGGAACGAGCAGCAGCCCGACATCCACCTGGGCCAGCGCTTCGGCGACCGTCCCGTCGACCCGGCGCGGCAGGTCGACGACCACCACACCGCCGCGCCGCCTGGCCGCGGCCAGCACCGCCCGCATCGCCGGCGGCCCAATGGCCACCTCCGCGCCCCGGTCCCAGCTCAGGACGCGTAAGGAGTGCAGCTGGGGCAGCGACTCGGCGAGCGCGCCGCCCGCCACCCGGCCGCGCGACTCGGCGAAGGCGGGCCAGCGCAGCCCCTTCTCCTGCTCACCGCCCAACAGGACGTCGAGCCCGCCGCCCAAGGGGTCGCCGTCCACGAGCAGGGTGCGCTCCCCGGCGCGGGCGGCGGTGACGGCCAGCGCGGCCGCGAGGGTGCTCGCCCCCGCGCCGCCCCGCCCGCCGATCACCCCGACTGTCAGGGCCGACGCGCCCGCCCCCTCGACCGCGTCGGCGATCCGGTCCACCAGCCAGCGCTCGCCGTCGGGGAGGGCCACCACCCGCTCCGCCCCGATCGCCACCGCCTGGCGCAGCACCGTGACGTCGTCCGCGTCCCGGCCGGCGATGACGACGCCGGGCCGGCGCCCGGTGCCGGACAGCCGGGCGGCGCAGTCCGCGCCGACGACCACCAGCGGTGCCGATTCCCACTCCGCCGTGGAAAGGGGCGGGCGGGGTGCCACTTCGGGCAGCGCGCCGGCCGCCGCACACAGCCGCAGAAGGTCGTCGAGGAGCTCTTCGTCCTCGGTGATCAGCAGCAGCCCGTCCCGCTCTTCACCGCTTCGCACCGGCTGGTCGGAAGTAGATGATCCGGACACGTTCCGTCCCCCTATCGCTACGCAACTCGCGCTTCCGCGAACTTCGCGGACTTTCACGGTGCAGCGATCGGGAAATCTTTGTGGATCTTGACCCAAAACTGTGGACAACTCCGCGGCTGTGAATATCCCCGTCACCTATTCCAGCGACGCAGAGCTACTCCTGAGACGGATGGGAAGCCTCCACAGAGCAGCCCGACGGCTACCGTGAGTGATGGCATATGCACGCGAGAAGC
Source organism: Streptomyces sp. NPDC093097 (assembly GCF_044754325.1). Lineage (NCBI taxonomy): Bacteria > Bacillati > Actinomycetota > Actinomycetes > Kitasatosporales > Streptomycetaceae > Streptomyces > Streptomyces sp. NPDC093097. The sequence goes on from NZ_JBIVOW010000004.1 coordinate 143,882, forward strand.
CGAGGTCATCAACGCGCGGAGAACGCGCGGATCAAGGAATCACGGCGAAAAAAGCGTCCGGACATGCGACGACCCCCGCCGGGGGGGAGAGCGGGGGTCGTCCCCACGGCCGACTCGGGGGGGGAGGAGCCGGACCGGGTTAGCACGGTCGCGAACGATCCGTGACTTCCATGGTGTACCCGAGAGCCTTCTCAGGCAAACCCACGCGCCACACCTTACGCCGAATGGTGGGCGCCTATGCTCGCCCCCGTGGAAAACCACTCCGTGCCTCACTCGACTCCCCGTACTGCCGCGTTCTTCGACTTGGACAAGACCGTCATTGCAAAGTCGAGCACGCTGACCTTCAGCAAGTCCTTCTACCAAGGCGGCCTGATCAATCGGCGGGCCGTACTGCGCACCGCGTACGCCCAGTTCGTGTTCCTCGCGGGCGGCGCCGATCACGACCAGATGGAGCGGATGCGCGAATATCTCTCGTCGCTGTGCCGCGGCTGGGATGTGGCCCAGGTCCGGGAGATCGTCGCCGAAACGCTGCACGATCTCATCGACCCGATCATTTACGACGAGGCGGCCTCGCTGATCGAGGAACACCACGCGGCCGGGCGGGACGTCGTGATCGTCTCCACCTCCGGCGCCGAAGTCGTCGAACCGATCGGCGAACTCCTGGGCGCGGACCGGGTGGTGGCCACCAGAATGGTGGTCGGCGACGACGGCCGCTTCACCGGAGAGGTGGAGTATTACGCCTACGGGCCGACGAAGGCGGAGGCGGTCAGGGAACTCGCCGCGTCCGAGGGATACGACCTCCAGCGCTGCTACGCCTACAGCGATTCGATCACCGACGTGCCGATGCTGGAGACGGTCGGCAACCCCTGCGCGGTCAATCCGGACCGGGCGCTGCGCCGCGAGGCGGTCGCCCGCGGCTGGCCGGTGGTCACCTTCAGCCGGCCGGTCCCGCTCAAGAAGCGGCTGCCCACGCTGACGATGCCCTCCCGCCCGATGCTCACCGCCGTCGCCGCGATCGGCGCGGCCGTCGCCACCGCGTCGCTGGTCTGGTACGCGACCCGCCGCAATAGCGGAAAGAAACGGCTTGCCGTAATGCCCGCATTTGTGGCCAAACGTAAAGATCTGCGGGCCGGGGTTCCACTCACCCCGCATGAGTAGTACAAAGGACTTAACGGCCCGCGAGACCAAGGACATCCGAGAGGAACGCCTTTAACGCATCAAGGCCCACGGACCGATGCATGAATGCCGAGCACCCACGCGACGCCGACCCGTCGATTGCGGGCCAGCCGCACCAGGTAAGCGGACAACGAATCCGACCTGATGGGCAAAACGCAGAGCACGCTTGGTAACTCGGCGGACGTGCCAGCGGCGGTACCGAAGGGTTGGTACCGCCGCAACCCGTGTCAGGAGCCGTGCACCGCGCCGCTATGCCGCTCCGCGTTGCAGCGCCTCGCAGACCGCCGCGCTCTCCCGTGCGCCCAGTTCGACCGCGCGCCCGCAGTGGGCGATCCACTGCGCCACGCCTTCCGGGGTGCCCGAGGCGTAGCCCTGGAGGGCCGCCGCGTAGGCCGCGCTCCCCTGTTCCGCGTGCCCGACCTCGGCCGGACAGATCGACTTCGGGTCCAACCCGCTGCCGACCAGCACGATCCGCTCCGACGCCCGCGCGACCAGCCCGTTGTACGAGCCGAAGGGGCGCAGCGCCAGCAGTTCGCCGTGCACCACGGCGGCCGTCACCAGGGCCGGTGCCGCGGTGCCCGCCAGGAGGAGCCGCGCCAGCCCGTCCAGCCGTCCGGCGACCTCGTCGGCGTCCGGCAGCGGCAGTTCGATCGACGGCTCGTCCACCGGCTCGGCGCCCAGCCGGGGCCGGCCCACGGTGTCATCCGCCGCGCCGCCGCTCGCCGCGACCAGGTGCAGTCGGGCCAGCACCCGCAGCGGCGACTGCCGCCAGACGCTGAGCAGTTGACCCGCCTCGGCGGTCAGCCGCAGCGCGGCGCCGACCGTGCGCGGCTCACCGCCGGCGCCGAAGTCGGTGCGGCGCCGGACCTCTTCGAGCGCCCAGTCGGCCCCGGACAGCGCCGCGGAGGCCCGGGAGCCGCGCAGTGCCGCCTCGGCGGTGATCTCGGTGCTGCGGCGCCGCATGATCCGGTGCCCGTAGACGCGGTCGACGGCCTTGCGGACGGATTCCACGGATTCGGCGACCCCCGGGAGCGACACCAGGGCCGCGAGCGGGTCGTTGCTCGCCTGGGGAGGTTCGGGGGGCGTGCCCCGGGAGATTCCAGCCATGGTGACGACCCTACGCACCACCAGGCCGGACCCCTCGAAGGAGTGGTCTTCTTCACGTAAACCGCTCGTCGAGAGGTTGACCACACCTACGCTTGCTGAATATGAAGATCGCTTTCGTAGGCAAGGGCGGCAGCGGCAAAACCACGCTGTCCTCCCTGTTCATCCGCCACCTCGCCGCGGCCCGGATCCCCGTCGTCGCGGTGGACGCCGATATCAACCAGCACCTGGGCGTCGCGCTCGGCATGGACGAGGCGGAGGCCGCCGCGCTGCCCGCGATGGGCGCCCATCTCCCGTTGATCAAGGACTACTTGCGCGGCAGCAACCCCCGCATCCCGTCCACCGAGACGATGATCAAGACGACCCCGCCGGGCGAGGGTTCCCAACTGCTGCGCGTCTGCGAGGACAACCCGGTCTACGACGCCTGCGCGCGGCCCCTGCCGCTCGACGAGGGGGCGGTGCGCTTGATGGCCACCGGCCCGTTCACCGAGGCCGATCTGGGCGTGGCCTGTTACCACTCCAAGGTCGGCGCGGTCGAGCTGTGCCTGAACCATCTCGTCGACGGCCGCGGGGAGTACGTCGTCGTCGACATGACCGCGGGATCGGACTCCTTCGCCTCCGGGATGTTCACCCGCTTCGACATGACGTTCCTGGTCGCCGAGCCGACCCGTAAGGGCGTCGCGGTCTACCGCCAGTACAAGGAGTACGCGCAGGACTTCGGCGTGCCGTTGAAGGTCGTCGGCAACAAGGTCCAGGGGCCGGACGATCTGGCGTTCCTCCGCGCGGAGGCCGGCGAGGACCTCCTGGTGTGCGTCGGCCACTCCGACTGGGTGCGGACCATGGAGAAGGGCCGCCCGGCTCCCTTCGCCCTCCTGGAAGAGGCCAACCGCCGCGCCCTGGAGGTGCTGCACGGCACCGCCGACGCCTCCTACGAGCACCGTGACTGGGAGCGCTACACACGCCAGATGGTGCACTTCCACCTGAAGAACGCCGAGAGCTGGGGCAATGCGAAGACGGGGGCCGACCTGGCGGCCCAGGTCGACCCCGCCTTCGTGCTCTGCGAGGGGGCGGCTACCCCACAACCGGCATGATCCCGGCCGTCGGCGCCGGACCGGAGGCTTCCGACGCACCCGAGAGGTACGTCGCCCAGCCGTCCTCCGGCGCCTGGCCCACCGGCAGGTCCTGGAGCCGGGCCAGCACCTCCGGGTCCTGTGCGTCCAGCCAGTCGCTCAACTGCTTGAAGCTGACGCAGCGCACGCCCTTGCGGGGGCAGATCTCCTTGATCGCCTCCTCGACGGCCTTCATGTACGTGCCGCCGTTCCAGGACTCGAAGTGGTCGCCGACGAACAGGGGGGCGCGGTTGCCCCGGTAGGCGCGTGCGAAGGCGTCCAGGATGCCGTCGCGCATCTGCTTGCCCCAGGTCGCGTGCATCGCGCGGTTGCCGTGGGTGGTGCCGGACTGGTTGGCCAGGAAGTTGTAGTCCATCGAGAGGGCCTCGAAGTCCCGGCCGGGGAACGGTATTTGCTGGAGCGGGAAGTTCCAGATGCCGTCGATCTTCCGCGGCCAAGTCTGCAGACCACCCGAGGAGCTGGCGTCGTAGCGGAAGCCCATCTCCTTGGCCGCGGGTATCAGGTTGCGCTGGCCCTCCAGGCAGGGCGCGCGGCCGCCGACCAGTTCCTTGGCGTAGTCGAACGGGAGCGGGGGCTCTTCCTTGAGGCCGGAGTTGGTCTTCCAGTTCCGGACGAAGGAGACGGCCTGTTCGATCTCGCTGCGCCACTCCTCGGGCGTCCACCTGCCGACCCCGTTACGACCGCAGAAGTGGCCGTTGAAGTGGGTTCCTATCTCGTTGCCGTCCTCCCAGGCGCCGCGCATCTGGGCCACGGTGTCCTTGATCCCCTGGATGTCGTTGAAGCCGATCGCCGACGCACCGGCATCGTGCCCGGGGGGTTCGTAGAGCTCCGCCCTGTCGGCGGGGAGCATGTAGACGCCGCTGAGGAAGTACGTCATCGTCGCGCCGTACTTCTTGCCGACGGCCCGGAAATGGGAGAACAACTTCTGGCCGTCCTCGCCGGCGCCGTCCCAGGAGAACACCACGAACTGCGGTGGTCTGCGGCCCGACTTCAGCCGCGCGGGCCGGGGTTGGTGGGGCTGCGCCCCGGTGTACGCGGTGGAGCCGTCGCCTATCAGGCGGACCGGGCGGGTGGCCGGGACCTGGGCGGGCGCCGCGCGCCCCTCGCTCGTGCTCTGCGGGGGCCCGCCCTGGGTCGCCGCGGAGCAGCCGGCTATCGCCGCCAGCGCCACCGCTGCCGCGATGCGCACCGTCGCCTTCGATATGACCGCCATCAGCCACCTCATTCCTGGCACACAGGGCGCCATGGTGATTAATCGGGACGAGCCTGAGGAAACGCCTATATTCATTGACAGGTGACGAAAAGAGCACAGCGAAAGTCGTTTTATTCACTCGATAGATGGAACAGCTGCGCCATACGCCCAAAAAGCCTTCTCAGGGTCTTTACGCGTCATTACGATTCGTTTACCGACGCTTGAGAGTCACCGGATCGTCACCGACCGCGACGTCCGCCGGCTTGGCTCGCTCCCGCCACAGCACACCGCCGCCCCGTGGTCGCGCCCGAAGGCCGACCGCGCCGCCCCGGAGGAGACGGGAATGACGCAGCTCCAGAAGTCACCGCAGCCGCCGCCGGCCGAGCCCTCGCCCGAGCCCGCCACCCCCTTCGTGGCCACGCCCCGAGGGAAACGGGCAGGGCCCCGGGGAAAGAGCGCGGGCCGGCGCGGGGACCTCTCCGCCTCGGTCGCGGTCTTCCTGTTGGCCGTCCCGCTGTCTCTGGGCATCGCCCTGGCCACCGGCGCACCGCTCCAGGCGGGCCTGGTCGCCGCGGCCGTCGGCGGGATCGTCGCCGGACTGCTGGGCGGTGTCCCGCTCCAGGTGACCGGTGCCGCCACCGGCCTCCTGGTGGTCACCGCCGACCTCGTCCAGCGCTACGGCTGGCGCGCCACCTGCGCCGTCACGGTCCTGGCCGGGCTCGCCCAACTCGCCCTCGGGGCGCTGCGGGTGGCTCGTGCGGCGCTCGCCGTCAGCCCGGCGCTCGTGCACGGCATGCTCGCCGGCATCGGCGTCACCCTCGCCCTCGGGCAGCTCCACGTCCTGCTCGGCGGCAGCCCCGACAGTTCCGCCCTCGACAACGCCGCTGCGCTGCCCGGCCAGTTGGCGCATCCGCACGCCGCCGCGCTGCTGATCGCGGCCGTCACGGTCGCCGTGCTGATCGGCTGGCCGCGGCTGCCGGGCCGCGCCGGGCGCTGGGCGCGGCTGCTGCCGGCGCCGCTGGCCGCGGTGCTCGCCGCGACGGCGGTCGGCGCGGGTACGGCGGTGCCGCGGGTCGCCCTGCCGTCCTGGCGGCTGCCCGAGCCGCCCGTGCTGCCCGGCGGTTCGCTCGCCGTCCTGGTCACGGCGGTGCTGACGGTCACCCTCGTCGCCAGTATGGAGTCGCTGCTGTCCGCGGTGGCGGTGGACCGGCTGGCCGCCGAGCGGCCGGGGACGCCGCCGGGACGGCCGCGGCTCGACCGCGAGCTGGCCGGCCAGGGCCTGGCCAACGTCGTCTCCGGCCTCCTGGGCGGCCTGCCGGTCTCCGGTGGCGCGGTCCCCGGTTCGGCCAATGTGCGGGCCGGTGCGACCAGTCGCCGGGCCGCCGTGCTGCACGGCGTCTGGGTACTGCTCTGCGCGGGCCTGCTGGCCGGGGTGCTGAAGCTGATCCCGTTGGCCGCGCCGGCCGCCCTGGTGATGGTCGTCGGGGTGCGGATGGTCGGCTTCGCACACCTCCCGCACGTCCAGCGGCACCGCCAATTCCCCGTGTATGCGGCCACGTTGGGTGCGGTGGTGCTCTTCGGGGTACTGCCGGGCGTCCTGGTGGGCATCGCGGTCGGGGTCCTCCTGGCGCTACGGCGGCTGATCCACACCCGTATCCGGGTGACGGAGGAGGCCGGGCGCCACCGGGTGCGTGTGAGCGGCCAGCTGACGTTCCTGGCGGTGCCGCGGCTGACCTGGGCGCTGGCACAGGTGCCGCCGGGCGCCGACGCCGTCGTGGAGCTGTGCGGATCGTTCATGGAGCACGCCGCCTACGAGGCGCTGCAGTCCTGGGCCGCCGTCCATCGGGCGGACGGCGGGCGGGTGATCGTCGGGGGCCCCGCGGGCTCGATCGCCGAGCCGGCCGGCGCCCGCGACCGCCGGCCGTGGACGCCCTGGCGCACGCACCACGGCACCCGCCCCGCACCGGACCGTACGGAGCCCCACCAGGGCGGCGGTCTGCTGCTGGACGGGGTCAGCGCGTTCCAGCGGCACACCGCCCCGCTGGTGCGCGAGGAGCTGGCCCGGCTGGCACGGGAAGGCCAGCGCCCCACCCAGCTCTTCCTGACCTGCGCCGACTCCCGGCTGGTGACGAGCATGATCACATCGAGTGGACCGGGCGACCTGTTCACCGTGCGCAACGTCGGCAATCTGATGCCGCCGCCCGGCTCGGACGCCACCTGCGACTCCGTCAGCGCCGCGGTCGAGTACGCGGTCGAGGTGCTGCGGGTCGAGTCGATCACCGTGTGCGGCCACTCCGGCTGCGGCGCCATGGCGGCGCTGCTCGGTTCGGCCACCGCCCCGCCACCGTCCGACGACGCCACCCCGCTGGCCCGCTGGCTGCGGCACGGCCGCCCGAGCCTGGCCCGTATGGCGCGCATCGGACGCCTCGGTAGAGGTGAAGTCGCCCTGGCCGAGCGGCCGGTGGCCGACGAGCAGGAGCGGCTGGCGCTGGTCAACGTCCGGCAGCAGCTCGACCATCTGCGGGCGCACCCCTGCGTCGCCCGGCGGATGGCCGAGGGCGCGCTCTCCCTCCACGGCATGTACTTCCACGTCGCCGAGGCCCAGGCGTATCTGCTCGACGAGCGCACCGGGCGGTTCCGGGCGGTGTCCGCCGACACACCGGCGGTGGGGGCCTGACCTGCGCGGCTACCCCCGAACGAGGGTACTGCGGAATGAATCGCTACAGGTCTACACCAATAGTTGTCCACAGCCCTTGTCAGGGTCGTCGCGGGCTGATGAGCTATGGCTCGGGACACATCGCACGCCCTGGGAATGGGAGATGTCGTGAGCAACGAAAGCCTGGCCAACCTCCTGAAGGAGGAGCGGCGGTTCGCACCGCCCGCCGAGCTGGCCGCGGACGCCAACGTCACGGCCGCCGCGTATGAAGAGGCCGCGGCGGACCGGCTGGGCTTCTGGGCCGAGCAGGCCAAACGCCTGACCTGGGAGACCGAGCCCACCGAGACCCTTGACTGGTCCAACCCGCCGTTCGCGAAGTGGTTCGCCGACGGCAAGCTCAACGTCGCCTACAACTGCGTCGACCGCCATGTGGAGAACGGTCTCGGCGACCGGGTCGCGATCCACTTCGAGGGCGAGCCGGGCGACAGTCGCGCGATCACCTACGGCGAGCTCAAGGACGAGGTCTCCAAGGCGGCCAACGCGCTGATCGAGCTGGGCGTCGGCACCGGCGACCGGGTCGCCATCTACATGCCGATGATCCCGGAGACGGTCGTCGCCATGCTGGCCTGCGCCCGGCTGGGCGCCCCGCACTCCGTCGTCTTCGGCGGCTTCTCCGCGGACGCCCTGGCGACGCGGATCAAGGACGCCGACGCCCGCGTGGTGATCACCGCCGACGGCGGATACCGCCGCGGCAAGGCATCGGCCCTCAAGCCGGCCGTGGACGAGGCGCTGACCAAGCCCGGCACCGAGAACGTCCGCAGCGTGCTGGTCGTCCGCCGCACCGGCCAGGACATCGGCTGGGCCGAGGGCCGCGACGTGTGGTGGCACGACCTCGTCGAGCGGCAGAGCGCACAGCACACCCCCGAGGCGTTCGACGCCGAGCACCCGCTGTACGTCCTCTACACCTCCGGCACGACGGGTAAGCCCAAGGGCATCCTGCACACCAGCGGCGGCTACCTCACCCAGGTCGCGTACACCCACCACGCGGTCTTCGACCTGAAGCCCGAGACCGACGTCTACTGGTGCACCGCCGACGTCGGCTGGGTCACCGGCCACTCGTACATCGCCTACGGCCCGCTCGCCAACGGCGCCACCGAGGTGCTCTACGAGGGCACCCCGGACACCCCGCACCAGGGCCGCTGGTGGGAGATCGTCCAGAAGTACGGCGTGACGATCCTGTACACCGCGCCGACCGCGATCCGCGCCTGCATGAAGTGGGGCGACGACATCCCTGCGAAGTTCGACCTGTCGTCGCTGCGCGTCCTGGGCTCGGTGGGCGAGCCGATCAACCCCGAGGCGTGGATCTGGTACCGCAAGCACATCGGGGCCGACAAGGCGCCGATCGTCGACACCTGGTGGCAGACCGAGACCGGCGCGATGATGCTGAGCCCGCTGCCGGGCGTGACGGAGACCAAGCCCGGCTCCGCGCAGCTTCCGCTGCCCGGCATCGCCGCCACGGTGGTCGACGACGACGCACGCGAGGTGCCCGACGGCGCCGGCGGCTACCTCGTCCTGACCGAGCCCTGGCCGTCGATGCTGCGCACCATCTGGGGCGACGACCAGCGCTACCTCGACACCTACTGGTCCCGCTTCGAGGGCAAGTACTTCGCCGGCGACGGCGCCAAGAAGGACGAGGACGGCGACATCTGGCTGCTGGGCCGGGTGGACGACGTGATGCTGGTGTCCGGCCACAACATCGCCACCACCGAGGTGGAGTCCGCGCTGGTCTCGCACCCGAAGGTGGCCGAGGCCGCGGTGGTCGGCGCCGCGGACCCGCAGACCACCCAGGCGATCTGCGCCTTCGTCATCCTGCGCGGCGGCGCCGCCGAGGACGCCGGCCTGGTCGACGAGCTGCGCGCACACGTCGCCCAGCAGCTCGGCCCGATCGCCAAGCCCAAGCAGATCCTGCCGGTCGCGGAGCTGCCGAAGACCCGCTCGGGCAAGATCATGCGCCGCCTGCTGCGCGATGTCGCCGAGAACCGCGACCTGGGCGACGTCACCACGCTCACCGACTCCTCCGTCATGGACCTGATCCAGGCGAAGCTGCCGGGCGCGCCGAGCGAGGACTGAGGGCGCCGGGCGAGGGCTGACGCCGCGACCCGCGGCGCAGCGTGCCGACGCGCTCACGAGGGGGCACCGGGCCACTGCGGCCGGTGCCCCCTCCGGCGTCCCCGGGCCCGGACCGGCCCCGAATCGGCGACTCGAAGCCCGAAATGCCCGTAAAGTAATCCCCACGCCTTAACCCTTCGCGTTGCACCCGGTAGGGTTAAGGGGGCGTCAGGGAGACGCCAAGAAATCTGGGTGCGCCGGGAAGTCTGGTCGGCAACTGTTATTGCCGTTCTCAGCTGCCGGAGGTCCACGCGTGACTGCACCCAGCAACCGCCGCTCCATATTCCTCGGCCGGATGCCGCTGCCCGAGCGGAACTTCGTCGCCGACGCGCTGCGCACCGAGACCGTCGGCGGAGTCCTCCTCCTCGCCGCCGCCATCGCCGCCCTGATCTGGGCCAACACCTTCGGCGGCAGCTACGAGGCGGTGCGCGGTCTACACCTCGGCCCGACATCGCTGGGCCTGGACCTCTCCCTCCAGCACTGGGCCGCCAACGGCCTGCTCGCGATCTTCTTCTTCGTCGCCGGCATCGAGCTCAAACGCGAACTGGTCGCCGGCGAACTGCGCGACCCCAAGGCCGCCGCCCTCCCGGTGATCGCCGCGGTCTGCGGTATGGCGACCCCCGCCGTGGTGTACTTCCTGGTCAACGTCACCGACGGCGGCTCCCTCAAGGGCTGGGCGGTCCCCACCGCCACCGACATCGCCTTCGCGCTCGCCGTCCTCGCGGTGATCGGCACCTCCCTGCCGTCGGCGCTGCGCGCCTTCCTGCTCACCCTCGCCGTCGTCGACGACCTCTTCGCGATCCTGATCATCGCGATCTTCTTCACCTCGAAGCTGAACTTCCTCGCGCTCGGCCTCTCCGTCGCCGGCCTGGTGCTCTTCTACGTACTGCTGCGCAAGGGCGTCCGCGGCTGGTACGTGTACGTCCCGCTCGGCGTGACGATCTGGGCGCTGATGGAGAACAGCGGGGTGCACGCCACCATCGCCGGTGTCGCCATGGGCCTGATGCTGCGCTGCCACCGCCGCGAGGGCGAGGAGCAGTCCCCCGGCGAGCACATCGAGCACCTGGTCCGCCCGCTGTCGGCGGGGCTGGCGGTGCCGCTGTTCGCCCTCTTCTCCGCGGGCGTGGCGGTGTCCGGCGGCGCGGTCCACGACGTCTTCACCCGGCCGGAGACGCTGGGCGTGGTCCTCGGCCTGATAGTGGGCAAGGCGCTGGGCATCTTCGGCGGCACCTGGTTCACCGCCCGCTTCACCAGAGCCGAGCTCAACCCGGACCTGAAGTGGCCCGACGTCTTCGGCATCGCCGCCCTGGCCGGCATAGGTTTCACCGTCTCCCTGCTCATCGGCGAACTGGCCTTCGCCGGCGACTCGGCCCTGACCGACGAGGTCAAGGCGTCGGTGCTGATCGGCTCGCTGCTCGCCGCCGTCTTCGCGGGCATCTTCCTCAAGATCCGCAACAACAAGTACCGGCGGCTGTGCGACGAAGAGGAGCGGGACGAGGACCAGGACGGCATCCCCGACATCTACGAGCAGGGCCGGCCCGAGTACCACCTGCGGATGGCCGCGATCCACGAGGCGAAGGCCGCCGAGCACCGCCGGCTTGCCGAAATGGCCGCCGACGCCGGCTCCGGGGACGATGGTCCGGCATGATCTGAGAGGCTTTGCATCCAGGAGAAGGAAAGAGGGAGACGGCGATGAGCGCAGCCGACGACGGTGCGGACCGCAGCCTCGGGCAGCTGGTGGCGACGGCGACCGCCGAGATGTCCGCGCTGGTGCACGACGAGATCGCACTGGCCAAGGCGGAAATCCGGCAGGACGCCAAGCGGGCGGGCATCGGCAGTGCCGCGTTCGTCGTGGCGGGTGTACTGGCGCTGTTCGCCCTGCCGGTGCTGAGCTTCGCGGCGGCCTACGGCATCCACAACCTCGGCCTCGGCCTCGCCTGGTCCTTCCTGATCGTGGGCGGCGCCTTCCTGATCATCGCCGCGCTGCTGATCCTGATCGCGATGGCCAAGATCAAGAAGATCAAGAAGCCGGAGCAGTCGATCGCCTCCGTCAAGGAGACCGCCGCCGTGCTCCAGAAGGCCAAGCCGCACCCGCGCGCGGCGGACGAGGAGCATCCGGCCCTCACGTCCGTGACCCGCTCCTCGGTATGACGGCCTCTGACAGCACCGCGGCGGTCGTCCGGCTCGACGTCCCCGGCGGGCGCGAGGTGACGCACCGGGACGTCGCGGCCAACGGCGCGCGCTTCCACATCGCCGAGATGGGCGACGGCCCGCTCGTGCTGCTGCTGCACGGCTTCCCGCAGTTCTGGTGGACGTGGCGGCACCAGTTGCCCGCACTGGCCGACGCGGGCTTCCGCGCGGTCGCCATGGACCTGCGCGGCGTCGGCGGCAGCGACCGCACCCCGCGCGGCTACGACCCGGCGAACCTCGCCCTCGACATCACCGGCGTCATCCGCTCCCTGGGCGAGCCGGACGCCGCCCTGGTCGGGCACGACCTGGGCGGCTACCTCGCCTGGACGGCCGCGGTGATGCGGCCCAAGCTGGTCCGCCGGCTCGCGGTGTCGTCGATGTCGCATCCGCGGCGCTGGCGGTCCGCGATGCTCGCCGACGTCCGCCGCAGCTCGCACATCTGGAGCTTCCAGCGCCCCTGGCTCCCGGAGCGGCAGCTGACCGCGGACGACGCGGCGCTGGTGGGCCGGATGATCCGCGACTGGTCCGGCCCCCGGCTCCCCGAGGACGAGAGCCTCGAGGTCTACCAGCGGGCCATGGCCATCCCGTCGACGGCGCACTGCTCGATCGAGCCCTACCGCTGGATGGTGCGCTCGATGGCGCGCCCCGACGGCCTCCAGTTCAACCGCCGGATGAAGCTGCCGGTGCGGGTCCCGACCCTGCATCTGCACGGCTCCCTGGACCCGGTCATGCGCACCCGCACCGCCGCCGGCTCCGGCGAGTACGTCGAGGCCCCCTACCGCTGGCGGCTCTTCGACGGCCTGGGGCACTGGCCGCACGAGGAGGACCCGGTGGCCTTCTCCACGGAACTGATCAACTGGCTCAAGGACCCGGAACCGGACCGCTGACGGGCCCACGGGCCCGCGCCCACCGCCTCCACCCGGTGACCGTCCGGCTCCACCGCGTCATACGAACGCTCGTCTGACGAACAGCCAATTGCCTCCCGCATAGGCCGATTGGCCCTCTACGAGGCGGTTACGGACCTTGGGCCACGGGCAGAGTCGTGGGTATGGGCTGGACGCACGACTACCGTGACGTGGCACGCAACCGCCGCAGCAGCGCCGCTGCGCTGGGCACACAGGACAGGGGCACCCCGGACCTCACCTCCGGCGGCTCCCCTGACGCGGCGCACCCGATGGGCATCCCCCGCATCCTGCGCCGCAGAGCGCGCTGGATGAGCGCGCGGCTACGCCATCCCCGCAGCTGACCGGCGCCCCCGAAGCGGCCGTCGGGCCGCGTCCCGTCCGCCACGGAACGGTGCGCGGCCCCGCGCCCGGACTCAGATCGCGCACCCCTGGGTGTCGACCTGCCCGGACGCGACCCGCCCGCGGACGGCGTCCTGCCGGATCTCGTCGGCGGTCAGCGCGTAACCGGTGTGCGCGTCGTCCCGCGACTTGGCGAAGACCACGCCGTAGACCTCGCCCTGGGGCGTGAGCAGCGGGCCGCCGGAGTTGCCCTCCCGGACCGTCGCGTAGAGCGAGTAGACGTCGCGGCCGACGGTGCCCCGGTGGTAGATGTCCGCGCCGTCGGCCTGGATGCGGCTGCGGATCCGGGCCGGGCGGACGTCGTAGCCGCCGTTCTCCGGGAAGCCGGCGACGATGGCGCTCTTGCCGCTGGTCGCGTCCTTGTCGGCGAACTTCAGCACCGGGGCGCGCAGATGCGGGACGTCCAGCACGGCGATGTCGCGCTCCCAGTCGTAGAGCACCACCTTGGCGTTCACCGGGAGTCCCTCGCCGCCCACCTGGACCGTCGGGTCGGTGACGCCGCCGACGACGTGCGCGTTGGTCATCACGCGGTTCGGTGCGAAGACGAAGCCGGTGCCTTCGAGGATCTTGCCGCAGCTGGGCGCCCGGCCGACGATCTTGACGATGCTGCGCCGGGCGTCCGACGCCACGGGGCCGTTCGCCAGCCCCGGGTCCGGCGGCCGGACCTGTCGGATCGGTTCGTTGGAGAACGGCGTGAAGACCTGCGGGAAGCCGTTCTGCGCCAGCGCCGAGGTGAAGTCCGCGAACCAGGTGCTGGCCTGCTGCGGCATGACCTGGGAGACCCCGAGCAGCACCTTGGAGTTGCGGACCTCCCTGCTGGGCGTCGGCAGGGACGTGCCGGCCAGCGCGGAGCCGATCAGCCAGGCGACCAGCAGCATCGCCAGGACGTTGACCAGCGCGCCGCCGGTGGCGTCCAGGGCCCGCGCCGGTGTCCAGGTGATGTGGCGGCGGAGCTTGTTGCCGAGGTGGGTGGTGAGCGCCTGGCCCACCGACGCGCAGACGATCACGATGGCGACCGCCGCGATCACCGCGAAGGTGCCCGGTTGGGCGTCGTCGGTGACCCCGTTCCAGATCACCGGGAGCACGTACACCGCGATCAGACCGCCCCCGAGGAAGCCGATCACGGACAGGATGCCGACGAGGAAGCCTTGCCGGTAACCGACGATCGCGAACCACACGGCCGCGATCAGCAGCAGGATGTCCAGGACGTTCACGCCGGACACCGTCTCACGAGCGCCAGTCGAGCGGGACCTGCTTGTCGCGGTCCCATGGGATCTCCCATCCCGCGTAGTGCAGGATCCGGTCGATCACTCCGGCCGTAAACCCCCAGACCAGGGCATCCTCGACGAGGAAGGCGGGGCCGACGTGGCCGCTGGGGTGGCGGGTGGTGACCCGGTGCGCGGGGTCCGTGAGATCCGCCACGGGGACCGTGAAGACCCGGGCGGTCTCCGCGCGGTCCACCACGCCCACCGGGCTCGGCACCCGCCACCACCCCAGGACGGGCGTCACCACGAAGCCGCTGACGGGGATGTAGAGCCGCGGGAGCACGCCGAAGACCTGGACGCCCGACGGGTCGAGCCCGGTCTCCTCCTGGGCCTCGCGCAGCGCCGCATGGACCGGACCGTGGCCCTCCGGATCGCCGTCCTGAGGGTCGAGCGCCCCACCGGGGAAGGAGGGCTGTCCGGCGTGCGAGCGCAGGGTGCCGGCGCGCTCCATCAGGAGCAGCTCGGGCCCTCGGGCACCGTGCCCGAAGAGGATCAGCACGGCGGACTGCCGCCCGCCGCGCTCCGGCGGCAGGAAGCGGCTGAGCTGGCGCGGCTCCACCGTGGCGGCCGCGCGGGCCACCGGGGCCAGCCACTCGGGCAGCCCCTCGGTCGTCACCGCGACCTCCCGCCCGGCCGCTGCCGTGTCCGTCGTCTCGCCGTACTGCTCCCGTGCACTCGTCATCCGCGCCCCCTCAGGCATTGCGTCGATGGTCGGTCCCCCCGGTGGGTCGTGCTCGGCGCCGTCCTACGAGGCCGCCAGCGGGCGCGCGGGCTGCCCCGGATAGCCGGCCGGCGGCTTCAGCCGCTGCCCTGGCTGGCCGCCCAGCTCGTACTTGAGCAGCTTCTTCGCCTTCTCCGGGTCGGTCTCGCCCTCGCCGTACGAGGGGCACAGCGGGGCGATGGCGCAGGCCCCGCAGGCGGGCTTGCGGGCGTGGCAGACGCGCCGGCCGTGGAAGACCACGCGGTGCGAAAGCATCGTCCACTCGCTCTCCGGGAAGATCGCGGCGACATCGGCCTCGACCTTCTCGGCGTCCTGCGCGGTCGTCCAGCCGAAGCGGCGCGCCAGCCGGCCGAAGTGGGTGTCGACGGTGATGCCGGGGACGCCGAAGGCGTTGCCCAGCACCACATTGGCGGTCTTGCGGCCGACGCCGGGGAGCGTGACCAGGTCCTCCAGGCGGCCGGGCACCTCGCCGCCGAAGCGGTCGCGCAGCGCGACGGACAGGCCGATCAGGGACTTCGCCTTGGCGCGGAAGAAGCCGGTGGGGCGGATCAGCTCCTCCAGCTGCTCCGGGGGGATCACGGCCATGTCCTCGGGCGTGGGGCAGACCGCGAAGAGCCGGGGGGTGGTCTGGTTGACCCGCAGGTCGGTGGTCTGGGCGGACAGGACCGTGGCGACCAGCAGCTCGAAGGGGTTGGTGAAGTCCAGCTCCGGGTGGGCGTACGGATACAGCTCGGCCAGCTCGCGGTTGATCTCGTGGGCCCGGCGCACCATGGCGGCCCGGGACTCCCGCTTCCGGGCGGGGGTCGCCTTCTTGGCCGCGGCCTTCTTCGCGGGCGCCGTCGCCTTGGCGGTCGCCTTCTTGGCCGCGATCGTCTTCTTCGCGGTCACGGTCTTCTTCGCCGTGGCCTTCTTGGCGGCGGTCTTCTTCGTTGCGGTCTTCTTGGCCACGGTCTTCTTCGGGGCGGTCTTCTCGGCCGCCGGCTTCGCGGGGGTCTCCGGCACGGCCGTCTCCTTCGCCTCGGTGGACGGCGCGGCGGGCACGGGTGCCGGCGCCTTCCGCCCAGCCGTCACCCCGGAGGGCGATTCGTTACGTTCGTCGGTCTTCGAGGCGCCTGCGGGCAGCTGTTCGCCCACAGCGGAATCGCGCCCTGCGCTCACTCTGTCGGCCCCCCAGTCCTCTGCTCTCACCGGCGTATTGGACACTCGGCCAGACTAAGGCCACCCGCTGACATCCGACCCGATCACCGGGATTCGTGGCCCCAATCGGCCCCCTGCCTTATGGCTTGGACCACTGGTCCGGCAAACTTGTGATTGATCGCACTGTTTTGCATTCCGGCATGATGGGGACCACAGTCCTCCGGAGCATGTCGACAAGGAGAGAACTCGTGGACGACGTTCTGCGGCGCGCCCCGCTCTTCGCGGCGCTCGACGACGAGCAGGCGGCCGAGCTTCGCGCCTCGATGGGAGAGGTCACGCTCGCACGCGGCGACGCCCTGTTCCACGAAGGGGACCCGGGCGACCGCCTGTACGTGGTCACCGAGGGCAAGGTGAAGCTTCACCGCACCTCCCCCGACGGCCGCGAGAACATGCTGGCCGTCCTCGGTCCCGGCGAGCTGATCGGTGAGCTGTCCCTCTTCGACCCGGGACCGCGCACGGCCACCGCCACCGCGCTCACCGAGGTCAAGCTGCTCGGCCTGGGCCACGGCGACCTCCAGCCCTGGCTGAACGCCCGCCCGGAGGTGGCCACCGCGCTGCTGCGCGCGGTCGCCCGCCGGCTGCGCAAGACCAACGACCAGATGTCCGACCTGGTCTTCTCGGACGTGCCGGGCCGTGTGGCGCGCGCCCTCCTGGACCTCTCGCGCCGCTTCGGCGTGCAGTCCGAGGAAGGCATCCACGTCGTGCACGACCTCACGCAGGAGGAGCTGGCCCAGCTGGTCGGCGCCTCCCGGGAGACGGTCAACAAGGCGCTCGCGGACTTCGCGGGCCGCGGCTGGCTGCGCCTGGAGGCGCGCGCCGTGATCCTGCTGGACGTCGAGCGGCTGGCCAAGCGCTCGCGCTGACGCCCCGCGCGCTCCACGACCACCCAAGGGCCCCGCTCCGGCGGGGCTCTTGGCGTCCGTGGGGGCGCTGGGCTTGCCGCGGGTAATCGGCTCGCGGCCGGTCGTTCCGCCGCTCCATAGTGGGCGCCATGACGACCGGCGACGTATCTCGGGGCAAGGGCCTCGACCAGGACGGCTGTTTCGTACGGGAAGGCTCCCTGGAGCGGGTGCCCGCGCCGTTCGCGCCCGTGGTGGCGGCGCTGTCCGCCCGGCTGACCGCCCGCTTCGCACCCGACCGGCTGGTCAGCACGTACCTGTACGGCAGCATCCCGCGCGGCACCGCCGTCCCCGGGGTGTCCGACCTCGACGCGCTGCTCGTGCTGCGGGACGGGCCCACCGACGCCGACCGGGCCGCCGTCCGGGCCGTCGAGGCGGAGCTGGACGCCGCCTTCCCGCAGATCGACGGCGCCGGCCTCCTGCTGGTCACCGCGGACCAGCTGCTGAGCGAGCTGGAGCGGTACGACCTGGCGTGGTTCGTGGCCTGCCTGTGCACGCCGCTCAGCGGGCCCGACCTGACCGCGGCGCTGCCCCGTTACCGCCCCACCTCGCTGCTGGCCCGGGAGACCAACGGCGACCTCTTCCGGCGGCTGCCCGGTCTGCGCCGGCGGGCCGCCGCGGCCACCGCCCCGGAGGAGCGCGCCCGGCTGACCCGGGCGGTCACCCGGAACCTCGTCCGCACCGGATTCACCCTGGTGATGCCGCGCTGGGGCGGCTGGACCAGTGATCTGGCCGAGTCCGCCGAGGTGTTCGGGAGCTACTACCCGGCGTACGCCGAGCAGATGCGCACCGCGGCGCGCGCCGCCCAAAACCCCGCCGCGCATCCCGAGCTCCTCGACGACCTGCTGAACGGCCTCGCCCCCTGGCTGGCCGAGGAGTACCTGGCCGTCCACGGGGCCAAGACCCCTCGCCCAGAGGGGTGTTGACGCCCCCACAGCGCCTCAGGGGCGCCCGGGCGGGCCCCGCCGCGCCCGGCCCGTCGGACCGGCCCCAGGCGTACGGGACGACCCGGCAAGGCAGCACGGCGCGGCGCCGGGCACCGCGGGCCCACGTGGCCCCGTCGGACCGGTCCTAGATCAGCCCGTGCTCGCCGAGGTAGTCCAGCTGGGCCCGTACCGACAGTTCGGCGGCGGGCCACAGGGAGCGGTCGACGTCCGCGTAGACGCTCGCCACGACCTCGGCCGGGGTCCGGTGGCCGGTCTCCACCGCGGTCTCCACCTGGGCGAGCCGGTGGGCCCGGTGCGCCAGGTAGAACTCCACCGCCCCCTGGGCGTCGTTGAGCACCGGCCCGTGGCCCGGAAGGACCGTCGCGACCCCGTCGTCCACGGTGAGGGAGCGCAGCCGGCGCAGCGAGTCCAGGTAGTCGCCCAGCCGCCCGTCGGGGTGCGCGACCATGGTGGTGCCGCGTCCCAGGATCGTGTCCCCCGTCAGGACCGCCCGGTCGGCGGGCAGATGGAAGGAGAGCGAGTCCGCGGTGTGCCCCGGGGTGGGCACCACCCGCAGCTCCAGGCCCCCGGTGGTGATCACGTCCCCCGCGCCGAGCCCCTCGTCCCCCAGGCGCAGCGCCGGGTCCAACGCCCGTACGGGGCTGCCGGTCAGCTCGGCGAACCGGGCCGCCCCGTCGGCATGGTCCGGGTGCCCGTGGGTGAGCAGGGTCAGCGCGACCCGCTGTCCGGCCTGCTCCACGGTGTCGATGACGGCCCTGAGGTGGCCCTCGTCGAGCGGCCCGGGGTCGATGACGACGGCCAGTGGGGCGTCCGGCTCGGCGACGATCCAGGTGTTGGTGCCGTCCAGCGTCATCGGGGACGGGTTCGGGGCCAGGACGCAGTGGGTGCGCGGGGTCGCCGGCCCGGAGACGACCCCGCCGCGGGGTTGGCCGGGGAGGGCCGCTGCTTCGGTCATGCGGAGGTCCCTCCCGGGGCGTCGTCGTCCGTCGTCGCGATGTGCTTGGTGAACTCGTCGTGGCCCGGCCAGCTCAGCACGATCTCGCCGTTCACGAGGCGGGCGCGGGCCAGCACCGGCGTCAGGTCCTGCGCACCGGCCGCGGACAGCGCGTCGGCGACGCTCGCATGGGGCTGGAGGGACCGCAGGGTGGAGATCGTCGGCGGCATCATCAGCAGTTCGCCGCGGTCGTAGCCGGCCGCCGCCTCCCCGGGGCGGAGCCACACCGTGCGGTCCGCCTCCGTGGAGACGTCGAGGGCGCGCTGCCCCTCGGGGAGCGCGGCGACGAAGAAGAACGTGTCGTAGCGGCGCGGTTCGAACTCCGGGGTGATCCAGCGCGCCCAGGCGGCCAGCAGGTCGGAGCGCAGCACCAGGCCGCGGCGGGCCAGCAGGTCGGCGAAGGACAGCTCGTGGGCGACCAGCGCCGCGCGGTCGGCCTCCCAGTCCTCACCGGTGGTGTCCTCGACGACCGTGCGGGCCGAGTCGCCGGCGAGCAGCACCCCGGACTCCTCGAAGGTCTCGCGCACCGCGGCGCAGATGATGGCCTGCGCGGTGGCCGGGTCGACGCCCAACCGCACCGCCCACTCGGCGCGCGAGGGGCCCGCCCACTCCACGGGGCGTTCGTCGCGCGGGTCGACCGATCCTCCCGGATAGGCGTACGCGCCTCCGGCGAAGGCCATGGAGGCGCGTCTGCGCAGCATGTGGACGGCGGGGCCGCCCTGGTCGGTGTCCCGCAGCAGCAGAACCGTCGCGGCCCGCCGGGGTGCGGGCGGCGTCAGTTCGCCGTTCGTCAGGGCCCGGATGCGGGCCGGCCATTCGGGCGGGTACCACTGGCCATTGGTCGTCGACGCCATGGCCGGATGCTATGCGCTCACGCGCGGATGTTCGAGGGGCCCTCCAGGGCGGAGGGCCCGCTCTCCGGGCGCGAGCGCACCGCGTACGGCCCGTCAGTCGGCGATCTCGACCTGGATCTCGACCTCGACCGGTGCGTCGATCGGCAGCACCGCCACGCCCACCGCGGAGCGGGCGTGCACGCCCTTCTCGCCGAGGATCTCGCCGAGCAGCTCGCTGGCGCCGTTGATGACGCCCGGCTGGCCGGTGAACTCGGGCGCGGAGGCCACGAAGCCGACGACCTTCACGACCCGGACGATCTTGTCGAGGTCGCCGACGACGGACTTCACGGCGGCCAGCGCGTTGAGCGCGCAGGTCGCGGCGAGTTCCTTGGCCTGCTCGGGGCTGACCTCGGCACCGACCTTGCCGGTGGCCGGCAGGGCGCCGTCCACCATGGGCAGCTGGCCGGAGGTGAAGACATAGGCACCGGAGCGCACCGCGGGCTGGTAGGCGGCCAGCGGCGGCACGACCTCCGGCAGCTTCAGGCCGAGCGACGCGATCCTGTCCTCTACGGCACTCACGCCTTCTCCCGCTTCAGGTAGGCCACCAACTGCTCGGGGTTGTTCGGGCCCGGCACGACCTGGACCAGCTCCCAGCCGTCCTCGCCCCAGGTGTCCAGAATCTGCTTCGTCGCGTGCACGAGCAGCGGCACGGTCGCGTATTCCCACTTGGTCATGGGCCGAGCGTAATGCCTGTCCCGGGGGCTCCGGGCCCGCGACCCCTAGGGCATATCCCGGACGCGGCCCCTGACCGCGCACGGGCGGATCTCCGGGTGCTCCCAGGCGTATCCCGTGCGTGAGCCGGACGCGGACTGGTTAGGCTCCTAGCCGTGAGCAGGCTCCATGTCGTCAGCGGCAAGGGCGGCACCGGAAAGACCACGGTCGCCGCTGCCCTCGCCCTCGCCCTCGCCACCGAGGGACGCCGTACCCTCCTGGTCGAGGTCGAGGGTCGGCAGGGCATTGCCCAGGTGTTCGAGACCGAAGCGCTTCCCTACGAGGAGCGCAAGATCGCGGTGGCCCCAGGGGGCGGCGAGGTGCACGCCTTGGCCATCGACGCCGAGCGCGCCCTGCTGGACTACCTCCAGATGTTCTACAAACTCGGTGGCGCCGGCCGGGCCCTGAAGAAGCTCGGCGCGATCGACTTCGCCACCACCATCGCCCCCGGCCTGCGGGACGTCCTGCTGACCGGCAAGGCGTGCGAGGCGGTCCGCCGCAAGGACAAAAGCGGCGCGTTCGTCTACGACGCGGTCGTGATGGACGCCCCGCCCACCGGCCGCGTCACCCGCTTCCTGAACGTCAACGACGAGGTCGCCGGCCTGGCCAAGATCGGCCCGATCCACAATCAGGCGCAGGCCGTGATGCGGGTCCTGAAGTCGCCCGAGACGGCGGTGCACCTGGTGACGCTCCTGGAGGAGATGCCCGTCCAGGAGACCGCCGACGGCATCGTCGAGCTGCGGGACGCCGGCATCCCGGTCGGCGGCGTGGTCATCAACATGACCCGCCCCGCCCTGTTGGACAACGGCGATCTGGAGGTCGCCGCCCGCGGCGCCCGGACCGGCATCGCCAAGGCGCTCTCGCAGGCCGGGCTGGGCGGCGCCCGCCGCGGCGGCCTGGCCGAGCGCCTGATCGACCCCCTGCTGGAGCAGGCGCGCGAGCACGCCGAGCGGGTCGAGCTGGAGCGCGCCCAGCACGCCGCACTGACCGACCTCGGCCTGCCCACCTACGAACTGGGGCTGCTCCCCGAGGGGGTGGACCTCGCCGGGCTCTACGGCCTGGCCAGAGACCTGCGGAAACAGGGGCCCATATGACCTGCGACGACACGACGCTGGACGCCTCGGCCCCCTGGCTGGAGGTCGACGCGCTGATCGACGACCCGGGCACCCGCATCGTGGTGTGCTGCGGCTCGGGCGGCGTCGGCAAGACCACCACCGCCGCGGCGCTGGGGGTGCGCGCCGCCGAGCGCGGCCGCAGGGTCGTGGTGCTGACGATCGACCCGGCCCGCCGCCTGGCGCAGTCGATGGGCATCTCCGAGCTCGACAACGTCCCCCGCCAGGTCAAGGGCGTCGACGAGGCCGCCGGCGGCGAACTCCACGCGATGATGCTGGACATGAAGCGCACCTTCGACGAGATCGTCGAGGGCCACGCGGACGCCGAGCGGTCCCGCGCCATCCTGGAGAACCCGTTCTACCAGTCCCTGTCGGCCGGTTTCGCCGGCACGCAGGAGTACATGGCAATGGAGAAGCTCGGCCAGCTCCGCGCCGACGACGAGTGGGACCTGATCGTCGTGGACACCCCGCCGAGCCGCTCCGCGCTGGACTTCCTGGACGCGCCCAAGCGGCTGGGCTCCTTCCTGGACGGCAAGTTCATCCGGGTCCTGATGGCGCCCGCGAAGGTCGGCGGGCGGGCCGGCATGAAGTTCCTCAACGTCGGCATGTCGATGATGACCGGCACCCTCAGCAAGCTGATGGGCGGCCAACTCCTGCGGGACGTCCAGACGTTCGTGGCCGCGATGGACACCATGTTCGGCGGTTTCCGCACCCGTGCGGACGCCACCTACCGCCTGCTCCAGGCGCCCGGTACGGCGTTCCTGGTGGTCGCCGCGCCGGAGCGGGACGCGCTGCGCGAGGCGGCGTACTTCGTCGAGCGGCTGGCCGCCGAGCAGATGCCGCTGGCCGGGCTGGTGCTCAACCGCGTCCACGGCAGCGGCGCGGCCCAGCTCAGCGCCGAGCGCGCGCTGGCCGCGGCGGAGGCACTGACGGAGGACTTCACCGACCGCGCGCCGGAGGACGCCGGAGAGCCGGCGGACCCCGACGGAAGCCCCAACTCCGCTTCTGACGACGCCACTTCACCGGTCGTCGAAAATCTTGGCCCGGACGGCATTGTGGATCTCACCGACGGGAAGACTGGAGCAGGTACCCCCGGCGGCCCCTCCCCCGCCGCCGCGGAGCATGCGGCATCCCCTTCGGCCTCGGCGGAGCAACTCGCCGCCGGGCTGCTGCGGTTGCACGCGGAACGCATGCAGGTCCTGGCGCGCGAACGACGCACCCGCGACCGCTTCACCGCACTGCACCCGGAGGTGCCGGTGGCCGAGGTCGCCGCACTGCCCGGCGACGTCCACGACCTCGCGGGCCTGCGCGCGATCGGCGACCGCCTGACACTGCGGCCGGACGTGACCTGCGACTGACCGGCGTCCGCGGCCCCGTGGGGCCCCGCGCCGGCCGGCGGTGGGCCCTACCCGACCGCCGCGTACTCGTCGTCGAAGGCGTCGTCCGAGCAGTCCACCGGCAGCATGCCCGTGCTCCGCTCGTATTCCGTGCGTGCGGTCTCCAACAGCCGGCGCCATGACGTCACCGTCGGGCGGCGGCGCAGCAGCGCCCTCCGTTCGCGTTCCGTCATCCCACCCCACACACCGAACTCCACCCGGTTGTCCAGGGCGTCGGCCAGGCACTCCGTGCGCACCGGACACCCGGTACACACCGCCTTGGCGCGGTTCTGCGCCGCCCCTTGCACGAACAGTTCATCCGGATCGGTAGTGCGGCAGGCTGCCTGTGCACTCCAGTCGGTTACCCAGCCCATGCTGGCGCCGTCCTCTCCCGAATCGAGGCTCCCCCACGGCGGCAAACGGCATATTCACCGTTGCCAGTTGAGGACGTTACGGAAGGCAGGCAGGGCGCAACACCTCCTTCGGGCCCAATCTTGAATGGCCCGAACGGACTATGCGTACGCGGCAGATCACCCAACGGAGTGACCGCACGACATTCGTCACTTATCTCCCAAGCGGGACACTTCGCCGTAGTGGCAAGGGATTTCCGGCACACGACGGGCATATGAGACAGTGCCCGTGCCGGGAGCCGGGGTTGACGAACCGAGGCGTAACCGTCCGCCGCGGCAGACGGGAACAGGCTAAACGAACAGGTGCGCCCCTGTCCGGCGAATGAGAACGTAGGCTGCCCTCATGGCTAAGAAGCGCGAGGGCAGGGGTCAGTCCAGGACCCAGCAAGCCGCCAAGTTCCTCGGTGTCAGCGTCCTTGCCGGAGCCGTCCTCGCCGGGCTCGCGCTCCCGGCAGCGGGGGCGCTCGGCCTCGTGGCCAAGACGTCCGTCGAGGGCTTCGACGACATCCCGGCCAATCTCAAGACCCCACCGCTCAGTCAGCGCACCACGATCCTCGACGCCGACGGCGGCGCCATCGCGTCCGTCTACTCCCGCGACCGCACCGTCGTCGGCCTCAAGGACATGTCGCCGTACATCCAGAAGGCGATCGTGGCCATCGAGGACGCCCGCTTCTACCAGCACGGCGCCATCGACCTGAAGGGCATCGCGCGGGCGGTCAACCAGAACGCGCAGTCGGGCGGCGTCTCCCAGGGCGCGTCCACGCTGACCCAGCAGTATGTGAAGAACGTCTTCGTCGAGGAGGCCGGCGACGACCCGGACAAGGTCGCCCAGGCCACCCAGCAGACGCTCGGCCGCAAGGTCAAGGAGCTGAAGTACGCGATCAAGTTGGAGGAGAAGCTCGGCAAGCGCAAGATCCTCCAGAACTACCTCAACATCACCTTCTTCGGTGAGCAGGCGTACGGCGTCGAGGCCGCGTCCCAGCGGTACTTCAGCAAGCACGCCAAGGACCTGAGCGTGGAGGAGGCGGCGCTGCTCGCCGGCATCGTCCAGTCCCCCACGCGCTACGACCCGGTGAACCACCCGCAGGCGGCGACGGCGCGGCGCAACACCGTCCTGCGGCGGATGGCCGACCTCAAGGCCATCACCCGGGCCGAGGCGAACGCCGCGGCCGCCCGGCCGATCACCCTGAAGGTCAGCCGCCCGAAGAACGGCTGCATCACCGCCACCGACGGCGCCGGCTTCTTCTGCGACTACGTCCGCGAAGTGCTGCTCAACGACAAGGCGTTCGGGGCGACCCGGGAGGTCCGTTCCAAGCGCTGGATGCAGGGCGGTCTGACCATCCGCACCACGCTGGACCGGCAGACCCAGAAGGCGATCCAGGCGTCGCTGAGCCGGCACGTCTACGAGGACGACCCGGTGGCCGGCGCCAGCACCGTCGTCCAGCCGGGCACCGGCAAGATCCTCGGCATGGGCCAGTCCCGCCCGTACGGCTTCGGCACCAACCAGACGCAGATCAACCTCTCGGTGGACCACAAGATGGGCGGCGGCGCCGGCTACCAGCCCGGCTCGACCTTCAAGCCGATCATCGCGGCGGCCGCCCTGGAGCAGGGCATCGCCCCGGACCAGCAGTACTCCTCGCCGTTCAAGATGGCGTACCCGAAGCCGGTCCAGACCTGCACCGGCACCTGGGACGGCGACGACACCGTCAACAACGAGGACCCCAAGGAAGTCGGCCCGTACGACATGAAGGAGGCGACCGCGAAGTCGGTCAACACCTACTACGTGCAGTTGATCAGCGACATGGGCATCTGCCCCGCGGTCACGATGGCCCAGAAGATGGGGCTCCAGCGGGCCGACGGCAAGCCGCTCAAGCAGGTTCCCTCCATGGCGCTGGGCGGCCAGGAGATGTCCCCGCTGAACATGGCCTCGGCGTACGCCACCTTCGCCAACGAGGGCACCTACTGCTCCCCGGTCGCCATCGAGTCGATCACCGACGCGCAGGGCAAGGCGCTGAACGTCCCCAAGACCAGTTGCAGCAGCGCGATGTCCAAGAAGACCGCGGACACCGTCAACACCCTCCTCAAGGGCGTCGTCGAGGACGGCACCGGCAAGCAGGCCGGCCTCAGCGGCCGCGACAGCGCCGGCAAGACCGGCACCACGGACCGCCGCTACGCCGCCTGGTTCGTCGGGTACACCCCGAACGCGGCCGGCGCCGTCTGGGTCGGCGACCCCCGCCACCAGCGCCAGATGTACAACATCACCATCGGCGGCGTCTCCCACGACAAGGTCTACGGCGCCGACACCCCCGGTCCCATCTGGCGTGACCTGATGTCCGGCGCGCTGGCCGGCCGCCCGGCCCCGACGCTGCCGACCGTCCCGATCGGCGCCCCCAAGGACCAGGGCAACGACGACGGCAAGGGCAAGGGCAAGCCGCAGGGCCCGAAGTCCAACCCCGGCAAGGGCGGCGACAAGCCCGGCGGTGGCTGGCACCTCCCCGGCTTCCCCGACATCCTGGGCGGCGGGGACGGCGGCTGGTGAGCGGCCGGTGAGCCGCTGATCCGGCCGCGGTCCGGAGCGCGGGAAACCGGAGCACAGAAAAAAGGGGGCGCCCTCCTGAGGAGGGCGCCCCCTTCCGCGTTTCCACACCGGGCCGGACGGGCCTGCCGCCCGCCCCCGGCCGCGCGTCAGCCGGCCAGCAGCTTCTTCACCATCGCGGCGACCCGGCCGCCGTCGGCCCGGCCCGCCACCTTCGGGTTGACGATCTTCATGACGGCGCCCATCGCCTTCGGGCCCTCGGCGCCGGCCTCCGCGACCGCCTCGGCGACCAGTGCCTCCAGCTCGCCGTCGGTCAGCGGCTTGGGCAGGTAGGTGGCGAGCACCTCGCCCTCGGCCCGCTCGCGCTCGGCCTGCTCGGCCCGGCCGCCCTTGTCGAACGCCTCGGCGGCCTCACGGCGCTTCTTCGCCTCCCGCGCGATGATCTTCTCGACCTCGCCGTCGGACAGCTCACGCGCCTCGGTGCCCGCCACCTCCTCCTTGTTGATCGCGGTCAGCGTCAGACGGAGGGTGGAGGAACGCAGCTCGTCGCGCGCCTTGATCGCGGCGGTGAGGTCGTCCCGGAGCTTGTCCTTGAGCGTGGTCATACCGTCGAGTATGCCCCCACCCACCGACAACCGCCGCGCCTTTTCCCGCTGGTGCCCCGCCTGTTCACCAGGAACTCTCCCCCACGCCCCACCGAGGCGCCCGGAGCCGACAAGATCACCACCCCGCCGCGCCCCGCGCCCACTCTGCGACCATGGACCCATGCGCGCGCGATACGGAGTCCCCCTGTCCCTTGCCGCGGTCGGCGCGGCCGGTCTGGCCTACGCCGCCGGCTACGAAGTCCGCTCCTTCCGCCTGCGACGCGTCACCGTGCCCGTACTGCCCCGTGGCATGCGGCCGTTGCGCGTCCTGCAGGTCTCCGACATCCACATGGTCAGCGGGCAGCGCAAGAAACAGCGCTGGCTCCAGTCGCTCGCCGGGCTCCGCCCCGACTTCGTCGTCAACACCGGCGACAACCTCTCCGACCCCGAGGGCGTCCCGGAGGCCCTGGACGCCCTGGGCCCCCTGATGGAGTTCCCCGGCGCCTATGTCTTCGGCTCCAACGACTACTACGGCCCCCGGCTGCGGAACCCCGCCCGCTACCTCCTCGAAAAGGCCCAGGGCCGGCACGGCCTGAACGGCAACGCACCGGCCGTCGGCGTCGTCCACAACCCGTGGGAGGAGCTCCGCGACGCCTTCGACGCGGCCGGCTGGGTCAACCTCTCCAACACCCGCGGCCGCCTCAAGCTGGACAGCACCGAGATCGCGCTGACCGGCCTGGACGACCCGCACATCAAGCGCGACCGCTACGCCGAGGTCGCCGGCGGCCCGGAATCCGGCGCGGACCTCTCGCTGGCCGTCGTGCACGCCCCGTACCTGCGCTCCCTGGACGCCTTCACCTCCGACGGCTACCCGCTGATCCTCGCCGGCCACACCCACGGCGGCCAGCTCTGCATCCCCTTCTACGGCGCCCTCGTCACCAACTGCGACATCGACACCGGGCGCGCCAAGGGCCTCTCCACCCACACCACCGCCGGCCGCACCTCCTACCTCCATGTCTCCGCAGGCTGCGGCACCAACCGCTACACCCCCGTCCGCTTCGCCTGCCCCCCGGAGGCCACCCTCCTGACGCTGACGCCCCGGGACTGAACCACCCCGCACCACACCGGCGCCCGGCCCCGCACCTCAGGGGCCGGGCGCCGGCGCGTTCGCGGGAGGCGTCCCGACCGCCGTTCGGCACCGGACCACCCCGAATTCCGGGTGACCTGCGTCACTTTGCCCCCTCAGGCCGCCCACTCCCCCACTCCCCCGCCTCTCGCCCCCGTCGCGCCAGCCTCACAAAACCCCAGGTCAGAGCGGTTTCCCCCGCCGGCCGAAACCGGATTTCACGTACGGGGATCAGTCCGCTAAAGTAGAGCTCGTTGCTTCGGGGTGTAGCGCAGCTTGGCAGCGCGCTTCGTTCGGGACGAAGAGGTCGTGGGTTCAAATCCCGCCACCCCGACTGAAGGAACACCAGGTCAGGGGCCTGATCCACTCAGTGGATCAGGCCCCTGACTCGTTTCCAGGACCCTCTTGGGAGCCATTTGGGAGCCGACTTCGAAATCCGGCTCCCGGGGCGGTTCACAGGCTTCAGGGGAGCCGGCTCGGGTCCGATCGCGGGAGCTACGACCTGAGGGATCGAACGAGGGCGGTGGCCTCCTTCATCCCCAGGCTCGGCCGTGCCGCCCGGAGGGCCTGGACTGCCTTGATCTCCTTGGCCTTTGGGTCGACCCCGGCAACGGCGAGCGCCTTCCGTGCCCACTCCTCCGTGGCGGCGGACCGGTCGGTGGAGGCGAACTCGTCCACAATGTCGAGCGCCCTTCGCAAACCCGGATGTTCCGACTCATTGGCGTCATTGAGTGCGTCCTGGATGGCGCTTCTGACGGGCTCGAGATCAGGGGGCGACGGGCGGTTCTGTAGCGGCAATTGGATCATCGATGGAAACCCTTTCATTTGACCTCGAACGTGCGGCATGGCACTTCGTCTCTCCGTCGTTCCGGTGTAAGTACAGCAAAACATGGCGCATATTTGCCTGTGGTGCTGGGTGTAGCCCTTGGTATGTACCTGCGAACTCCAGGTGAGAGTAGTGGAATACCCATCTCAGACTCATTATGATTCAAGGGACTGATTCCGACTCATGATGATTGAGGAGGTTGATTCCGGCTCATCACGATCGAGCGGACGAGTCCTGACCAGGCCGAGTCGCATGCAGGGGCCCTAACGGGCCTTATGGGGGAATATATTTAACGGGGAACCACTTCTTAACGGTATCGATACGGCGCCGGGGGGTCAGCGTCAAGATGGCATCCACATACGCCGCTTGAGCAGCGCAGCGGAAGTGCGCGAACAGATCGAAGACCTGGCCTTCGCCACCCATCGTGAAGTACTTGCCGCCCTCCGGTTGGATCGGCTGACACCCGCCCGCTTCGAGCTTCATGAATATCTGACGCTCCGTTGGATTCGGCGGGGTGTGGCCATACGCTATCTGTTTGACTCGGCCGCGTTGGATGATGCTTCGACTCGTGCATACATCCGCCAGATCAACGCTGCCGGAGCGGGGATCCGGACCACGGCGGAGCTCAAGAGCAACCTGCTGATCTGCGACAACCGTTCAGCCCTCCGCTATACGAACAGCGAAGACCTGGAGGGTGGTGCCATGATTACGAAGGAGTCTGATCTGGTCGCCGTGGTGCGGGGGCTCTTCTCGCAGGCATGGGAACAGGCCACCGTACTCGGGCAGCTCACGGAAGGGCATCTCTGCCTGGAATCCGCTGACCAAGAACTCTTGGCTCTTATCCTCAAGCCGGGAAAGGACCTTGCCCGGGCACGTGAATTGGGCGTATCGCTGCGAACGTTCCATCGGCGTGTGGCTGGCCTCTACGAGCGCCTCGGGGTGACCACGGCGTCCACCGAGGTGCGCAGCGTCTCTTGCCACTGGCTGGCAGGCACCTCCTCGAACGGCGGCTGCGGCCGGCCTGGACGGGGGATCGCGTCGCCCCAGACCACGGCGTTCAGCACCAGTACGTCGATGCCGCCCCACGCCGAACCGACCTGCCCGACGGCCTCCCGGATTGCCTGCTCGTCGTCCAGGTCGTAGCGGACCACCAGCGGCGTTCCGCCGAGGGCCGCGACCTGCTCCGCCGTCTCCTCAGCCGCGTCCTTGCCGCTGTGGTAGGTCACTGCCACACGCGCACCATGAACACGAAGTCGGTCAACGCCGGCGAGTACGCCGCACCTCCGGCGCGAGGCCCCAGCATCACGCTGATCTGCGGGATCACTCCGGACATCCGAGTGTTGCGGGTGAAGATCCCGCCGTAGCCGGCGAGCGCCGACACCCCTTCCTGGATCCGGGCGCCGGCACCGTCATTCAGGCTGACCAGCGGCGCGCCGGCAGCCGCCGCCAGATCCATCACCTTGTGGATCTTCTCGGCGTGCGCCTCGCCCAGCGCACCGCCGAAGATCCGGAAGTCGTGCGCGTAGACGAAGACCGTACGGCCGTGTACCAGACCCCAGCCGGTGACCACACCGTCGGTGTACGGGCGCCGGTCCTCCAGTCCGAAGCCGGTGGCGCGGTGCCGCCGGAGCGCCTCCACCTCCTGGAAGGTCCCCGGGTCCAGCAGAAGGTCGATGCGCTCACGCGCGGTCAGCTTGCCCTTCGCGTGCTGCGCCTGCGTGGCGCGCTCGCTCGGTCCGGCGACGGCGGCCGCCTTGATGCGGTCCAGTTCCGTGACGCGCTCCTCGATGGAGGGCGGTGTGTCGGCGTGGTTCATACGGACGTCCTGTCTGTGACGAGTTCTGCGAGCGAGGCCAACCCGCGTCACTTCCGGCGCAGTTGGCGCTGCAGGGCCAGTTCCGTCCTGCTCAGCGGCACATCGGCGCACAACCGCTCGGGGTGGCCGGGCGGCGGTCCCGACGGCTGCGGCGGCTCCTCGGCGAACGGATCCGGCACGGCGAACCAGAGGCCCGCCATGCCGGCCAGCGCTTGGCAGAGCCAGGACACAAGGGCGGCGGCCATCACGTACCGCGGTGTGGCCACCGGCCCTCCCGGATCGTCTGCAGGGGCATGGCCTGGCTCTCCTCGCTGCTGGGTGTGCACATCGAACGCCCCGACTCTCCGACCCGCCCCTCGAACTCCCGTCGAACCCGCCTCGAACATGGGGGCGTCGCGGCCCCCCGAATGTCCGGCATGCACGCCCCATCGCCATGTCATCGCGCAGGAGTACACCGCCACGGCCCGACGGTTGCGTGCATCTTCCGGGCACGCTGGACAGCTGGGTCTCGCGGTGGCGCCGCAACGGCTCGGCCTCCTCCGGCCGTCCCGCAACCACAGCCGCCGAAGGGTGCAGGCTGCGAGGGGCCGAGCGCGCCGAACTGGAGCGGCTGTGGCGGGAGATGTCGGAGAAGAAGAGAAGAACAAGCGCCATCCAGGAGATGGGGATGGAGCGTGATGTCCTCAACCGCTGCACGGCGTGGTGGGTGAAGTAGCTTTCGCGGACCCGGCCCAGGTGGCCGGGGGTGATCTGCGGCTGCAAGGCCGAGCAGAACATCGCGCACGCCGCGGCCTGGGCGGGAGCGCGTCGTGGATCTACGAGTGGCGCGACAAGCCCACGACCGCCCGCGAGGTGCGGCGGGGCCTGCTGGCCGACGCGATCCATCAGACCTTCGAGGCGTCGGGCGGCACCTACGGCTCCCCGAAGGCATGGATCACGCTTGTGCGCGAGGGGTGGCGCATCTCGGTGAACACCATCGCGGAGATCGCGGCCGACTCGGCCTGGCCGGACGGAAGATCCGACGGCGCCGAGGACTCACACGGCCCGGAAAGCGGCCGGCGGCGCCGGATTTCGCATCCGGATCCCGCCCACCGTCAGAGGGGCCGAGTTCCTGACCTTCGACGCGCTCAGAGCTCCCGCTGATTCCCAAGCCCAGAGCGCGGGTTCGCTCCCCGTCACCCGCTCCAGGGTTCCAGCCCCGGGGCAATGGCCTGGGGCCTGTTCGTTGTGCGGAGTCGTCGGGGGGCTTGCCCGTCATGTGTCCCATCTGCCGGTGGCTGTTCGCAGCCGACCGCCGCTCGGGCTCCTGCCGTTCGAGGGCGAGGTGGCCGGATCTCGGTGCCCGGCCGGGATGGTTGGGCAACCGGGCCGATCACCGTTGTGGCCGACAGGTACGGTTTGGCCATGGATGTTTCCGGAACGAGCACGGGCGATGCGAACACCAGGCGGCAGGAGGCCGTCAAAGCCACCGCGCGCCAGCTGCTGGTGAAACTGAGCGCCGGCGGGCTGTCTCTGGAGGCCGTTGCCGCCGACAGTGGTCTTGCCGTTACGGACGTGGCAGCCGTCTTCCCTCATCGGGACGACCTGCTGACCGCGTTGGTCATCGATGCCTACAACACCTCCGGCGCGGCGATGGAGCAGGCTGACCAGGCCGCCCTGGACGCGCAGGCGTCGGCGGGCGCGCGACTGCTCGCGGTGACGCGTGCGCTGCGGGCGTGGTCCTTCGCCAACCCGGCCGAGTTCACGCTGATTTACGGTTCGCCGGTTCCGGGGTACGACGCCCCGCAGGAGACGGTGCAGCCCGCCTCGCGCACCCCCGAGGCGCTGGGCGCGATCATCCGGTCAGCGCTGGAGGCCGGTGAACTCACCCCGCCCCCGCGGCCGCTGCCCGGGCCGTCGGTGCTCCTGCCTACGGCGGTGGAGGTCTTCGGCGGGGCGCCCGAGGCACCGTTCTCGGACATCATCGAGCGCGGCATCGTGCTGTGGAGCAATCTGATCGGGCTCCTGGTGTTCCAGGTCTTCAGCCGTACCCACGACAGCGTCCGGGACCAGGCGGCGTTCTTCGACCGCGCCATCGCCGTGGCGGCCGAAGGGATCGGACTCGTGGTTCCCTTGGGCGAGAACACCGACTAGGCCGTTCGCCGCGTGCCCGGCGCCGGCGGGGAAACAGGCCGTGAACACCACCAGAACCCTCTGCTTCGTCATCGCTGCGCTCTCGTCGTACGCCGCACTCGTCTACCGGCTGAGCCACGTGCGGCGCAGCTGGCGGGACAGCGCCTACCGCACCCTGGTGATCACTCTGCTGTTGCAGTGCCTCACCTTCACCATGGGTGCCGTCGCCATGGGGAGCGAGCGTTTCCTGGGCGTCGGCAACCTCGCCATCCTCGTGATGCACGTGTCGGCGGTCGCCTTCTGCGTCAGCGCGCAGATCATCCTGCTGCGCTGGGCGGCCGCCGCCGAGGAGGCGGTACGCAGGACCCGCTACTGGCTGATCACCGGTATCGCCCTCAACGCGCTGCTGATCGCCCTCTTCCTGATCGCCGACGGCCCCGGCCGACCGGCTTCGGACTTCAACAGCGGCAGCGGTCAGCCGCTGGTCCTCACCTACCTCCTGGTGTTCATCGTGTCCCAGGCGGTTCCGTGCGTCACCATCTTCCGCCAGTGCGGCCCCTACGCCAGGATGACCGACAAGGCCGAGCTGCGGCACGCCCTGCAGCTGCTCTCCGTCGCCGCGGTGGTCCTCTTCCTCTACTGCCTGGCCAGGACGGTCAACATCGTCACCGCCGCGTGCGGGATCGACATCGGCGCCTGGCAGCTCGCCGCCAACGTCTTCAGCGCGGTGGGCATCGCCACCCTCTCGCTCAGCCTGACGATCACCTCCTGGGGGACGTCGGCCGGCAAACTGCTGGAGTGGGTGCGCAGTTACCGTTCGTACCGGGTCCTCTACCCGCTCTGGCGGGATCTGTACGAGTCGTCCCCGGACATCGTCCTGGAACCGCCAGGGGCCTCGGTCTCCGACCTCAACTACCGGCTGCACCGCCGGGTCATCGAGATACGCGACGGATGGCGGGACCTGCGGCCCTATATCGACCGTACGGCCAACGGGCCGGCCGGCACGGACCACGGGGCGAGCGACGAGTCCCGGCAGGCGTTGGCCGAAGCGGCCCAGATCAGGCAGGCCCTGCACGCCAAGCGCACCGGCACCATCCCCGATGACAACAAGGACGCCGGCGACTTCGAGGACCGCGATACGGACAACTTCACGGCCGAGATCGACTGGCTCACCAAGGTCGCGTCCGCCTACCGTAGACTCGGCAACGCGGGGTGAAGTCACCCGCGTTGAGAGCTCCCGCCCGGTCTGTCCCCCGTCAGACCGGGCGGGTTTTTTCTCGATATTCCCCCGTTGTCCCCCGTCGCCTTTTCCCCGTGGGATCCCCGTTGTTTCCCCGTGTTTCCCTGTCGAGCCCGGACGGGGCGCCCCGTCCGGCTTGGACCGGCCCTTCCCCCGAGGGCCGGTCCAAGCCGACATGTCTGGCCAACCAACTCGGCTACCCCCGTAAGCGAAGTTAGCTGACAGCTATCGGCGAGGTCCACGTTGGCGGAGTCTCGGTCGATTGTCAACTGACAGCTAATCTGCGAAGCTAGTGGATAGCCAAGGGCTAATGCCGAGGGGGTGGCAGGAGGGAGATTCACGATGTCCGAGACCGACGACCGGCCCAAGCTGGCAGTGCGTCTGGACAACCTCTTCAAGACGGTTCGCCCCAAGGGCAAGCACTGGACCAATGCCGAAGTGGCGGAGGAACTGAAGCAGGCCAACCCCGAACTCCGCGTCGGGGGCGTGTACTTGTCGCAGTTGCGGACGGGCAAGCGGTCCAATCCCTCCCCGGACCTCTTGGACGCGCTGGCGCGCTTCTTCGGCGTTTCGGTCGCCTATTTCTTCGACGACGAGGTCGCCGAGTCGGTGCTTAGCCAGGTCGCCGCCATCGAGGCGCTGCGGCAGGCGGGCGTCCGCTCGGTGGCGATGCGGGCCGCCGGGATGAAGAAGGAGAACCTCCAGGCCATCACGGCCATCATGGATCAGTACCGGCAGATGCAGGGCCTGCCGCCGGTCACCGACGCCTCGGAGTCGGAGGCCGAGTGAGGGGCGCGGGGGGAGTGAGGGGCACCAGGAAGAGGCGGGTGGTCGATCAGGACCGCCGCAGTCAGCTCAAGCGGCTCCGGAAGGCCGGCGCGCAGCGGATCGCCGAACTCGATCTGCCGGAGGTGTCCGACGTCGCCGAGCTCTGCCGCCACCTCAGCGAGATCCGCGACCGCCCGATCACGCTGGTCCCGATGCAGATGCCCGCGTCGCACCCGTGCGGCATGTGGGTCGCCGCCCGCGACGAGGACCTGATCTTCTACGACGCCAACACGACCAGCGCGCATCAGGAGCACATCATCTTGCACGAGCTGGGTCACATCATCTGCTGCCACCGCGGGGCGGGTTGGCTGGACGAGGCGAGTGCCCGCCTCCTCTTCCCCAACCTCGACCCCGATCTCGTGCGTGACATGCTCCTGCGCGCGACCTACGACGACGTCCAGGAGCAGGAGGCGGAGATCATCGCCTATCTGCTCTCCCAGCGGGTGGGCAGCGCCGAGGAACGGCACGGCGTGCCCGCGGCCGGGGAGTCCGGGGTCGCCGCGGACACGGGGAAGCACGCCATGCTCAGCCGGATCGAACGCACCCTGATCTGACGTGCGGTAACTCAGTCCCCGGCGGCCACCTCCTCGGCCAGGATCGACACGGCGCGTCGGATGTCGTCCGCACGGTGCTCGCTGGTGAGGAAGAACCGCAGCCTGGCGAGCCCCTCCTCCACGGCAGGGTGGAAGATCGGGTCGGCGATCACGCCCCGGTCGTACAGCCGGTCCGCGACGCGCAGGGTGCGCGCCGAGTCGCCGAGGAGACAGGGCACGATCGGGGTGTGGGCGCTGGAGCCGGTCGCCAGACCGGCCGCGGTGGCCAGGCCGCGGAACAGTTCCGCGTTCCGCTGCAGCGTGCGCACCCGGTGCCCTTCGGCGGCGATCAGCTCGGTAGCGGCCAGTGCCGCGGCCGCGTTGGCTGGGGTCAGACCGACGCTGTAGACGAAGCCCGGCAGCGTGTGCCGGAGCCACCGCACCATACGGGCCGAGCCACCGAGGTAACCGCCGCAGCTGGCAAGGGACTTGGAGAGGGTGCCCATCCACAGGTCCACGTCGCGGCGGTCGATGCCGTAGAACTCCCCGACCCCGCGGCCGCGTTCGCCCACCGTGCCGATGCTGTGCGCCTCGTCGACCATCAGCAGGGCGCCGTACCGCTTCTTCAGCTCGACCACGGCAGGCAGGTCGACCAGGTCGCCGTCCATGCTGTAGGCGCCCTCGACGGCGATCAGCACCCGCCGGAAGCGGGACCGGTTGCGGCGCAGCACGTGTTCGAGCTGGCCCATGTCGCCGTGGGCGAACGGGCGCCGCGCCGCGCCGGACAGGGCCACGCCCCGGAGGATGCTGTCGTGGGCCAGCGCGTCGTGCACCACGAGGTCCCCGGCGCTGACCAGGTGGCCTATCGCGGTGACGTTGGTGGCGTGGCCGCCGACCAGCGTCAGGCAGTCCGCGACGCCGAGGAAGGCGGCGAGCGCCCGTTCCAGCCGTACGGTCAGGTCTCGTTCGCCGGAGAGCACCCGGCTGGCGGAGACCGAGCTCCCGTACCGCTCTATCGCCTGGTGCACAGCCTCGTTGACCGCCGGATGGCCGGAGAGTCCCAGGTAGTTGTAGCTGCCGAAGGACAGGTACGGCCGGTCGCCGATCACCGTGGTGTCACGGATGGTGCCCTGGTGGACCCGGAAGTACGGGAAATCCGTACCCGTGTCGGCGATCGAGGTCAAGAGCTGCTCGAACTCCCGCACCTCGGGGAAGTCGTCGACGCATGCGGTGGCGACGTCCCAGTCGGCCCGGGTCTGCATGGGCAGCGGCGCTCCAGCGGCCGGCTCCTCCGTGAGGTGCGGGGCGACCAGCGCGATCAGCCGCTCGATGGTGAGGCCGGTGGCGAATATCTCCTCGGTGCGGAAGCCCGGTACCCGCTTGCCGATGTTGACCTCCAACTCCTGCAGCATCAGGGAGTCGAAGCCGAGGTCGGCAACCAGCGTCATCCGCTCGTTCAGGTCGGAGAGCGGGAAGACTCCGGTCCGCGACACCTCTTCGAGCACGAGGGAGACGGCAGAGGCGGTGCCGGCCCGGGCCTCCCCGGCCGTTCCGAGGGGCTTTGCGGAAGTGCCGCCCCCTGCGCCGCGGGCGGACTCGTCCACCACCCAGTGGCGGCGCGGGGCGAGCGGGCTCGGCGGCAGGGTGCACGGGGATGTGCGTTCCCCGCCCGGACGGAGCCGCGCGCCGGTGACCGCGCGCTCGGCGAGCCCGGCCAGCGCGGCAGTGCGGGCCTCGGCGGACAGCGCACCCGGCGCGGGAACGGTGACCTCCGGCAGCTCACCGGTCGGCCGGAGCACCGTGCCGGCCACCTGGCCCGGCCCGAGGTCTCCGGTACGGCCCGCCGCCACGGCGTCGGCCGCCGAGGTGAGCTTGGTAACCGCGTCGGCCGCGTCCTCGGCCACCAGGGCGAGGCGTTCCGGGAAGGGGGCTCGGCCAGCCAGGGTGTCCGCCACCCCGGCCAGCGGCGGCTGCTCGTCGGCGAGGGTATCCGCCAGTTCCCGGGCGTAACGGGCCAGCCCGGCCCGGTCGCGGGCGCTAAGGACGAGGAGGTGTGGCCCGTCGTCCGGTACCGGGCGGACCGGCGGCGCGGGGCACTCCTCCATCACCAGGTGGACACCGGTGCCGCCGAAGCCGAAGGCGCTCACGCCCGCCCGGCGCGGCGCCCCGGATGCCGGCCATCGGGTCGGCGCCGTCGGGACGGTCAGCCCCGCGGCGTCGAGCCCGGAACGGTCGGCCAGGTCGAACGCCGGCTGCGGCGGGACCACTCCGCGGTGCACGGCCAGGGCGGTCTTGATGAGCCCGGCCATCCCCGCGGCGTTGAGCGAGTGCCCGACCACCGCCTTTACCGCGCCGAGGAAGGCGGGGGCACTCCGCGCACCGCGCAATTCACGCAGCACACCGACCTCGACCGCATCGCCGACCGTGGTCCCGGTGCCGTGCGCCTCCAGGTATCCCACCGAGTCCAGGGTCACGCCCGCATCGCGGTAGGCTCGACGCAGCGTACGGAGCTGCCCGGCTGCCTGGGGATGCAGACCGCCCTGCACGGTCCCGTCGTTGGCCGTGCCCACCCCGCGGATCACCGCGTAGACCCGGTCGCCGGCCCCCAGCGCGTCGGCCAGCGGCCGCAGCACGAGGACCCCGGCGCCCTCCCCCAGGACGAAGCCGTCGGCCTCCGCTCCGAACGGCAGGCACCGGCCGGCGCGCGAGATGGCGCCGATCCGGCACAGCCCCACCAACAGGTCGGGGGTGAGCATCAGTTGGGCGCCGCCGGCGAGGGCGATCCGGCAGCGGCCCGCGCGCAGCGCGAACACGGCGTTGGCCACGGCCATCAGTCCGCCGGAACACGCCGAGTCCAGCGCATAGCTCTCGCCGTGCAGATCGAAGACCGAACTGATCGTGTTCGGCCCCATGTTGAGCAGGAGTCCGGCCACGGATGTGCCGTGCAGCCCGTCGACCGCGCTGACCATCTCCGGCCACCGGGGATCGGCGGCCCGCGCCCCGAACTCGCCGCCGACCAGCTGCCGCATCCGGACCTGCAGGAGGGAGACCTCGCGGTAGCCGCTCTCGGTGAGCGACGTGATCACCGAGGTCTCCTCGCGGTCGAAGCCCTCGGACTCCCATCCCGCGTCCTGGATCGCCTCCCGGGCGAGGTCGATCAGCAGCCGGGCCTGCGGATCCAGCGATCGGGCCCGCCGCGGCGGGATGCCGTAGTGCGCCGCGTCGAAGCGGTCCACGTCCGGCAGCAGCGCCATGGTGTCCGTATAGGCCGCGGAGGCGTCGCGGAGGTTGTCGCTGAGGAAGGCGGCGGTGCGCCACCGCGAGTCCGGGACGGTGGAGAACTGCGCCTGCGGGGCGGTGAGGAGCCGCCAGTACTGGTTGACGTTCCGCGCTCCCGGGAACCGGCAGGCCATCCCCACGATCGCGACGTCCGCGGGCCGTACTCCCGCCGGATCCACCGGGGGGTCGTTCGATTTCACAGGTCTCACCCGGTACCGGCCACTCGGTCGCGCCACCAGTCCACCGTCGCCTTGACCTGCTCGTCCACGGACGTGGCCCGTACCGCGAAGGCGGCCTCGTAGGCGCTCGCATCGACGACGAAGGGACGGTCGAACTGGTACCGGATCTCCTTCATCTCACGGAGCAGTGGGGAGACCAGCGAGGCGACGCCGAGCACGGCCGGCGAGAGCCGGCGCACCGCGACCGGCCCCGTTCCGGACTCGGCGGCGAGGCGGTCGACCATCTCCCGGGCGGACCGCGCGGGCTCGTTCGGCACGTGCCAGGCCCGTCCCCAGGCCCGTTCCTCGCCCGCGACCTCGACCAGGGCCCTGGCCACATCGGGGAGGTAGCTCCAGCTGTGCGGGACATCCGGGTCCCCGAATGCGGAGACCGGCTTTCCGCGCAGCAGGCGCGGCATGACCCGCCCGGCCAGGTGCCCGCCGTCGGTCACACCGGGTCCGAAGAAATCCGAGGCCCGCACCTCGACGGCCTTGATCCGGCCCTGCTCGTGCAGGTCCCGCGCCTGCTGCCAGACAGCGGCGCGCACCCGTCCCTTGGGGCCGGTGGCGGCGAGCGGGAGTTCTTCGGTCATGGGGCCGTCCACCGAACCGTAGCCGTAGAGGTTGCCCAGCATGACCAGGACGGCTCCGGTCGCCTCGGCCGCCGCGCAGAGCGACGAGGCCAGCGGCGGCCACGCGTCGGCCCAGCGATGGTAGGGCGGCCCAGCACAGTTGACGATCGCGGCGGCACCCTGCGCAGCCTCACTCACCCGCTCGCGGTCTGTCGCGTCGAACGCGAGGTGCTCAATGCCAGGCTCGGCACTACGGCCCGACGCAGTGACAACCCGTACTGAATGCCCCTTTTCGGTCAGTAGTCGAGCGGTGGCAGCCCCGGCAGGCCCGAATCCTATGACGACGTAAAGGCTCACTCGCGCACACTAGCGCGGGGCCGCGCCGCCCCGGCGCCGGATACCTCAGGGGATGCAGCTCGACCTCGCACCGCTCGATCGTCCAGTCGGCGAGCAGCTCCGAGCGCTCCAACAGCTCCTCTACCAGGGCACGGACCGCCTCCTCGGCGAACTCCAGCGCCGGCGCATCCACGAACACCTTCAGCAACGCGCCACCGGCATGGACGCCCACCCACGTGTCGGCGATCTCCACCTCCACACCGTCGGGACCGCCGATCGACTCGACCATGTCTGGACCGCGTGCCGTTCGCGGGCCACGGCTGGCGGCTGATGGACGCTCCCCCTGTGCCTTCTGGGAGCCATTTGGGAGCCGCCCCGCTCCCGAATCCCCGTCCGCACCGCGCGAGACCAACCGGAACCACACCGCTGACCAGCGTAAATGCCATCCACGCAGGCAAGATTGGTCCCCGAACCTCATTCGGGACGAAGAGGTCGTGGGTTCAAATCCCGCCACCCCGACTGAGAAGTAGCAGATCAGGTCCGGTTTCTGGAAACAGGAACCGGGTCTGATGCGTTTGCTGCGCCGTTGGCGCGGGGTTGCTGGGTCTTTGCCTGGTGGCCTTGCCTGGCGGTTTTTGTCTGGTGCCTTCGCCTTTGCCGCGTTTGTTGGGGCGGGGGCCGTTTCGTAAGGGGCGTGGGGTGCGCGCCCGTTGGGGCGGGGCGTTGACGTTGCCTCAGGGGGGTGTGGTGTGGAGCCCGGTGACGGGTGGGGACACGCGCCCGCGCCGTTCGGCGCCGGTCCCTCCCCTCGTGGGGACCGGTGCCGAACGGCGCTGCGGCGTCGATCCGCACCGAGCGGCGCGGATCGGGGGGGGCGGGGCCCTGCGGTCGACATGAGCGGTCCGCGGGGGACGGCTCCACAGGCCCCTCGGGCTTCACGTGCCGGGGCCGTCGCCGCCGGGGCCGTGGGCTCCGGTGGCAGATGGCACGGATGGGCAAGAGGTGAGTATCCGAGCTGTGCCGGCGGCTTGTCCGGGTAGGACCTCCTTGCGGTGTCGCCGCGTGGTGATCCTGCCAGCTGTGGCTCCCGGCGAGGAGGTTCCGGCGCTGGGGCGACGGCTTCCTCGCAGGTCAGCCAGCTAAGGTGAGTTTTCCGGTCCGGATGTCCAGTGCGGGGGAAGTAAGGGGTGGAGGCCTTGAGTTCCGACTCAGGGGCACGCACGACCTTCGCGGAACGCCTCGCGCTGCTGTACAAGGAGGCCGGCAACCCTCCGTTGAAGAAGGTGGCCGAGGGCGTCGTCCGACTCCAGCGGGTCGACGAGCGAGGGCGGCCCGTGCGGGTTTCCGTACAGCGGATCAGCGACTGGCGGCGGGCGAAGAACGTGCCGGCGCAGTTCGCGGCGCTGGCGGCGGTGCTGCATGTGCTGATCCCGCAGGCGCGGCGCCTGCGGCCGGCGCCGGTGTCTCCCGGTCTGTACGACCTGGCGCAGTGGCAGCGCCTGTGGGAGCGCGCGGTCGCCGACCCGGTCGCCGATCGCGCCGCGCCCGCGACGCAGGCGCCGGAGCGCGCCCCGGCCGACGCTCCGGCCGTCACCGGCGTCTGCCCGTACCGGGGGCTGGCTCCCTACCGTCAGCAGGACGCCCGGTGGTTCTTCGGTCGCGAGCGCAGCACGGAGGCGCTCGTCGCCCAGCTCCGCGCGGCGGAGGAGACCGGTGGCGTGGTCATGCTCGTGGGCGCCTCGGGGGCGGGGAAGTCCTCGTTGCTCAACGCCGGTCTGGTGCCCGCGTTGCGGAACGGCGCCTGCGGTGACGGGGGCGGCCCGACGCGGGAAGTGCTCCCGCTCGTGCCGGGCGGCGATCCGCTCGGGGAGTTGACCCGCCGGATACCGGAGCTCGGCCCCGTCCTCGCCGCCGCCCGGGAGTCCGCTGCCGAGGGGCCGGATGCGGGGCTCTGCCCGGACACGGTGCGGGTGGCCGTCGCGGCGTGGGCGCAGCGGGAGAACTCCGCCGCCCGGCCGGTGCTGATCGTGGACCA
Organism: Streptomyces sp. NPDC093097; assembly: GCF_044754325.1. NCBI lineage: Bacteria > Bacillati > Actinomycetota > Actinomycetes > Kitasatosporales > Streptomycetaceae > Streptomyces > Streptomyces sp. NPDC093097. The sequence continues at coordinate 185,369 of NZ_JBIVOW010000004.1, forward strand.
GTTCGAGGAGGCGTTCACCCTCTGCCCCGACGAGGCGGCCCGGCGCGCCTTCATCCGGCTCCTGCACGCCGCGTGCACCCCCGGCGAGGGGGACGGTCCCGCGCCGGTGCTCGTCATCGTGGGCATCCGCGCCGACTTCTACGAGCACTGCCTGGGATATCCCGAGCTGGCCGACGCCCTCCAGCACCGGCACATGGTGCTCGGTCCGCTGTCCACGGCGGAGCTGCGGGAGGCGGTGACCGGTCCGGCCAAGGCCGTGGGGCTGGAACTGGAGCCGGGGCTGGCGGAGCTGATCGTCCGGGAGGTGAGCGCCGACGGGCCCGGCGGGGCGCACGACGCGGGCGTGCTGCCGCTCCTCTCGCACGCCCTGCTCGCCACCTGGCAGCGGCGGAAGGCGGGCCGGCTGACGCTGGCCGGCTACCGCGCGGCGGGCGGCATCCAGGGCGCGGTGGCGGCGACCGCGGAGCACGCCTGGTCCGGCCTGGACCCGACGGCGCGCACCGCCGCCCGGTTGCTGCTCCTGAGGCTGGTGCGGCTGGGCGAGGACACCCAGGCCACCCGCAGGCGGGGGACCCGGCGCCAGCTGGCGGACGAGTCGACGGACCCCGGCAAGACGGAGGAGTCGCTCGAAGCGCTCGTGCACGCCCGGTTGGTGACGCTCGACGCGGAGGCCGTGGAGATCACCCATGAGGCGCTGCTGCATGCCTGGCCGCGCCTGCGGGACTGGATCGACGAGGACCGCAACGGCAATCTGCTGCGCCAGCGGCTGGAGGAGGACGGCCGGGCCTGGGAGGGTTCGCACCGCGATCCGTCGCTGCTGTACCGGGGCTCCCGGTTGGAGCAGGCCCGCACCTGGGCGCAGTCCGCCGGCGACACCTTCCTGACCCGCAGCGCGGTGGAGTTCCTGGCCGCCTCGGTCCGGCTGCACAAGCGGACCGTTCGGCTCCGCCGCGGTGCGGTGGCGGCGCTGGTCGTCATGGCGCTGCTGGCCGTCGGCTCGGCGGTGGTCGCGTGGCAGCAGCGGGACGACACCGTCTTCGAGCAGGTGCTCGCCGAGGCCGACCGCGCCCAGTACACCGATCCGTCCCTCTCGGCCCAACTCGACCTGGTAGCACACCATTTGCGCCCCACGGACGCGGGCACGAACAACCGGCTGATCTCGATCGTGAACGCGCCACTGGCCACACCGCTGCTGGGCCACACCGGCGCGGTCTACCTCACCTCGTTCAGCCCGAACGGGCACGTGCTGGCCACCGCCAGCTACGACCGGACGATCCGGCTGTGGGACGTGGCCGACCCGACCCGCCCCCGCCCCTTGGGCAAGCCCCTCACCGGCCACACCAGTTGGGTGAGCACCGCCGTCTTCAGCCCCGACGGGCGCACCCTGGCCAGCGCTTCGGACGACGGCACGATCCGCCTGTGGGACGTGCGGGACCCCGGCCACCCGCGCCCGATCGGGGCGCCCGTGACCGGCCACGACGGCACGGTCTACCTGCTCGCCTTCAGCCCGGACGGCACGACGATGGCCGCCGCCGACGAAGACCGCACCGTGCGGCTGTGGGACGTGGCCGACCTGCGCCGGCCGCGCTCGCTGGGCACCCTGACCGGGCCCACCGCCGCGGTGCGGTCCGTGGCGTTCAGCCGCGACGGCCGCACCCTGGCGGCCGGCGGCGACGACGCCACGATCCGGCTGTGGGACATGGCGGACCGGCGCCACCCGGCGCGGATCGGCCCGGTGCTGACGGGCCACACGGCCACCGTGCACTCCGTGGCGTTCAGCCCCGACGGCCGCACCCTGGCCAGCGGCAGCGCGGACAACACCCTCCGGCTGTGGAACACGGCCGATCCGCGCCGTCCGGCGCCCCTGGGCGCGCCGCTCACCGGCCACACCGGCCCCCTGTGGTCCGTGGCGTTCAGCCCCGACGGCACCATGCTCGCCGCCGGGAGCGCGGACAGCACCGCGAGCCTGTGGAACGTCAGCGATCCGGCGTACCCGTCGCAGGTCGGCGAGCGCCTCGCGGGCAGCAGCGGCGAGATGTACGCGGTGGGTTTCAGCCCCGACGGGCACACCCTCGCCACGGGGAGCGGCGACAGCAAGGTGCGCCTGTGGTCGATCCCGACGTCCGACATGGTCGGCCAGGCCGGCGCGTTCCGTCCGGACGGGCGGGTGCTGGCCACCGCCGCCCGCGACAAGAAGGTCCGGCTGTGGAACATGGCCACTCCCGGCCGGCCCGGCGTGCTCGGCGCGCCGTTCCGCCCCGGGGACGCCGTCGTCCACGCGCTGGCGTTCTCCCCGGACGGCCGCACCCTCGCGGTGCGGACGGGCAGCCCCAGCCCCGCGGTCCAGTTGTGGAACGTCACCGACCCGGCGCGGCCGGTCCCCTACGGGCCGCCGCTGCCGCTGCGGATCCGCTTCTCCGGCCCCGCGGCCCTCGCCTACAGCCCCGACGGGCGCACCCTGGCCACCGCCTACGACGACTACTCCGTCCAACTCTGGGACGTCAGTTCCCCGTCCCGTATCCGCCCCCTCGGCCCGCGCCTCACCGGCCACAAGGGCTACGTCAACTCCCTTGCGTTCAGCCCCGACGGCCACACCCTCGCCACCGGCAGCGCGGACGCCACCATCCGGCTCTGGAACACCACCGACCCCCGGCACACCACCCTGCTCGGCGCGCCCCTCACCGGGCATCTGGGCCCCGTCAACCCGCTCGCCTTCAGCCCCGACGGCCACACCCTGGCCAGCGGCAGCGACGACGAGACCGTCCGGCTCTGGGACGTGACCGATCCCCGCGCGGCACGGCGGCTGGGCGCCCCGCTCACGGGCCACAGCGAAGCGGTCGCGTCGCTGACGTTCAGCAAGGACGGCCGCACCCTGGCGAGCGGCGGCAACGACAACACGGTCCGGTTCTGGAACGTCGCGGTCCCCACCGACGCGAAGCCGATCGGCCAGTCGACCAGCCCCAACGCCAAGACCGGCAACTTCCTGGCGTTCAGCCCCACGAGCCATCTGCTCGGGGTGTCGAGCGGCGCCGGGACCGTCCGGCTCTGGGACCTGGACACCGACGAGGCCATCCGCCGCATCTGCTCGACCACGCGGGGCGTGCTGACCCCGCAGACCTGGCACGAGTACCTGCCTCACCTCTCGTACGAGCCCCCGTGCGGTGCGTGACGGCCGGCGCCCGCATGCCGGACAGGCGGCGTGACGCCGGTCACAACTCGTCCCGACATGCGGACAGTTGACTCCCGTCGGGCCCGCGACCTTGCTAGTGTTGATCACAGTCCGGTCGCTGGTGCATCCCCCGTCGCCAGCGACCGGGCGTTTTCTTTTCCCGCGCGGGTGCCGGGACGCGGCGCGGGAAAGCGCAGGACCGCCGGGCGGTGGCGCGCGTAGGGTCGGTCTCCGTGACTTCTGCGAAGAGTTCCGAGACGAGTTCGAGTGCGGCGGCGGCTTCGGGGCCGGGGGCGGGTGCGGGGTCCGCGACGGCTTCGGACGCGGCGGGGCGGCACCCGGACGCCGTGAATCCCTTCTTTTCGGCGAGTGAACTCCCCTATGAGCTCCCGCCGTTCGCCCGTATCCGGGACGAGCACTTCCGGCCCGCCTTCGAGCGGGGCATCGCCGAGCAACTGGCCGAGGTGGCCGCCATCGGGGGCGCCCCCGAGCCGCCGACGTTCGAGAACACCGCGGAGGCGCTGGAGCGCAGCGGTGCGGTGCTGCGGCGGGTGTCCGCGGTGTTCTTCAACAAGGCGAACGCCGACACCGACGAGGCCACGCAGGAACTGGAGGCCGAGATCGTGCCGCGGCTGGCCGCCCACGAGGACGCCCTGCTGCTCGATCCCGCCCTGTTCGCCCGCCTGGAGACGCTCTACGAGGGGCGGGCCGGCCTCGGGCTGGACGGTGAGCGACTGCGGCTGCTGGAGCGCCTGCACACCGCGCGGGTGCGGGCCGGGGCGCGGCTCGGCCCCGCGCAGCAGCAGCGGCTGCGGGAGCTGAACACCGAGATCGCCGGGCTGTGCACCGAGTTCCGGCAGAATCTGCGGGCCGACACCGCGGCGGCGGCGCTGGTGGTGGACCGCGCCGAGGAGCTGGCCGGGCTGCCCGACGACGAGATCGCGGCGGCCGCCGCGAACGCCCGGGCCCTCGGGCACGAACACGGTTATGTGCTCAGCCTGTTGAACTTCACCAACCAGCCGCAGCTCGCCGCCCTGGAGGACCCCGCGCTGCGGGAGCGCCTGCTGGCCGCGTCCATGGGGCGGGGCCTCGCCGCCAACGGGGCCGTCGCGGCCGCCGTGGCCCGGCTGCGGGCCGAGCGCGCGGCCCTGCTCGGCCACCCCGACCACGCGTCCTGGCAGGTCGCGGACCAGACCGCGGGGACGACCGGCGCCGTGGAGGAGATGTTCGGGAAGCTGATCGGCCCCGCGCTGGCCAACGCCGAGCGGGAGGGCGCGGCGCTGGCGGAGGCCGCCGGCGTCCCCGAAGTCCGCGCGGCCGACTGGCAGTTCCACGCGGAGCGGGTCCGCAGGGAGCGCTTCGACCTCGACGCGGCCGCCCTGCGCCCCTACCTGGAGCTGGAGGCCGTCCTTGAGGACGGCGTCTTCCACGCCGCCACCCTGGTGTACGGGATCACCTTCACCGAGCGCCCCGACCTGGTCGGCTACCACCCGGACGCCCGGGTCTTCGAGGTGCACGACGCCGACGGCGGACCGCTCGGCCTGTATGTCGGCGACTTCCACGCCCGGGAGTCCAAGCGCGGCGGCGCCTGGATGAACGACCTGGTCACGCAGTCGCACCTGTGGGGCCAGCGGCCCGTCGTGGTCAACAATCTCAACATCGCCAAACCGGCGGCGGGCGAGCCGGTGCTCCTGAACTGGAGCGAGGTCGTCACGCTCTTCCATGAGTTCGGGCACGCGCTGCACGGCCTGTTCTCCGACGTCCGCTATCCGCTGCTGGCCGGCACCGACGTGCCGCGCGACTTCGTCGAGTTCCCCTCGCAGGTGAACGAGATGTGGGCGGAGTGGCCGGAGGTCCTGGCCCGTTATGCCCGGCACCACCGCACCGGGGAGCCGATGCCGGCCGAGCTGCCGGCCAGGCTCCGCGAGGCGGAACGGTTCGGCGAGGGCTTCGAGAGCGTCGAGCACCTGGGCGCCGCGGTCCTGGACTGGGCCTGGCACACCGTGCCCGCCGACGAACTGCCCACCGGGGAGGGCGCGGAGGCGTTCGAGGCGGCCGTGCTCCGGCGCCACGGCCTGGCGCACCCGGCGATCCCGCCGCGCTACCGGACCGGCTATTTCGCGCACGTCTTCGGGGGCGGCTACGCGGCCGGGTACTACGGGTACCGCTGGGCGGAGGTCCTGGACGCGGACACCGTGCGCTGGTTCCGCGAGAACGGGCGGACGATCCGCGAGAGCGGCGAGGTCTTCCGCAGGGAACTGCTCAGCCGGGGCAACAGCGTCGACCCGATGGCGGCCTTCCGCGCGGTGGTCGGTCGCGATCCGGACTTCGGGCCGCTGCTGGAGCGGCGGGGCGCGCCGGCCGCGGAGTAGCGGGACGGGTGCCGGAGGCCCACGCCCGGGCCTCCGGCGCGCCGTCCGCCGCCGCTACGCCCCGTCGTCGGCCCGCGCCTGCCAGGTCACCGGGCGCGCGCCGTCCCCGCTCCCCTGGAAGGTCAGCGCGGCCGGCAGATCGCCCTTGGACAGCAGGTGGATGGTGCACTCGGTCACCGTGGCGCCCGGCTTGACCATCTTGTGCGGCACCGCCTCGGGGCACTGGGGCACGCCGGGGCCGCCGATGTCCAGCAGCAGCATCTTCCGCGCCTGTGCGCCGCTGACGCCCTTCAGCACCAGGCTGTCGTTGAGGTCCGGCAGCAGGTCGTACGACCCGGTGTTCCGGTACTCCACCGTCACGTAATACGGGACGAGCCTCTTCTGCTCCGCACTCGGGTCGAAGCGGTGCAGATCGGCCGGTGAACCGGTGCGCACGCTCTTCGGGGTGGCCAGGACCGTCGCCGTACGGCGTTCGCTGTCCGTGGTGACCGCGTCGGCGGGCCGGTGCGCGGGCAGCACCCCGGGCGTGCCCTTCTGGGGGCCGCCGATCTGCCACAGCAGGGTGTCGCCGCCGTCGTCCTGGTAGGAGACGTTCCCCGGCTGCCGTCCCTTCGGGAGCATGAAGATCCCGCAGAACACCGAGGTCTCCCCGGCGGCCAACTCGGTCCTGCCGGCCTCCTGGCACTCGGGCGGCAGGCCGTTGCCGGTGGCCAACGGGTTGGACCGGAACAGCGAGAGCTGCCGGCCGGCCTGTCCGTCCACCCCGTTGAGGGAGAAGTTCCGCTCAGGGTCCAGTCCGCTCACCGTGCTCTTGCCGGTGTTGGTGTAGGAGACGGTGAGGTAGTACGGGACCATCCCCTTGAGGTTGTCGTCCAGCCGGATGTGCGCGAGGTCCGGGGGATGGCCCAGTGCCAGGCGGGTGGGCTTGAGCCGCAGCGGGTGCGCCTTGTGGTCGGTGCCGGTCCAGGTGCCGGCGCGGACCGCGGACTCCATCAGCAGCGACGTGGCGGGCACCGCCGTGGGGGACGCCCCCGGTCGCGCGGTGCCGCCGGACGGCCCGCCGCACCCCACGGCCAGCAGCATCAGCGCACTCGCGCCCACGGCACCAGCCGTCCGTCCGCGCACCCGCATGGAACCCGCCCCCGTTGCCCTGTCGTTCCCTCGTCGGCGGACGGCGCGTTCCGCCCCCGCCCGGCCCGCGGCGGTCCGCCGGGAGCCGGGGGCGGCCGAACCGGCCGCCCCGTCCGGCCCGTTGACGTGGTGACACGTGGCCGAAACCGGCCGGGCCGTCCGCCACACTAACCAGGCGGGCGCGCAGCGACTCCGGCAGCCCCGGCGGACCGGCCCACCGCCCCGCCCCTCAGGCCGGCTTCGTCGCCTTCAGGGAATACATCAGCGGGATGCGGGGCCGGTCGTCCGGGAAGCGGTAGTAGCCGTCCTCGCCCCGGCGCAGCACGTCGAAGCGCTGGAACAGCGTCATGTCGTGCTCGTGCAGGAACTCGACGCGCAGCCCGGCGCCGGCCACCGCGCTGATGACCTCCCCCAGGGAGTGCTGCCATTCGACGCTCCTGTTGTGGACCGTCGGCGCCCCGAAGTCCGTGTAGGAGCCGGGGGCTTCCTCGTCCCACGCCTCGCTGCGGAAGTAGTCGTGGGCGACCCGCGAGCCGGTCTTCTCGTCCAGCACGTCGCCCAGCGGGTGGAACTCGGAGAGGTAGAAGAACCCGCCGGGGGCGACGAGGGACGCGGCGGTCTCGGCCCAACCGACCAGATCCGGGAGCCAGTTCACCGCCCCCAGGCCGGTGTAGACGATGTCGTACGCGGCGTCGGGCACCGCCTGGGCGGCGTCGTAGACATCGGCGGCGACGAAGGCCGCGCGGTCCGGGCCGTAGCCGAGTTCGGCGGCCAGTTCGCGGGCGGCCTCGACGGCCGGTTCGGAGAAGTCCAGGCCGACGACGCGGGACGCGCCGCGGTGTGCCCACGACAGCGTGTCCTGGCCGAAGTGGCACTGGAGATGGAGCAGGCTCCGGCCGGTGACGTCACCGACTTCCGCGGCCTCGAAGTCCCGGATCACGTCCCGGGTCTGCCGGAACGCGGCCTGGTCGTAGAAATCGCTGGCGGTGTGGAGGGGGACGCGCTCGTCCCACCGTGCGCGGTTCACCTCACGCCAGTCCTCGGGCCCCTTCTGTTCTCGCATAGGCCGAAGTTATCCACAGCCCGACGGCCTCGCCAACGCGTTTTCCGCGGCCGGGCGCAGAATGGCCCCATGACTGACGAGACCACAGGCTCCGGCCACACCCCCACCGATCCGTCCCCCGCTCTCCCCCACTCCGCCGGTGCCGCGGAGACGTCGCAGGCGGCGGCCGGTCTGCCGGACTGGGAGAAGCGCTTCCGCGCCCCGCGGATCGGGCTGCCCGAGTGGGCGGAGCACGCCCCCGACCGCTCCCTGTTCGTCTCGAACGCCACCGGCACCTTCGAGCTCTACGCCTGGGACCGGGCGACCGGCGCCCAGCGGCAGGCCACGGACCGTCCCAACGGCACGACGGACGGCACGCTGTCGCCGGACGGCGAGTGGATCTGGTGGTTCTCGGACACCGACGGGGACGAGTTCGGCGTCTGGATGCGGCAGCCCTTCGCGGGCGGCCCGGACGAGCCGGCCGCGCCCGGGCTCGACCCCTCGTATCCCGGCGGACTGGCGCTCAACCGGGACGGCACGGCGGTCATCGGCCGCTCCACGGACGAGGACGGCTCGACGCTCCACGTCGTGCGGCCCGGACAGCCGCCGGTGGAGATCTACCGCCACCGCGAGTCGGCGGGCGTCGGCGACCTCTCGCACGACGGTTCGCTGATCGCCGTCGAGCACACCGAGCACGGCGACGCGATGCATTCGGCCATCCGCGTCGTCCGGCCGGACGGCTCGACGGTCGCCGAGCTGGACGACACCCACGGCGGCACCGAGGAGCTGGGCCTGTCCGTGATGGGCTTCGCCCCGGTGGACGGCGACAGCCGGCTGCTGGTCGGGCACCAGCGGCGGGGCCGCTGGGAGCCGATGATCTGGGATCCGCTGACGGGCGTGGAGACCGCTCTGGAGATCGAGCTGCCCGGTGACGTGGCCGCCGACTGGTATCCGGACGGTTCGGCCCTCCTGGTGGAGCACGAGTACCAGGCCCGCAGCGAGCTGTGGCGCTATGAGCTGGGCACGGCCCCGGCCGGCCCGGACGCCTCGTCCGCCGGCGCCCTGAGCCGGGTCGACACCCCCGCCGGCACGGTCTCGGGCGCCACCGCCCGCCCCGACGGCACGGTGGAGTTCCTGTGGTCCTCCGCCGCCCAGCCCTCGGAGGTGCGGTCGACGAACGGCACCGTGGTGCTGGACCCGCCCGGGATGAAGGCCCCCGGCTCGGTCCCGGTGACGGACGTCTGGGTGGACGGCCCCGGAGGCCGCATCCACGCCCTGGTGCAGCAGCCGCCCGGCGCCGGCCCCTTCCCCACCGTCTTCGACATCCACGGCGGCCCGACCTGGCACGACAGCGACGCGTTCGCCTCGTCGCCGGCGGCCTGGGTGGACCACGGCTTCGCGGTCGTCCGCGTCAACTACCGGGGCTCGACCGGCTACGGCCGCGCCTGGACGGACGCGCTCAAGCACCGCGTCGGCCTGATCGAGCTGGAGGACATCGCCGCAGTGCGCGAGTGGGCCGTCTCGTCCGGCCTGGCGGACCCGGCCCGGCTGGTGCTGTCCGGCGGCTCGTGGGGCGGCTATCTGACGCTGCTGGGCCTGGGGACCCAGCCGGACGCCTGGGCGCTGGGCCTGGCCGCCGTCCCGGTGGCCGACTACGTCACGGCGTACCACGACGAAATGGAGGCCCTCAAGGCCATGGACCGCACGCTCCTGGGCGGGACGCCGGAGGAGGTCCCCGAGCGCTTCGAGGCGTCCTCCCCGCTGACCTACGTCGACGCCGTGCGGGCCCCCGTCTACATCTCCGCCGGCGTCAACGACCCCCGCTGCCCGATCCAGCAGGTCGAGAACTACGTCCAGCGCCTCGAAGAGCGCGGCCACCCGCACGAGGTCTACCGCTACGACGCCGGCCACGGCTCCCTCGTGGTGGAGGAACGCATCAAGCAGGTCCGTCTGGAGCTGGACTTCACCCGCCGCCATCTGACGGCGGAGGGGGCGAAGCAGCAGGGGTAGCCGGCAGGGTCCGCGGGACAGGCCCGGGCGGGGGAAGGGGCTGAGGGCTCGTGGGCGGCTGACTGGCGGCGGGGCGGGGTGGGGTGGGGTGGGAGGGGGGAGAGGGAGGACCCGGAGCGGCCGGCCAGGACGCGCCTCGTAGCTCCCGGCTCCCCCGCCTATCCACCTCGCCGGACCCCCGCCCCGACGCCCCTACGGCCACCCGGTCCCTACGTCGTCTCGCCCTTGACGTCGTCTCGACCCTGCGGCCTCGGCCACTCGATGCCTACGCCCCCTGCGGCTCCCGCGCCCCCTCAGCCCCGTGCGTGCCCTCGGTGCCGTGCACGTCCTCGGCGCCCTGCTTCCCCTTCATGGCGTCCTCCGAGGCATCGGCGTCATCCGCGTCCCCAGAGCCCGCAGCGCCCGCAGCACCCCCGGCCCCTTCCGCACCGGCCACACCAGCCGCACCAACCGCACCGGCCGGTGCAGCCGACGCGCTGGGGCCGTCCTGGCCCTCCGGGAGGATGCCCAGGGCGGCGTCCCGGGCGGCCTCGGCCTCGCGGCGGACCAGGCGGAACCACATGAAGACGACGAAGCCCGCGAAGACGAACCACTCGCCGGTGTAGCCAAGGTTCTGGAACGCCTTCATGTCCAGGCCGCTGCCCTCCGCGGCGGCCGGCGGGACGGCGTGCATCGGGGCCGTCGGGACGGTGAGCGTGATCCAGGCGTCGTAGACGCCGTACGGCACGATGTTGACCAGCGATGCCGCGCTGATCATGCCGAGCTGCCCCTTCGGCAGACCGCCGCCCGCCTGGACACCGGCCGTGCCCTGGTTCTCGGATGCCTGGAGCGCCCCGGTGACCGTGACCTCCCCCTTGGGCGGCGCGGGCACCTTCGCCGTGTCGGCCGTCGAGTTCGCGTCGCCGGGCAGCCAGCCGCGTACGACCGGCAGGGCCTTGCCGCTGTCCGTGCGCAGCAGCGTCAGGACGTAGAACCCCTGCTGGTCGCCGCGCTTGCCCTGCAAGGTGCGGCCCGGCACGAGGAGTTGGTGCGCGGCGTCGTAGCGGCCGCGGGCGCTCGCCTGGCGACCGGAGGTGATCTGGTCGACCGGCAGCAGGCTCTCCAGGGGGCGGGGGGCCGCGGCCTTGGCGTCGGAGGACCGGTTCTCCTGCTGCTGGTGCGAGGCGACCCGGGCGTCGAAGCGGCTCAACTGCCAGCTGCCCATGAAGATGCAGAAGGGGATCGCCAGTACGGCGAAGACGTTGATTCCCCACCACCGCGGGGTCAGCAGGAACCGGTACACCCCACCAACGGTACGGTGCCCGCCCCGCCGGACCGCACCGGCCCCTCCCCGGCGTCGCCCCGCCCCCGGGACCTGCGCGGTTGCCCGCAACGACGGGACGTCACGGGACAACCACCGGACAACGACGCCGAGAAGGCCACAAACACCACAGCCACCGCAACCGGCCCCCACGACCCGGGCGAGAACAGGGCCGACAAGGACGAGACAGCAGAGCGGCGAAACGGCGGAACGACGGAACAGCGGAACGGCGGCAATCCCGACGCCGCAAAACCGCCCGCCCCGCTACCGCCCTACTGCGCCACCAACGGCGACGTCCGGTACACCGTCCCCGCGCAGGCGTCCGCGATCTTCGCGTCGGCCGCCACGGGCTCGCCCGCCTCCGGGGTGTGGGTCAGGAGCACACCGGCGGCCGCCGCGCCGCCGTCCGGGGACCCGTCGTCGCCGCCGGCCTGCCCGTCCGTACCGCTGCCGCCCGCCGGCGGCGCGGCGGCCGGCGACTCCGCCGGCGACTTGGACGGATCGGGGGTCGGCGACGGCCCCGGACTGACGCATCCGGTCCTGCCGCCGCCGGCCACCGGGATCCAGGCGAACCTGACCTCGTACGCCTGCCCCGGCCTGAGCACCAGTTGGCTGGGGGTGGTCGCCGGGTCCGGCAGCCCCGTGGCCTCGTCGCCCGACGTGTGGTCGACCACGTGGACCTTGTCCGGTTTGGTGGCACCCTGCGGGGTGAGGTCCACCGTCCCACCGCCCTGTACGGAACAGGCGGAGTTGGAGGTGTTCACCACCCGGAACGCGCCGTAGACCCGGCCCGCCGAGTCGGCCGAGCCGACCGTCGAGGTCCCCTTGCCGAGCTGGTCGCGTCCGCAGATCGGCGAGGTGACGTCCATGGTCGCGTCGGGGGAGGGCGTGCCGACCGCGGCGCCGGGGCCCGTGCCGGGTGCGCCGGCGCCCCTGCCCTCCTTGCCCGGCGACCGGCCGGGACCGGGCGTGAAGCCGTCCTTGCCGGCCGGCCGGGTGCCGGCCTGCGCGGCGCCCCCGCCGTCCGGACCGCCGGAGTCGTGGGTGACGTCCCGGCTGCTGGCGGCGTTGGCCGGGCGGTCCCCGCGGTCGTCGCCGAAGCTCGCCACGTGCACCATCGCCGGGACCGCCGTACCGCCGAGCAGCAGCGCCGCGGCCGCGCCCACCACGGCGTGCCGTCGCCGCCGGCGCCGGGCCGGGACCGCCCGCCGCAGGTGCTCCAACGCGTCCGGCGCGGGCTCCAGATCGGCGACGCAGGACCGCAGCAGCGCTCTCAGCTCGTCCTCACCGCCGAAACCCGCGCCGCCGGGAGCCTCGTGGTCGCCGGTGTCCCGGCCGTCGCCGCACGCCGCGCCGCCGGCCGCCCGGCCGGTTTCGTCTCCCCGGTCACGCCCGCCACGGGCGTCGCACACACCGCGGCCGATGTGCGCGCCGTGGCCGACGTGCCCGTCACGGCCGTCGTGCCCGTCGCGCCCGCCGTTCCCGCGGTCGGGTCCTGCCGCACTCACGCCGGAGCCTCCATGGCGACGCGGAGCGCCGCTATTCCCCGCGAGCCGTACGCCTTGACCGAGCCGAGCGATATCCCCAGCGTCTCGGCGACCTGAGCCTCGGTCATATCGGCGAAGTAGCGGAGCACCAGCACCTCGCGCTGACGGCGCTGGAGGCCGCGCATCGCGTTGATCAACTGATCGCGCTCCAGCAGGTCGTAGGCGCCCTCCTCGGCGCTCGCCATGTCGGGCATCGGCTTGGAGAGCAGCTTCAGCCCGAGGATCCGGCGGCGCAGCGCGGAGCGCGAGAGGTTGACGACCGTCTGCCGCAGGTACGCCAGGGTCTTCTCGGGGTCGCGCACCCGGTTGCGCGCGGAGTGCACGCGGATGAACGCCTCCTGCACGACGTCCTCACAGGAGGCGGTGTCGTCCAGGAGCAGCGCGGCCAGGCCGAGGAGGGAGCGGTAGTGCGTGCGGTAGGTCTCGGTGAGGTGGTCGACTGTGGTGCCGGCTGCCATCGCGTCGTCAGTGTCCCCACGCTGCCCGGAGAGCTGCGCGGGGCGCGCGGCGGACCAGGGGGCGATCACCGGCATGCCCCCGGAAACCCGTGGGCGCTGGGGGCGCACTGCCGCGCCTGCTGCTCCCGCCGGGGCGATGGTGAATCCGAGTACCTCTGCCACGCTTGTTGGACACGCTTCCCCCCAAAAGGGTTGTACGCGCAAGGCCCCGCTTGTGGCGACGCGTTAAATGCCGTCATGCGCACCAGCTCTTCCCAAACGCCCCAATTGCCCTGATACGACCGCCCTATCACGATCGTCCCGCCACCCCAGGACCCCGGAAGCGGTCCGCGCACACCACGAACCACCCAAGGGGGCGATCCGGAGAGACGCCGCCCACCGGGTCACCGGTTGCAGCCTCATGGGACGGGAATGATCGAACAGAACATCAGCCCAGTTCAAGCGGCTCGGATCAGCATTCCACACACGAAATCTTCACACCTTGCGCAAATTATGTCCCAGCCGCCCGCCCGCGTGCAGCCGCTCCCCCCAACTACCGCGCCGACGACGGGAACCGGCCACCGGCCACCGGCGGTCCCGGCCATCGGACGGGGCGCCCGGGACCGTCCAACGCGCCCTCGTCCGCGACGTCCCGCCGCGCAAAGCGCCCTGAACGCGCCCCTACCGGCACGCCCCGACAGCCAGGGCGCCGCTACGCCTCCGCCTCCGCCACCACCAACTCGCCGATCTGCGCCGCGTTCAGGGCCGCGCCCTTGCGCAGGTTGTCCCCGCACACGAACAGCTCCAGCGCCCGCGGATCGTCCAGCGACCGCCGCACCCGCCCCACCCATGTGGGATCCGTCCCCGCCACGTCCGACGGGGTCGGGTACTCGTGCTCCGCCGGGTCGTCGCACAGGACGACCCCGGGGGCGACCGCCAGGATCTCGTGCGCCCCGGCGACCGTGACCTCCTTCTCGAAGCGCGCGTGCACGGCCATCGAGTGCCCGGTGAGCACCGGCACCCGCACACAGGTCGCGGTGACCGGCAGCTCCGGCAGCCCGAGGATCTTCCGGGCCTCGTCGCGGATCCGCAGTTCCTCCGAGGACCAGCCGTCCTCCTGGAGCGAGCCGGCCCACGGCACGACGTTGAGGGCGAGCGGCGCCGGGAACGGCCCGAGGGCGTCGCCGACCGCCCGCCGCACATCGCCCGGCGCGGCGCCCAACTCCGCGCCGGACACCGCCGAGAGCTGCGCCCGCAGCGTCTCGGTGCCGGCCCGTCCGGCGCCGGAGGCGGCCTGGTAGGAGGAGACGACCAGTTCGCTCAGTCCGTACGCGGCGTGCAGCGCGCCGAGGGCGACGATCATCGACAGCGTGGTGCAGTGCGGGTTGGCGATGACCCCGCGCGGCCGGATCCGGGCGGCGCACCCGTTGACCTCGGGCACCACCAGCGGCACGTCCGGATCCCCTCGGAACGCGCCCGAACTGTCCACCGCCACCGTGCCCTTGGACACCGCGACCGGTACCCACTGCGCGGCGATCTCGTCCGGCACGGCGAACATCGCGACGTCGACGCCGTCGAAGGCGTCCTCGCCCAGCTCGACGACCTCGACCTCCTCGCCCCGTACGGCCAGTGTGCGGCCGGCCGAGCGGGCGGAGGCGATCAGCCGGATCTCACCCCAGATGTCGGCCCGCTCGGAGAGGATCCCGAGCAGGACCCGGCCGACGGCGCCGGTGGCGCCGACGACCGCGAGACGCGGCCTGGCAGCCGGGCGGGCCGCCGCCCCCGCCGAGTCGGCGAGGAACGGGCGGCCCGCCTCGGCCGGGATCATCGTCCGGTGCCGCCGTAGACGATCGCCTCGTCGCTCTCGCTGTCGAGGCCGAAGGCGCTGTGCACCGCCTGGACGGCCTCGTTGACGTCATCGGCACGGGTGACGACCGAGATGCGGATCTCGGAGGTCGAGATGAGCTCGATGTTCACGCCCGCGTTCGACAGCGCCTCGAAGAACGTCGCGGTGACGCCGGGGTTGGTCTTCATACCGGCGCCGACCAGCGAGATCTTGGCGATCTGGTCGTCGTAGCGGAGCGAGTCGAAGCCGACCGCGGCGCGGGTCTTCTCCAGCGCCGCGACGGCCTTGCGGCCCTCGGCCTTCGGCAGCGTGAAGGAGATGTCCGTCAGCCCCGTGGAGGCCGCCGACACGTTCTGGACGACCATGTCGATGTTGACCTCGGAGTCGGCGATCGCACGGAAGATCCGCGCGGCCTCACCCGGCTTGTCCGGGACCCCGACGACCGTGACCTTCGCCTCGGAGGTGTCGTGTGCGACGCCCGAGATGATCGCCTGCTCCATCGGCCTGTCCCCTTGCGGTTCGTTGCTGACCCACGTGCCCTGAAGCCCCGAGAAGGAAGAGCGGACGTGGATCGGGATGTTGTAACGGCGTGCGTACTCCACGCAGCGGTGCAGCAGCACCTTGGAGCCGGAGCTGGCCAGCTCCAGCATGTCCTCGAAGGAGATCCAGTCGATCTTCCGGGCCTTCTTCACGACCCGCGGGTCGGCGGTGAAGACGCCGTCCACATCGGTGTAGATCTCGCAGACGTCGGCGTTCAGGGCGGCGGCCAGCGCCACCGCGGTGGTGTCCGAACCACCGCGCCCCAGCGTCGTGATGTCCTTCTTGTCCTGGGACACGCCCTGGAAGCCGGCGACGATGGCGATGTTGCCCTCGTCGATGGACGCCTGGATGCGGCCCGGCGTGACATCGATGATCCGCGCCTTGTTGTGCACGGAATCGGTGATCACACCGGCCTGGCTGCCGGTGAAGGACTGCGCCTCGTGGCCGAGGTTTTTGATCGCCATCGCCAACAGGGCCATGGAGATCCGCTCTCCGGCGGTCAGCAGCATGTCGAACTCGCGCCCCGACGGGATCGGGGACACTTCCTGAGCGAGATCGATCAGCTCGTCCGTCGTGTCGCCCATCGCAGAGACCACCACGACAACCTGGTTGCCGTTCTTCTTGGCCTCGACGATTCGCTTGGCAACGCGCTTGATGCCCTCGGCATCCGCAACGGATGAGCCGCCGTACTTCTGCACGACAAGGCCCACGTGCGCTCCTCGCAACTGTCTTAAGCGGGAGGGGGTCCCTCCCGGACCCCCGGATATGGGGGTACTGCGGTCGGCTCAGTCTAACGAGCGGGCGGAAGCCGCCCCGCTACTACCGCATCGTGAGACACCGGACCCACGTTTCCGATCAACTCGCCCACCGTCCCGGCGCCGGCGAAGGCGACCGATGAGCGCGCCGTACGCGGTCCGTGGACACCGGGTCCCCGGCGGCCTGGCGCGGTGCTCCGTCGCACCGGCTCGGCGTCCGCCTTCCCGCTCCGCACCAAGGCACACGGGAACGTAACCCAGCTCACACCCCGCCCGCCGTCGGCGGCGGTACGGCGGCGCGGGCCGCGGTCACCGCCCCTGCAGCCCCAGGGGACCGGCGATCTCCGCCGCCATGACCTTGCCGGCCTCCTCGGCCAGCTGCTCCTCGTTGCCGGCGGCACCGCTGTCGGTGTCCAGGCCGTCCAGCGCGTCCAGCGGCTGGTCGAGGCGGACGTGGGCGACCAGCGACTGGAGGGCCCGGAGGGCGGCCGAGGCGGTCGGCCCCCAGTTGGAGAGGTAGGAGAACTGCCACCACCACAGGGCCTCGGTGACCCGGCCCGCCCGGTAGTGTGCCAGGCCGTGCCGCAGATCGGTGACGATGTCGGCGAGGTCGTCGGAGATCCGGCAGGCCACCGGCTCGCTGCGCGGCACGTACGGGTCGAAGACCTCGGAGTAGATGTCGATCGGGTCGAGCAGCCGCGCGAACCGCTCGCGCAGGTCGTCCACGTCCGGCTCGGGACCGGTGTCCGTTTCGTACCGCTCTTCGGGAACGATGTCCTCGTGGGCGCCCAGCCGGCCGCCCGCGAGCAGCAGCTGGGAGATCTCCAGCAGCAGGAAGGGCACCGCGCTGTCCGGCTCGTCGCCCTTGGCGACCTCGGTCACCGCGACGATGAAACTCTCGATCGAGTCGGAGATCGAAACGGCGAAGTCGTCAGGGTTCTGTGTCGTGTCGTGCAGCGTGGCGTCAGACATCGAGAAGTCTCCTCCCTTCGAAGGCCCGCCCGAGCGTGACCTCGTCGGCATACTCCAGATCGCCCCCGACCGGCAGCCCACTGGCCAGTCGCGTCACTTTCAGGCCCATCGGCTTGACCATGCGGGCCAGGTAGGTGGCCGTGGCCTCGCCCTCCAGATTCGGGTCGGTGGCCAGGATCAGCTCGGTGACCGTGCCGTCCGCGAGCCGGGTCAGCAGTTCCCGTATCCGCAGGTCGTCGGGGCCGACGCCCTCGATCGGGCTGATCGCCCCGCCGAGGACGTGGTAGCGGCCGCGGAACTCCCTCGTCCGCTCGATCGCCACGACGTCCTTGGGCTCCTCCACTACGCAGATGACCGCCGGATCGCGCCGCGGGTCCAGGCAGACCCGGCACTGCTCCTCCTGCGCGACATTGCCGCACACGGTGCAGAACCGGACCTTGGCCTTGACCTCCATCAGCGCGTTCGCGAGCCGGCGGACATCGGTGGGCTCGGCCTGAAGGATGTGGAAGGCGATCCGCTGCGCGCTCTTGGGACCGACGCCGGGCAGCCTGCCCAACTCGTCGATCAGGTCCTGGACCACGCCTTCATACACGGAACGTCTTCTCTCTCTTCTGCCGTGCTGCGTACGCTAGTTGGCTACTCCCCAGAAGGGGAGGGCCCCTCGACCCTTCAGAAGGGGAGGCCCGGGATACCGCCGCCGCCACCCAGCGCCTGGGCGAGCGGGCCGAGCTTCTGCTGCTGGAGCTTCTGCGCGGTGGCGTTGGCGTCGCGGACGGCCGCGAGGACGAGGTCGGCGAGGGTCTCGGCGGTCTCCTCGGCGGAGTCGGTGTCGACCGCCTTGGGGTCGATCACCAGCCCCCTGAGCTCACCGGAGCCGGTCACCGTCGCCTTGACCAGACCGCCCCCGGCGGAACCCTCCACCGGCGTTTCCGCCAGCTCCTGCTGGGCGACCGCGAGATCCTGCTGCATCTTCTGGGCCTGCTGGAGCAGCTGCTGCATATTGGGCTGACCACCGGGGATCACGACATGACTCCTGCCGTACGACAACGTATTGGTGCGGTAGCCCGAGCCTACGTGTTCCGCGCGCCCGGCGCCCTACGCCGCAGGGAGGAGCACTGGTGTACCCCGTACGCCCCAGGGACGGAAGCGGCGCCGCCCCGCCCGACCCGGCGCACGCGCAGCGCGTCCGCGGCGCGACGCTCCGTCAACGCGCCTGCCGTGGCGGCCGGGAGCGGGCCCCGCCGGGGACACCCCGCTCCCGCGCGCTCACTCGTTGTCGAACTCCTCCAGGACCGTCGCCCCCAGCTCGCGGACGATCAACTCATGGCCGCTGAGCGCGGAGTCGACGAGATCCGGATCGTCCTCCGCCGGCATGTCGTACTCGATCGCCATCGGGGATTCCGGTGCGGCGTACGAGGGCGCCGGCGCGGATCCGCCCTGGCCGCCGCCCGAGGACGGCGACGAGACCACCGCCTCGCGCGCCATCCGGGCGCCCTGGCCGCCACCGCCGCCGGGAGCCTGCTGCTGGGGGGCCGGCGGGGCGCTCGGCGCCGGGGCCTGCGGGGCGGACTGCTGCGGTGCGCCGCCGTAGCCGCCGTTCGCCCCGCCGCCGAAGCCGCCTCCGCCGCCCCGGGCGCCGCCGGCCGGCGGGTTGGCGCCGCCGGACGGGTCCACGATCGCCTCGACCCGCCAGTGCAGCTGGAAGGTGTCGGCGAGCACTTCCTTGAGGACGTCCTCGCTGCCGCCGTTGGCGAAGCTGTCCCGGGCTCCGGCGTTGGGGAACCCGATCTGCAACGTCGTGCCGTCGAAGCCGGAGACCTGGGCGTTCTGGCTCAGCAGGATCCAGGTGAAGCGCCGGCGGCCCTTGACCGCGTCCAGGATCTGCGGCCAGAGCTGCCGCACCTGCGCGGCACCCTGCGCCGCCCCGGCGGACGGCGCCTGGGCCGGCCCGGCGGACGGTGCCGGCACCGGCTCGGCGGGCGGAGCGGCCGCGGGGGCCGCGGGCGCACCGGATGCCGCCGGGGCACCGGTCGCCGCCTGCCCGCCCTGGCCCGGCATCGCGGCCGACGGCCAGCTGCCGGGCTGCCGCGCACCGGCCGCCTGCCCGGCACCGGCACCGCCCGTGCCACCGGGCCATGCCCCGGGCCGCGCCGCGCCACTCTGGGGAGCGGCCGGCGGAGCGGCCGGGGAAACGGCCGGGGAAACGGCTTGAGGAGCTGCCTGCGGAGCAGCCTGCGGAGCGGCCTGCGGCCCGTCTGCCGACCCGGTCTGCTGACCGGCGGCCCCGCCACCGGCAGGAGCATGCGGGACGGCCGCCGGGGCGGCGGCACCCGCGCCCGCACCCCCGCCCGTCGCCCCGCGCACCGCGGCCCGGGCCGCCGCGGGCCCGGACGGCCCGGCCGGCATCGGCGGATGCGCCTCCGGCCCCGGCACATACCCGACCGCGGGCCCGCCGGACTCCACCACCGCACCGCCAGGACCGACGCCACCGGCGCCCCCGGCGGGCAGCCCGCCGCCCAGCGCCATCGCCGCCGCGCCGGCGCCCGCACCGCGCTCCAGGCGGTCCAGCCGCGCCTGCACCGAGCGCTCGTCGTCGTACGCCGCGGGGAGCAGCACCCGGGCGCAGATCAGCTCCAGCTGGAGCCGCGGGGAGGTCGCCCCGCGCATCTCCGTCAGCCCGGCATTGACCAGGTCGGCGGCCCGGCTCAGCTCCGCCGCCCCGAACACCGACGCCTGCGCCGTCATCCGCTCCACGACGTCGGCCGGGGCGTCGATCAGCCCCTTCTCCCCCGCGTCCGGCACCGCCGCCAGGATCACCAGGTCCCGCAGCCGCTCCAGCAGGTCGGAGACGAACCGCCGCGGGTCGTTGCCGCCCTCGATGACCCGGTCGACGACCTCGAAGGCCGCCGCCCCGTCCCCGGCCGCGAACGCCTCCACGCTGGAGTCCAGCAGCGACCCGTCGGTGTACCCCAGCAGCGACGTCGCCATGGCATACGTCACACCGTCCGCACCGGCCCCGGCCAGCAGCTGGTCCATCACCGACATCGAGTCACGCACCGAGCCCGCGCCGGCCCGCACCACCAGCGGCAGCACCCCGTCCTCGACCGGGATCTCCTCCCGCCCGCACACCTCCGCGAGGTACTCCCGCAGCGTCCCGGGCGGCACCAGGCGGAACGGGTAGTGGTGGGTCCGCGACCGGATCGTCCCGATGACCTTCTCGGGCTCGGTCGTGGCGAAGATGAACTTCAGATGCTCCGGCGGCTCCTCGACGACCTTCAGCAGGGCGTTGAACCCCGCCGAGGTCACCATGTGCGCCTCGTCGATGATGTAGATCTTGTAGCGGCTGCCGGCCGGCCCGAAGAACGCCTTCTCCCGCAGCTCACGGGCGTCGTCCACGCCACCGTGCGAGGCCGCGTCGATCTCGATCACATCGATCGAGCCCCGGCCGTTGCGCGCCAGGTCCACACACGACTGGCACGTCCCGCACGGCGTGGGAGTGGGACCTTCCTCACAGTTCAAACAGCGCGCCAGGATCCGCGCGCTCGTCGTCTTGCCACAACCGCGGGGCCCACTGAACAGATACGCGTGGTTGACCCGGTTGTTCCGCAGTGCCTGCTGCAGCGGGTCGGTCACGTGCTCTTGCCCGATGACCTCGGCGAAGGTCTCGGGGCGGTAGCGGCGGTACAGCGCGAGGGACGACACGCATACGACGATATCGGGCCGCACCGACAACCGGCCCTTCCCCGAGGTCCTGGCTGCGCACGCGCGAGCAAGGCCCCGTCCGGCGCGGGGAAGGCCCGTCCCTGCGTGGGGAAGGTCTCGTCCGCCCGGGGACGGCCCGCCCGCAAACGCAAGCGCCCCCCACGCACCCGCCAGAGCCGACCTACCCTTGCTGCCTTCCGGCCCTGGGGGAGTTCAGTCAGATAGCGCCACGTGAGGGGCTGAGCCCCACATTAGCGGATCCCCCGCCCGACAAACGACCCCGCCCCCGCCGACCGCCCTCTCCGCTCCCCCGCTCCCCCCTCCCCCGGATCATGTTCGCGAGCACTCCCCAACGTCTTGTATTGTTTGCGGCGGAGGATTCGCCTAGAGGCCTAGGGCGCACGCTTGGAAAGCGTGTTGGGGGCAACCCCTCACGAGTTCGAATCTCGTATCCTCCGCCAGTGCCTTCACCGGGCACGTTGTCGAAGGGCCCCACCGTTCGCGGTGGGGCCCTTCGACGTTTCTCGGCGGGTTTGATTCCGGGCCCCCGCGGTCGTCGCTCTACGTGGTGCATCGACGGCCGTGCGGAGTGGCAGGCCGTCCCTCCGGCCGGATGTGGTGAGTGCCACAGTGCGCCCGCGTCCGATGCGTCGCTCCCTCACTCGCTCCCCTCGAACAGTTCCGCGTACAGGCCGCCCCGGGCCAGGAGTTGGGGGTGGGTGCCGGATTCGGTGAGGTGGCCGTCGTCGAGGACGAGGATGTGGTCGGCGGTGGTGGCCAGGTCGAGGTCGTGGGTGATGACGAGGGTGGTGCGGCCGGCGGCGAGGCGGTGGAGGGGGGCCAGGATGCGTTGGGCGGCGAGGGTGTCGAGGCCGGTGGTGGGCTCGTCGAGGATGAGGACCGGGGCGTCGCGGAGCATGGCGCGGGCGATG
Organism: Streptomyces sp. NPDC093097; assembly: GCF_044754325.1. Classification (NCBI taxonomy): domain Bacteria; kingdom Bacillati; phylum Actinomycetota; class Actinomycetes; order Kitasatosporales; family Streptomycetaceae; genus Streptomyces; species Streptomyces sp. NPDC093097. The sequence continues at coordinate 207,124 of NZ_JBIVOW010000004.1, forward strand.
GCGACGCGCTGGAGCTGGCCGCCGGAGAGGGCGGCGGTGGACGGGGCGATGACCGTGTCGTAGCCGTCCGGGAGGTCGGTGACGAAGGCGTGCGCGTCGGCGGCCCGGGCGGCCCGGGTGACCTCGTCGTGGGTGGGGATGGGGTCCTCGCGGCCGCAGGCGATGTTGTGCTCGATGGTGTCGTGGAGGACGAGGGTCTCCTGGGGGAGGAGGGTGATGTTGCGGCGGAGGTCAGCGAGGGGGAGGCGGTCGAGCGGGAGGCCGTCGAGGCGGATGGTGCCGGTGTCCGGGTCGTAGAAGCGCAGCAGGAGGGCGGCGAGGGTGGACTTGCCGGCGCCGCTGGGGCCGGTGACGACCACGAACTCGCCGGGGTGTGCGGTGAAGGTGAGGGAGCTGAGGGCGTTGTGGTGGGGGGAGTTGGGGTAGCGGAAGGTGACGTCGTCGACGTCGAGTTCGCCGTGGGCACGGTGCGGGAGGGGCAGGGCGCGGGCCGGGGGCGGGTCGGCGACGGCGGGGTGGGCGTCGAGGATCTCCAGCAACCGGTCGGCGGCGGCCGTGGCGGCGGTGGCGGTCAGGCCGAGGTGGCCCAGGGAGCGGATGGGCGGGTAGAGGTAGCCGATGAAGGCGGCGAAGGCCAGGAGTTGCCCGAGGGTCAGCCGGCCCGCCGAGATCTCCCAGGCGCCCAGGCCGATGATGGCCAGCACGCAGAGGGTCTCCAGGACCTCGACGAACTCGTCGTAGAGGGCGTTGAGGCGGGCGCTGGCGACGGAGGCGCGGAGCCAGCGGCGGGCCTCCCGGGCCAGGCGTTCCTCCTCGTCGCGCTGGCGGTTGTACGCCTGGGTGAGGACGACGTTGACCAGGGTTTCCTCGACGACGGAGGTGAGGGCGCCGTCGGCCGCCCGCTGGCGGCGGGTGACCTCGCGGACCCGGCCGGTGAAGCGGCGGGTGGCGAAGTAGAAGAGGGGGGCGGCGACGAAGGTGGCGAGGGCCAGCTCCCAGCGCAGCCAGAGGGCGGCGGCGCTGTAGAAGAGGGTGGAGAAGAGGGCCGCCGAGGCGCCCACCACACCGCTGACGACGAGCCGTTCGATGGCGTCGACGTCGCCGGTCAGCCGCTCCACCAGGTCGCCGCGGCGGTTGCGCTGGAAGAAGTGCGGCGGCAGCGTCTGGAGATGGGTGAACACCCGGGCGCGCAGGCGCAGCAGGAAGCGTTCCGCTGTCCAGGCGGCGAGGGAGTTGCCGAGATAGCCGACGATGGCGCCGAGGACCGCCACCGCGAGCCATGTGCCGGCGGGGCTCCAGAAGGCGCTGACCGAGCCCTCCTTGAGGGCGTGGTCGGTGAGTTGGGCGAAGAGCAGGATCGCCGCGGTCTCGGCGAGGGCGGCGACGATGGCGCACCCGATCACCATCAGCAGCCAGCGGCGGTCGCCCCGGGTCAGCGGCCAGAAGCGGTGGAACGCCTCCACGGGGCCGACGTGACGGGTCAGGATGGGGACGTCGCTGGGGAGTTGGGTGCGGGGTGAGGAGGGGCGGGGGGCCTCTTGGGCCGGTGCGGGGGGTGGGGCGGTAGAGGTGAGAGGGTCCGCTTCGGGTGTGCGGTGCTGGGCCATTCGGCGCTCCCGGCCGTTGACGGTGTTCGCCCCGCGACCGTTGACGGTCTCCGCCTCCCGGGCGTCGACGGTCTCCCCCTGCCGGCCGTTGAGCGTCTTCGCCGCACGGCCGCCTGCCGTCCTCCGGCCGCGACCGCGGCGGTCGTTGCCCTGGTGCATGGTCGATGGGTGCGAAACCGCTGCCGCACCGCCGACGACAGCCCACGAGGCCGACCCGCGTGGTGTGCGCGAGCCCGCCTCGGGCCGTGTGTCAGGTCCGTGGACCCGAATCACATTTCACATGGTCGTCAACGGTTGTTGGGACGGTTGTGACAACGGGTCAGCTCAGTAGAAGAACCGGCCGCCTCGGCCTCGTCCGCCGAAGCCGTATCCACCGCGACCGCCGTATCCACCGCGTCCGCCGTATCCACCGCGACCGCCGTAACCACCGCGTCCGCCGTATCCACCGCGTCCACCGCGACCGCCGCGACCGCCGCCGCCACCACCACCGTGATTGCTGCGGTTGCCGGGGAAGAACACCTTGAAGGTCATCTTCGCCTCCAGTGATCGGATGTTGCCGCGGCTTTTCCGGACCGTGCTCTGGTGGCGATTCGGTACGCCCGCCGGGGCGTTCTCTGCGGTTCGTTCCGACGGAACGTTCAACCGCGACACTTCCGACCCTACGTCGCCCCCTCGCCCCCAACAAGTGCATTGTGTGAAAATTCAGGCAAAGCAGACCATTCACCGTGAGTGGAGAGAAGGTTGCCGAGGGTCGATGCAGGAGCGTCCCGCGTGCACCGCGGGGTGCCGGGCGACCCGAGCCGGACCGCCGCCCAACACCCGTGAGGCAGCGTGGACATACGGGGCGGCGGATACCTAGTCACGCGCGGCCCGACGCCACGAAGCCATGGGGCCGGGGAGCCGCGGCGACCATGGCGCACCGCCCCCGGCCGGCCGCCCCGGCGCTACGCCATCCGCCCGCTCCCCGCCAGCTGCGTCAGCCGGGCCGCCGAGGTGCCCAGGCCCGTCGGGCCCGGGGTCCAGCCGGGGGTGCCGGGCTGGCGGCGGAGGAATTCCGCGCGGTAGCGGCGGCATTCCCGGTGCCAGGTGAGGATGCCGGCGAGCCAGTTCTCCAGTTCGCGGACATAGCCGTCGAGGACGGCACGGGCCTGGGCGGAGAGGTCGAAGTCGTCGTAGACGAGGGGGAGTTGGTTGGCGGCGACGTGCTGGAACTCGCGCATGCGGGAGGTCATCAGGTCGTGGACGATGGCCAGCGCGGTCGGGTAGTCGCAGTCGAAGAAGTTCTGGACGACGAGGACGCCGTTGTGCACCTCGCCCTCGTACTCGATCTCCTTCTGGTACGAGAAGACGTCGTTGAGCAGGCAGGCGTAGTCGGCGGCGGCGTTCTCCAGGGAGCGCATCGGGCCGCTGCGGTAGACCTCCGGCGGGACCTGGCGGCCGTGGCCGAGGCGGCTCAGGCTCATGGTGAGGTCGGAGCCGAACGTGGCGCGGCGCATCTCGATGTAGTCGACCGGGTCCGGGATCCGGTGCAGCACCTGGTTGTCCAGCTCCCAGAGCCAGCTGGCGGTCATCTTGTCGACGGTGGCCTTGAAGGTGCGGCGGGCGTCTTGGGCCATCGGGGCCGCGGTGCGGGTCCACAGGTCGGCCAGCGCCCGCTCCAGGGCGTTGAGCGGTTCGGGCGCCGGGTCGGAGGCGTCGACCGGCATGAGGGCGGACAGACGCCGGGTGGCGGCGTGGGCGCCGGCGACGTCGCGGGTGCGGCCGAAGACCGCGGGGTAGTAGTCGTCGGCGTAGGTGCCCCAGGTCAGCCACTGGGTGCCGAGGTCGAGCTGCTCCGGGCCGGCGTCGGGGTGCAGACCGGCGGCGCACAGCGCGAAGTCGAAGCGGACCAGCGCGTCCTCGTCCCAGATGCCGGAGAGCGGCACCCCGGGCTGCGGCCGCAGCATCCCCATCTCGTGCGCCCAGCCGACGACGTTGCGCCGGGCCGCCCCCAGGTGGGGGCTGAGGGTGGTGGTGAACGGCATGTCGAAGTCGGGGAGTTGGGAGGGGCCGACCTTCTGGTGGGGGGCGTGGGTGCGGCGGCGGAGCCGTTGGGAGCCGGCCGTGCTCAGGGCGGTGCGCAGGTCGGAGCCGGCGGTTCCCAGGCCGAGGGCGCCGGCGGCGAGCGCGCCCAGCCCCTCGGTGCCCAGGCCGCCGAAGACCATCGGCGACCAGGGGGTCGCGGTGCTGCCGGGCGCGCCCGCCCCGCCGCCGTTCATGTAGCGGCTGGAGCGCATGTGCCACTCGTGGCCGCCGGACTGCCAGTCCTGGAGGCCCTTGGCGTAGGCGAGCACGGCGGCGGCGCCGGCCGGGTCCAGACCGCGTTCGACGAAGAGGCCCGGCAGTTCGGTCAGGACGGTGTCCTCGAACTGCTGGAGCCGGGAGGTGATCAGCTCGTTGACCGCGTCCGCGGCCTCCTGGGTGGTGCAGTCCAGGAACGTCTCCAGCACCAGGACGCCGTTGCTGAGTTCGCCCTCCTCCTCGGTCTCGCGCTGGTACGAGAAGAGGTCGTTCCGCAGGTGGACGGCGTCGGAGAAGGTGTCCTTCAGGACGCGGAGCGGGCGGGACTCGGCGACGGAGGGCGGCAGCTGGGCGCCGGTCGCGTACTCCACCAGCCCCGCCGACCAGGGGGCGCCGCCCACCTTCCGCCGCATCTCGATGTACTCGACGGGGTTGGGGACCCGGTTGATGTCGATGTTGGACAGTTCCCAGAGGGACTCGTTCAGCAGGTGCTCGGTGCTCTCCGCGAACCGGCGGCGCCAGTCCGGCGACATGGCGGGCACGGTGCGCCGCCACAGGTCCGCCAGCCCGGCCTCGACGGGGTTGGTCGGCTCCGGGACGGCCGCGTTCCGATCCGTCGGCGTGTTGAGATCCATCGGCATGAACGCCGGCAACCGGTCCAGATACGCCTTCCCGCCCTCGCGGTCCAGGGTGCGCTTGAACTTCTCCAGGAAGTGGTCGTCGAAGAAGAAGACCCAGACGTACCAGTCGGTGACGAGGTTGAGCGCCTCCTCGGAGCACTCCGGGTGGGTGTAGGCGCACAGCAGCGCGTAGTCGTGGGCGTCGAGGTCCCGCTGTTCCCAAATGCCGGAGCCCTCCAGCATGTTCATCTGCCGGGCCCACTGCCTGGAGTGTGCTCGCGCGGCCTCCAGGTGGGGGTTGAGCCGGGCCGGATGCGGCATGTAGAAGTGCGGCAGGGTGAAGGGCTGCGACGCGGACTGCGTCGTGGACTGCGCTGTGGGCTGCGACTGTGACTGTTGGTGCGTCACCGCTGGTGGCCTCTCCCGATACTGATGCCCCTCCGTACGGACCGTGGGTACGGAAGGAGGGCGCGCCGAAGCACCCCTTTGACGGCGCAGCTCTACCCCGGAGGTCGCCGCCGTAGGCGTATCCCGTCACGCCCGCGCTGAACTGGCACTCTTTCGGGTTGAGTTAGCCGGGAAGGGGTGTGACTCGTGGGACTCATGAGATATACGGGGCGGCGCGCACACCGCGGGTCGCGGGGCGGGGCACCCGGGAGCCGTCCCGGACGCCCCGCCCGTTCCGTGCCTCACCGGGACACCGCCTCCTACTCCCCGCCCACCCGCACGAACCGCCAGCGCTGCGAGGACGACCCGTTGGCCGGCTCCACATGGAGTTGCTCCCGCCCCGCCGAGTTCAGGGTGGCGACGGCGTCCTCGTCGGGCGCATGGATCCGGTACGTCCCCCCGCCCGCCGGCTCGATGGCGAACTGGCTCCAGCTCGCCTCGGAGGCGACGATGTCGCGCCCGCGGCGGGACCAACTCGCCCCCGGGTGCGTGGTCGAGTTGATGGTGAACGCGCCGTGTCCGGCGGGCGTCACCGTCCACTGCTCCCTGAGGTCCTTCGCGTGCGAGCCGACGATGAAGAAGACCGGCGGGAAGACCGGAACCGTGAAGGGCGCGAACGCCAGCTTCCCCACCTCGGGGTTCTCGCTGACGATCAGGTACCTGCCCTCCTGCATCCGCGTTGCGCCCGTACCGGGCTCGGCGGCCTGCGCCGAAGCGGCCGTCGGCGCCAGCGCCATCAGCGCGGCGGCGGCCGCGAGCAGGGTGTTGCGACGACGCATGGGGGATCCCTTCCCCTTCGCTCGCTCCCGGTGGTTCCGGGAGACCGCCCACGATCTGTCCCGCTCTGCCCCATCTACGCTCCACGCGCGCCGAGTTACCTCATGTGAGTTAAGTGCGCCGCCCCGCGGCCGTCGCCTGTTCGGAAACGGCCGCCGGCGCGCGCCTCTCCCCGGCGGCCCGCCGCCCCCGACGGCGTCGCCCCCGGTGCCCCGGTGCACCCGCCGCCTCCCCCGTTACCGTGACGTGTTCTCCCGAGCTCCCGGGGGACGGGAGAGGAAGGGAAGGAAGGCCGCCCCATGAGCACCGAGTCCGCGCCGTTCGACGAGCTGGACCGCAAGATCGTCGCCGCACTGATCGAGAACGGCCGGGCGAGCTACGCGGAGATCGGCACGGCCATCGGCCTGTCCCCCACCGCCGTCAAACGCCGCGTCGACCGGCTCCGGGAGAACGACGTGATCACCGGCTTCTCCGCCACCGTCCGCCCCGCCGCCCTCGGTTGGCTCACCGAGGCGTACGTGGAGGTGTACTGCGACAGCGCGGCCCCGCCCCGGCGCCTGGCCGAGGTCGTCCGCAACCACCCGGAGATCGCCGCCGCGATGACCGTCACCGGCGGCGCCGACGCGCTGCTGCACGTCCGGGCCGCCGACGTCGGGCACTTCGAGGAGGTCCTCGAACGCATCCGCACCGAGCCGTTCATCCGCAAGACGATCAGCTACATGGTGCTCTCCCACCTGCTGCCGGACAGCCCCGAGGCGGGCGCCCGCCTCCCCTCCGACGCCCCGGACGACCGCACCGCAGGCCGCCCGGCGGGCCGTTCGAGCGGCCGCACCGCGGTCGCCGCCGCCGACCGCCACCGGGACCGCCCCCAACCCCCGGGCCCGCGGCGCACCGCGCAGCAAACCAGCGCCGGCCGCCCTCGATAGGCAGCATTCCTGCGCGAGTGCGCAGCATTCCTTTCTTGTGACCGGAATCCACCGCTCCTTACCGTGGATTGCCCCAGGTGACGATCTCTCACGGAACGTCACAACAGGAAGCGGAGGCCCCATTCCGTGCCCATGAACCGTCCCGGCGGCGCGCCCTCGACCGCGCGCCGCACCTCCCGCCCCCGGCGCTACCTGGTCTGCCGGCCCACCTACTTCGACGTCCGGTACACGATCAACCCCTGGATGGACGAGGGCGCCGAGGTCGACACCGCGCTGGCCCGCCGGCAGTGGGAGAACCTGGTCGGCCTCTACCAGGACCACGGCCACACCGTCGAGACCGTGCAGCCGGCCCCGGGCCTCCCCGACATGGTCTTCGCCGCGAACTGCGCCCTCGTGGTGGGCGGTCGCGCCTTCGGCTCGCTCTTCCACGCCCCGCAACGGCGCCCGGAGTCCGGGGAGTACGAGATCTGGTTCAAGGCCGCCGGCTACGACCTCTACCGGCCCGAGTCGCCCTGCGAGGGCGAAGGCGACCTCGTCCCGGCCGGCGGCTACCTCCTCGCCGGCACCGGCTTCCGCACCACCCGCGACGCCCATGCCGAGGTCCAGGAGTTCTTCGGCCGCCCGGTGATCAGCCTCCAGCTGACCGACCCGTACTTCTACCACCTGGACACCGCGCTCTTCGTCCTGGACGACGGGCCGGCGGCCGGGGGCGGGAGTCCGGACGGCACCGGGAGCGGAGGTCCCGGCGGGGACGGCGGCGGGGACGGGAAGGCCACCGGCCCCACCCTCGCCTACTACCCCGACGCCTTCTCCCCGGGCAGTCGCGAGGTGCTGCGCCGCCTCTTCCCCGACGCCGTCCTCGCCACCCGCGACGACGCCCTGGCCTTCGGCCTCAACTCCGTCTCCGACGGCCGCCACGTCTTCATCGCCCCCCAGGCCACCGGCCTGATCGACCAGCTCACCGCCCGTGGATATGTCCCCGTCCCCGTCGACCTCTCCGAGTTCCACAAGGCCGGCGGCGGCATCAAGTGCTGCACTCAGGAGCTGCGACCATGACGACCGCACCCACCCGCAACGGCACCCACCGGTCCTCCGCCGACCTCATCCGGGCCGAGGCCCCCGTCCTCGCCCACAACTACCACCCCCTCCCCGTCGTCATCTCCCGCGCCGAGGGCGCCTGGGTCGAGGACGTCGAGGGCCGCCGCTACCTCGACATGCTGGCCGGCTACTCCGCCCTGAACTTCGGCCACCGCCACCCGGACCTCATCGAGGCCGCCCACCGCCAGCTGGACGCCCTCACCCTCACCTCCCGGGCCTTCCACCACGACCGCCTCGCGCAGTTCGCCGAGGGCCTGGCCGCGCTCACCGGCCTGGACATGGTCCTCCCGATGAACACCGGCGCCGAGGCCGTCGAGAGCGGCATCAAGATCGCCCGTAAATGGGCCTACGAGGTCAAGGGCGTCCCCGCCGACCGGGCCACCATCGTCGTCGCCGGCGGCAACTTCCACGGCCGCACGACCACCATCATCAGCTTCTCCGACGACGAGGAGGCCCGCGCCGGCTTCGGCCCGTACACCCCCGGCTTCCGCACGGTCCCCTACAACGACCTCGCCGCCCTGGAAGCCGCCCTCGACGACACCACCGCCGCCGTCCTGATCGAGCCGATCCAGGGCGAGGCCGGTGTCCTCATCCCCGACGACGGCTATCTCGCCGGCGTCCGCCGACTCACCACCCGCGCCGGGTGCTTGATGATCGCGGACGAGATCCAGTCCGGCCTCGGCCGCACCGGCACCACCCTCGCCGTCGAGCACGAAGAGGTCGTCCCCGACGTCGTCCTCCTCGGCAAGGCGCTCGGCGGCGGCATCGTCCCGGTCTCCGCCGTCGTCGCCCGCCGCGAGGTCATGAGCGTCCTCGGCCCCGGCCAGCACGGTTCCACCTTCGGCGGCAACCCGCTCGCCGCCGCCGTCGGCACGGCCGTCATCGACCTCCTCGCGACGGGCGCGTACCAATCCCGCGCCACCGACCTCGGCAAGGTCCTGCACGCCGGCCTCACCGACCTCCTCGGCCACGGCGTCACGGCCTTCCGCTCCCGCGGCCTCTGGGCCGGCGTCGACGTCGCCCCGTCCCTCGGCACCGGCCGCGCCATCAGCGAACGCCTCATGGCCGAGGGCATCCTGGTCAAGGACACCCACGGCTCCACCATCCGCCTGGCCCCGCCCCTGACCATCACCGAGTCCGAACTCACCTCGGCACTCAAGACGTTGGGCCGGGTACTCGCCTAACGGCTCCCGAACGCCCCACCCTTCATGGCATCCCCAAACGCTCCCCCGTCGCCTCCCGGACGTCCATCGCCGGACTGTCCGGGACCTCGGGGCCGCGGACGGGGGTGCCGTGGAGGGTGGCGGTGATCGAGCCCCTCGAAGGCCCGGACGTCCCTACGTCACGATCAGCGACACGAACAAGGCGTACAGGCCGACGAGGGACAGCGGCGCCAGTACCGCGAAGGTCACGCGCAGCGCGGTGTGGCGCCGCCGGCGCGGCAGAACCCAACTGACCACCAGCAGGGCGACCGGCACCACCAGCCAACCGCCGGCTCGCCCGATGCGCATGAGTCCACGTACTCAGACCGTACCTACGTGCCCGCCCGCGCCCCTCAACGCCCTCGACGGATCCGTGGGCAGTGGAGCGAGGCGGAAAGGAATGCCCGGATTGCCTGGCAGAGCACGGCAGTTGGGGTGGTACGCGGTCGCCGTGCGGGGCCTTGTCATACGTCCGCCGTACAGTGGATTCGGCAGGACGTTTGGGTGTCGTCTCACGGGAAACGCGAGGGTCATGAGGTCGTTCCTGAGCAAACTGAAGCGGCAGCGCGCCGAGTTGCTGGAGCAGCGCCGTATGGAGGCCACCATGGCGGCGGGTGTGCGGGGTGCCGGCCTGGAGGAGGCCAAGCGCGCCGGGGACCGGGCGGCGCGGCGGAACACCGATGCCGCCATATCGGCATCGGTCGCCTCCGGCGCGGGCGCGGGCGGCTGCTGAGGCGCTCCGGCGGCTGAAGCGCCCCCGTCGCTCTCCCCGCCCCGTCACTCCCCCCGTAGCAGCGGCAGGCCGCGTCGGGTCCGTTCGTCGGTCGGCATGCAGACGAAGAGTTTGATCCCGGGGGCGTCCAGGGCCGCCAGTTTCACGTAGTCGAAGGTCAGCTCCCCGGCACGGGGGTGGCGGAAGGTGCGGCGGCTGCTGCCGAAGTCCGCCAGGTGGTGCGCCTGCCACCAGGCGGCGAACTCCTCACTGCGGGCGGCGAGTTCCCTGGTGAGGTGATCGAGGCGGGGGTCGCCGAAGCGTTCGCCGGCGTCGGCGCGGAACTGGGCGACCAGGTCGCGGGCCTGCCCCTCCCAGTCGGCCAGCAGCGTGCGCATCGCGGGGTCGGTGAAGACGAGCCAGAGCAGATTGCGTTCGGCCGGGGCCAGTTGGCCCGGGTCGCCGATCAGGCCGGCCTCGGCGCGGTTCCAGGCGACCAGGTCCCAGTTGGTGTCGAGCAGGTACGCCGGGTGCGGGTCCAGGGCGTCCACCAGGCGTTGGAGGGCGGGGCCCGGGCCGGCTCCGGGCGGCTGCTCCGGGGGGAGTTCGCCGGCCAGCGCATACAGATGGCGCTGCTCGACCGAGCTGAGCATCAGGGCGCGCGCCAGACTGGCGAGGACCTGCCGGCTGACGCCGATGTCCCGGGCCTGCTCCAGCCAGGTGTACCAGGTGACGCTGACGCCGGAGAGCTGGGCGACCTCCTCGCGGCGCAGCCCCGGGGTGCGGCGGCGCGGCCCGGCCGGGATGCCCGCCTCGCGCGGGGTGATCCGTTCCCGGCGCGCGCGCAGGAACGCGGCGAGGGCGCGCCGCCGGTCCTGGTCGGGCATGGGCTCGTTCGCCCTCCTCCGGGTGCTGCGGCGGGCCGCCGGGCGCGGGCCGGGCCCGCCCGCGGCCGCGCGCGAGGTGTGGGGAAAGTGGTGGGAAAAACACCAGCATAATCCGTCTCTGTACGGCAGTTGAGGGCTGCGCGAGCGTTGCCGCATGGCTCAGACATCACCGTCGGCCGGGGCCGCGCACACCGCCCCGGCCCCGCTTCCCGACCGCCCCGCGGCGGCCTCCCGGGGCACCCTCGTGCTCGTGCTCACCGGCGCCTTCATGGCCGTCCTCGACACCTTCATCGTGCTGGTCGCGGCGCCCGCCATCCAGGCGGACCTGCACGCCTCCGACGCCGACGTCCAACTGATCCTCGCCGGCTACCAACTCACCTACGCCCTCGCCCTGATCACCGGCGCCCGGCTCGGCGACCGCCACGGCCGGAAGCGGCTGTTCCAGGTGGGGATGGCGCTGTTCACCGTCGCGTCGGTGGGCTGTGCGCTGGCGCCCGGTGCGGGGGCGCTGATCGCCGCCCGGCTGGTGCAGGGGCTCGCCGCGGCCGCGATGTTCCCGCAGGTCTTCGCGATGCTCCAGGTGCTGGTGCCGGCGGAGCGGCGGGCCCGGGCGTTCGGGGCGCTGGGCGCGGTGATCGGCATCGCGGGCGCCGTCGGGCAGGTGCTCGGCGGCGTACTGGTCTCCGCCGACCTGTTCGGCTCCACCTGGCGGCCGGTCTTCTGGGTCAATGTGCCGGTCGGGGTGGTGACCGTGGCGCTCACTGCGCGGTACGTACCGGAGACCCGCGCTCCGCAGGCGCGCCGTCTGGACCTGCCCGGTGCCGGGGTGCTGACGGTGGCACTGGGCCTGCTGGTCGTCCCGCTGGTCGAGGGGCGGGCGGCCGGCTGGCCCCTGTGGACGTGGGGCAGCCTGGCCGCCAGTGTGCTGGCGTTCGTGGCGTTCGCCCTGGTGGAGCGGCGGGTGGAGGCGTCCGGCGGGGCCCCGCTGGTGCGGCTGCGGCTGTTCCGGGAACGACCCTTCGCGGTCGGCATCACCCTGGTGCTGCTCACCTACGCCGGCATCAACTCCTTCTTCCTGGTCTTCTCGCTCACCCTCCAGGACGGGCTGGGGCAGGACGCGCTCGGCGCCGGACTGTACTACACGCCGTTCGCGGTGGTCTTCTTCGCCGCCAGCCTGCTCGCCGGGCGGCTGGCCCGCTTCGGGCGGCGCGTCCTCCAGGCCGGCGCGCTGCTCGTCCTGCTCGGCTTCGGTACCACCGTCGCCCTGGCCGCCGGGGCCGGGGCCGGCCTGACCGCCGGGCGCCTGGTGGCGTCCCTGGCCCTGGTCGGCGCCGGCAACGGCCTGCTGGTCACCCCGCTGCTGAGCGCGGTCCTGGCCGGCGTCCGCCCCGAGGAGACCGGGCTGGCCTCGGGCGTCCTGTCCACCGGCCAGCAGATCGGCGGCGCGGTCGGGGTGGCCGTCATCGGCGTCCTCTTCTACGACGCCCTGGGCCCCGCCGCGCACCAGGACGCCGCCGCCTACGGCCAGGCGCTGGCCTGGTCCCTGGCCGCCAACGCCGCCCTCGCCGCGCTGGTCTCGCTGCTGCTGCCGTTCCTGCCGGACCCGGCGCCCCGGCGCGGCTAGGACGCTCGTCACCGGCGCTTCCGGCCCGCCCCCTCGCCGACGCAACGGCGTGCCAACTCGCCGCCCTCCCGCCATAGGCCCCCGTCCACCGGAGCGCTATGGTCGGATTCCATAGAACGTGAACGGGGGAGGGCGGCGATCGATGGCCCGGGACGAAGCCGTGATCGGCTGTACCGGAGTGCTGCTGATCGGTACGCGCGGAGCCGCCGGACCAGGTGAGGTCCTGGTGCGGATCCGCGGCGGTTCCGAGACGTTCCTCGCCTGGTCCCCCGAACCCCTTCCCGTGGGGTCGACCGTGCTCGTGATCGAGTCCCGTGGCAATCGCCAGGTCAACGTCATGGAGTGGGCTGATCCGTTGGACGCGTCGGCCGGGAACGCCGGCGACGCCGGTTGAGGAGACGAGTGATGTTCGGTTACCGCGTTCCTGCCCCAGATCAAGCCATGTTGATCTCCGGTGGCAGGCGGGGACAGGGCGGTGCGCCCTTCCGGGTGGTCACCGGCCACGGCAAGTTCGTGCTGCCGGTCTTCCGCAAGGTCCGCTTCCTGACGCTGGCGATGTGCGAGTCCGAGGTCGCCGAGAAGTGCGTGACCCGGCAGGGCATCGGGCTCACGGTGCGTGCCGTGATCGCGTTCAAGGTCGGCAACGACACCGAGAGCATCGTCAACGCCGGCCAGCGCTTCCTGTCCGACCAGGACCAGATGGCGGTCCTGACCGGCCGGATCTTCGCCGGTCATCTGCGGTCCATCATCGGCTCGATGACGGTCGAGGAGATCGTCACCGAACGGCAGAAGCTGGCCACCGAGGTCCTGGAGACCTCCAAGACCGAAATGGCCAAGATCGGCCTGATCGTCGACTCGTTGCAGATCCAGTCGATCGACGACGGCGACACCGGCTACATCGACGCGATGTCCGCCCCGCACAAGGCGGCCATCCAGCGCCAGGCGCAGATCGCCCAGGCCCAGGCCACCCAGGCGGCGGTCGAGGCCCAGCAGGAGGCGACGCGCAATCAGGCCGAGTACAACCGGCAGACCGCGGTGGTCCAGGCCGAGTACTCCGCCGAGGTGGACCGCGCGCAGGCGCACGCCGCCCAGGCCGGCCCGCTCGCCCAGGCCCACGCCCAGCAGGAGGTCCTGGCCGCGCAGACCGAACTCGCCGAGCGGCGCGCCCGGTTGCGCCAGCAGGAGCTGGTCGCCGAGGTCGTCAAGCCGGCCGAGGCCGAGGCCGAGCGGATCAAGCTGCTGGCCATGGCCGAGGCGGAGCGGATGAAGATCCAGGCCGAGGCCGCCGCCTCGCACGACCGGGTGGCCCTGGACCGGATGCTGATCGACCAGCTGCCGCAGATCGTCAAGGAGGCGTCCGCGGGCCTGGCCAACGCCAACGTCAACGTCCTCAACGGCACCGACGGCCTCGGCGAGATCGCCGCCGGCCTGGTCGGCCAGGGCCTGACCATCCTCGACTCGGTCCGCCGCAACCTCGGCACCCCGGCCGGGTCCGGCTCCGCCGACGGCGCGTCCCCCGCGACGAACGGCAACGGCACCGCGCACAGCGGCCGCGTCGAGATCGAGTAACGCCCCCGGCACCACCGTGCCACGCTCCCGGGAGCGGGCCGCCTCGGCGCCCGCCCCGGGGGCCTACGCCTCCCGCTGCCGCGGCTCCTCCGCGTGCTTCTCGCGGACGTAGGCCACCAGTTGGTCCAGCACCGCCTTGGTGGTGTCCAGATCGGCATCGCCGAAATCGCCGAGCGCCTGGCGCAATCCGGCCAGCCGGGCCGCCTGGAAGCTCTCCAGTACAGCCTTGCCGTGCGGCGTCATCGCGACCCGGCGGGCCCGCCGGTCCTGCTCGTCCGTGGTGCGCTCGACCAGGTTCTCCGCCTCCAACTGGCTTATCTGCCGGGTGACATGGGGGGCCTCGACCAGCAGCTGCTCCGCCAGGTCGCCGACCCGGCTCGCGCCTCCGCTGTCCTCCAGCGCCATCAGCAGGTAGAGGCCGGAGCGGCCGGCCGAGATGCCCGCCTCACGCGCGAACCGCTCGTGCGCCCGGGAGCGGGTGAGCAGGTAGGACAGCGTGGCCAGCACCTTCTGCAGGGCGGCGGTGGAGTCCTGGGTGGGTGCGGGGTCCGGCATGGGGGAACTGTAGCGGCCCCCACTCCCCGGATCCGCCGCCTTCCGTACCAGGATGCGTCCGCCGCCCTCGGAGCGGTTTGAGCCAACCTCGGTCATGCCGCGATCGTCCCTTCCTCCCCCGCCGTGCCCGCGTTAGCGTGTCTCTCAACTTAGTTACCTAAGTTAGGTAACTAACCCACGCGGAAGGAACGGCCGCATGACGACCGCAGAACGCACCGCTCCCCCCGACACCCTCTCCGTCCCCGCCGGCCGCGCCCCGGGCTGCCCGTTCGACCCCGCCCCCGGGATCACCGAGGCGGCCCGCACCGCGCCGCTCACCAAGGCGACGCTCTGGGACGGCTCCTCCTGCTGGCTGGTGACGGGCCATCAGGACGTCCGCACGGTGCTCGGCGACCCGCGCTTCAGCGCCGACGCGCTGCGCCCCGGCTTCCCCTTCCTCAGCGCCGGCGGCCGTGAAGTCGTCGGCAGCAGGCCGACGTTCATCCGCATGGACGACCCGCAGCACGCCCGCCTGCGCCGGATGCTCACCGCCGACTTCATGGTCAAGAAGGTCGAGGCGATGCGCCCCGAGGTGCAGCGCCTCGCCGACGGCCTGCTGAACCGGATGACCTCCGGGCGGAACTCCGCCGACCTGGTCGCCGAGTTCGCGCTGCCGCTGCCGTCCCTGGTGATCTGCCTGCTGCTCGGCGTCCCCTACGAGGACCACGCGTTCTTCCAGGAGCGGAGCGGGATCCTGCTCTCGCTGCGCTCGACCTCCGCCGAAGTCCGGGCGGCGCAGGACGAGTTGCTCGCGTATCTGACCGGACTCGCCCGGGCCAAGCGGGAGAAGCCGGACGACGCCATCGTCAGCCGCCTGGTCGCCCGCGGCGAGCTCTCCGACGAGGAGATCGCCACCATGGGGCGGCTGCTGCTGGTCGCCGGGCACGAGACCACCGCCAACATGACCGCGCTGTCCACCCTCGCCCTGCTGCGCACCCCCGACCAACTCGCCCGGCTGCGCGCCGAACCCGCGCTCATCAAGGGGGCCGTCGAGGAACTGCTGCGCTATCTGACGATCGTGCACAACGGCGTCCCCCGGATCGCCACCGAGGACGTCGTCCTCGGTGACCGCACCATCCGCGCCGGCGAGGGCCTGCTGTGCATGATCAACTCCGCCAACCGGGACGCGGAGGTCTTCCCCGACGGCGACGCGCTCGACGTGACCCGGGACGCCCGCCGCCATGTCGCCTTCGGCTTCGGCGTCCACCAGTGCCTGGGCCAGCCGCTGGCCCGGGTGGAGCTCCAGATCGCGGTGGAGACCCTGATCCGCCGGCTGCCGGAGCTCCGGCTGGCCGTCCCGTACGAGGAGATCCCGTTCCGGGGCGACATGGCGATCTACGGGGTGCACTCCCTGCCGGTCGCCTGGTAGCCCGGCGCCCCGCGCCCTCCCCCCTTCGTCACCCACCACTTGGGAGTACCGACCATGCGCATCCACGCCGACCAGGAGAAGTGCTGCGGCGCCGGCAGCTGCGTCCTCGCCGCCCCGGACGTCTTCGACCAGCGGGAGGAGGACGGCATCGTGGTCGTCCTCGACCCCGAGCCGCCGGCCGCGGTCCATGACGCGGTCCGGGAGGCGGCGGCCATCTGCCCGGCCGCCGCGATCACGCTGACCGGCTGACCGGGCGCCGACCGGCCACCGGGCGCCCCGGCCCCGTACTTCCCGGCGGGGCCGGGGCGCCCGGGCGTTCGGAGCCTCCAGGGGCGCCCCGCCGGCTGCCCCGGGCGCCGGCCGGGCGCGGGCCGCACGCAGACTGGGCACGGGCCGACCGCAGGCGCAGCAGACGGGCCGGAAAAATTTCCGCGCGGGCGGCAACCCCCGTCCCACTCGCACGTCGTGTCGGGTGAGGGCGCCCTCCGGCGCCACCCGAAGACGAACTGGAGCAGCCGACCGTGAACCCGTCCCACACCGCTCGCCCCGCCCGTCCCGCCCGTCACCGCCTGCGTCGTGCGGCCGGCGCCAGCCTGCTCGCCGCGGTGGCGCTCACCTCCGTCTCGGTGGCCGGCACCGCCCACGCCGCGCCGTCCTCCGCCGCCGCGCCGGCACAGGACACCGCCCCCTCGGCCGTCCCGACCCTGCCGCCGGGCCACCGCGCCACCCCGTCCCCCGTCCCGACCCTGCCCCCGGGGCACCGCGCCACCCCCTCGCCCGTGCCCTCCCAGCCGTCCGGCCCGCACGCCTCCCCCTCGCCCGTCGGCCCGGGCCGCCAGCCCACCCCCGTCCCCAGCCACCCCGGCACCCGGCCCACGCCGGTCCCGGGCACCGACGACGGCAAGCAGCTCGCCAAGACCGGCGCCTCCTCCACCACGTCGCTCGCCCTCGGTGGCGGCGCGGCCGCACTGATCGCCGTGGGCGGCGGCGCCCTCTACGCGGTCCGCCGCAACCGCGCCTGAGTCCGCCGGGTACGCCCGAGGGAACGATGGCCCACTTCGCACCGCATCCGGCCCCGGCACGGTTCGCCCTGCCGGGGCTCCGGCCTGCCTGGCGCCGCCTGCTGCTGCGCGCCACCCGCCGCGAGTCCCCGCCCCGGCGCTCCGCGGCCGTCCAGCCCCTGCCGTTCACCGCACGGCAGCTGCGGCCCGAGCCGGCCGGCGCTCCGCTGCCGGACCCGCCGCGCCCCACCATCACCGAGCTGTACCACGCCCACCGGCTGGCCATGGTCCGGCTGGCCGTCCTGCTCGTCGACGACCGCGCCACCGCCGAGGACGTCGTCCAGGACGCGTTCGCCGCCCTCTACCGGCGCCACGGCGAACGGCTCGGCGAGGTCGACAACGCCCTCGCGTACCTGCGCACCGCGGTCGTCAACGCCGCCCGCTCGGTGCTCCGCCGCCGCCGCACGGCCCGCGACTACACCCCGCCGCACGTGGCCGACGCGCCCTCCGCCGAGGAGCGGGTGGTCCTCAGCGAGGAGCACCGCGAGGTCCTCGCCGCGCTCGGCAGGCTCACCGCGCGCCGCCGCGAGGTGCTGGTCCTGCGCTACTGGGGCGACCTCACCGAAGCGGAGATCGCGGCCACCCTGGGGATCAGCCGCGGTGCGGTGAAGTCCCTGGCCAGCCGCGCCCTGGACGCCCTGGAGAAGATCCTGGAGGAACGGTCTTGACCACCCGCGACACCGCCCGCTGGGACATGCCGGCGGAGCGGCCCGTGGAGGACCGGCTGCGCCGCGCCCTTACGGCCCGCGCCGACGCCGTCGGCGTCCGCGACCTCCGCCCGGCCGCGCCCCCGGGCCCGCACCTGAGGCGCACCCGCCTCCCGCGCCCCGCGTTCCCCGCCTGGCTCCGGCCGCGCCGCCTCGCCCTGCCGCTGGCCGCCGCGGCCGCCGCCGCCGTCCTCGCCGTCGCCGCGCACCTGGCCACCGCCCCCGACCGCGACCCGGTGCGCCCGATGCCCGCCTCCCCGCCGACCCCCGCCACGCCCTCACCGGCCCCCGCCACCCCGAGCCCGTCCGCGTCCTCCCCCGCCTCGTTCCCGGACCCGGTCCGCACGCCCACCCCGGACTCCCGCTCCGGCCACCCGCCGCGCCGCCCCCCGACGGCCGTCCCCGGCACCTCGACGCCCGGCGGCATGCCCCGCCAGGCCACCCCGACGCCCGATCGGCCGGCGTCGTCCACCGCGTACCCGCCCGCCCCGGAGGGGAGCCGGCACGCCCGTTGACCGCCCGGCACCCCGGTCATGGGTCCGCCCGGCGGTGCGGCCCGCGCCACGGCGCTCGCCGCGGTGCCGCCGGCGCCTCGGGCAGCACGGCCGAAAAGTCGTCCCCGTTCCGGGGCGCACCGGCCGTCCGCGCCGTCCCCGCTCCGGCCGGCGGGGACGGCCGCTCCCCCGCCCCCGCGGCCCCCGACACCGCCGCGGTCACCTGCCGGCAGCCGCATCCGGCGAACGCCGGTGCGCCGCGGTCCGGTCCGTCCCCGATTCCCGGCCGCCGACTGCCCGTTCGTGCCGTATCAGCCAGCTCTCCACCCACCAATGATCCGGTTTCGCCGCCATTGATCGCCTTTGCTCCGCTGCTTCCTGGCTGCGCCCGGTGCCTCCAGCCCGGTAGGCTTTCCGTGTGATCTTCAAGCGCATCGGAAATGGGCGTCCGTACCCCGACCACGGCCGGGAGAGCACCCGCCAGTGGGCGGACGTCGCCCCGCGCCCGGTACGCCTCGACCAGTTGGTGACCACCAAGCAGCAGCTCGACCTCGAAACGCTGCTCGCCGAGGACTCCACCTTCTACGGCGACCTCTTCGCCCACGTCGTGAAGTGGGAGGGCGACCTCTACCTGGAAGACGGTCTGCACCGGGCCGTCCGCGCGGCCCTCCAGCAGCGCCAGGTGCTGCACGCCCGCGTCCTCGAACTCGGCTGATCCGGCGGCCGCCGGACACCAGCGGCCCTGGCCGAATTGGCCCACACGGGTTCCGCTTCACACAACGCACAGATCATCTAGTAGGCACGGCACGCGCCCGGCACTACGCTGCGGCCATGAGCATGCTGACGCCTCCAGGCATGGGCGGTAAGAAGTACCGCATCACGGGCGACAGGTATCCGCGGATGCGCCGCCCCCGCCACCGTCGCCGCATCCTCCTCGGCATCATGGCCGGCGCCTGCGCCCTCGGGCTGGTCGGCTGGGGAACGATGCAGCTCATCGACGTCTTCGGCGGCCAGGGCAGCACCGCCCAGGCCGCCCAGGAGAAGAGACCGTGCGCGCACGACGGCGCGGCGGCCCGCACCAGGACCGCCCCGCCCGCCGCGAAGCCGCCCGCCCCGGCGTCCCTGACCGTCAACGTCTACAACGCCACCCCGCGCTCCGGACTCGCCAAGCGCACCGCCGACGCGCTCAAGCAGCGCGGCTTCAAGATCGGGAAGGTGGGCAACGCCCCGGCCGCCTACGACAAGAAGGTCGGCGGCGCCGGGATACTGCTCGGCCCGAGGACCGCGGCCACCGGCCCGCTGAAGGTGCTGGCCACCCAGCTCACCGGCGCCCAGCTCAAGACCGACGACCGCAAGGGCGCCGACCTCGACCTGATCATCGGCACCGCCTTCCAGGACCTCGCCACGCCGCAGCAGGCCACCAAGGCCCTGGCCCAGCTGAACCGCCCGGCCCCGCGGCCGGCCACCGCCACGTGCTGACCGCCCCCGCCCGCCGCTGAACAGCGCGCCGCGGCCCCGCACCACTCCTCGTGCGGGGCCGCGGCGCAGGCGCGTGAAGCGCGGGTCAGCCGGCCGTGCCGTACATCCGGTCACCGGCGTCGCCCAGGCCCGGGACGATGTACCGGTCCTCGTTGAGGCGCTCGTCGACGGCGGCGGTGACCACCGTCACCGGCGTGCCGGCCAGCTCGCGCTCCATGACCTTCACGCCCTCGGGCGCGGCCAGCAGGCAGATCGCGGTGACGTCGTCCGCCCCGCGCTCGATCAGCTCCCGGATCGCCGCGACCAGGGTGCCGCCGGTGGCCAGCATCGGGTCGACGACGTACACCTGCCGGCCCGACAGGTCGTCCGGCATCCGCGTGGCGTACGTGTGCGCCTCGTAGGTCTCCTCGTTGCGCACCATGCCCATGAAGCCGACCTCGGCGGTGGGCAGCAGCCGGACCATGCCCTCCAGCATGCCCAGCCCGGCCCGCAGGATCGGGACGACCATGGGGCGGGGGTGGGAGAGCCGCACGCCGGTGGTCGTCGTGACCGGCGTCTCGATGTCGACCTGCTCGGTGCGCACATCACGGGTGGCCTCGTAGGCGAGCAGGGTGACCAGCTCGTCGGCGAGCCGCCGGAAAGTGGGGGAGTCGGTGCGCTTGTCGCGCAGAGTGGTGAGTTTGTGCGCCACCAGCGGGTGGTCGACGACGTGGATCCGCATGACATCGACAGTAACCCGTGCCACGGGCCCCCGATGCCCGCCGTGCACCGCGCACGCTCCGGCACGTGAGCGACATCTCTCACAACGTCCGCACGACGCAGCGCCGAAGACGGCGCGCCGACGCGTTGTTTCTGCCACGATTCCGAAGGGGCGGGGAGCAGCGGCGTGCAGCGCCGCCCCGCCCGGCCCGGCACGCCTCTGACCAGTGGGAGAGTCACGGTGTACTTCGCCGCACTGCTCGCGCGCACCGAAGACGGGTGGGAAGCGAGCGATACAGAGCTCGACGATGTGGAAACGCTGACCGATCTGGCCGACCTGGCCCGAGAAGCCGCGGTCGAAGACGACTCCGTGGTGGTCCTCATCGAGCAGGAGGACGCCTGGTTCGGCGTCATCCGGGTCGACGGCGAGGACGACCCGAAGGTCTTCGTCTCCAATGCCGCCGCAGCCGCCAGAAGCTCGTACGGCGCGCTGCTGACCGATGAACTCCTCGGCCGCGACGACAGCGACGCGGACGACCTCGATCTGCTCGACCTGGACGGCACCGAGGACGGCGAACCGGAAACGGAGGAGGACCCCGAGACCGCCGCCGACGAGACCCCCGCGGTCACCGGCCCGCTGGGCGACGCCAAGCTCCTGGAGGACTTCGGCGTCGGCGAGCGGGAACTGCTCACCCTGCAAGGCGACGCCCTCAGCGAGATCGCCGACGCGCTGGGCTGCTCCGACCTCCTGGAGGCCGTCCGCTGAGCCGTCCCGGCCGCCGCCGGGAGTCCCCCGGCCGGGCCCGCGTTCCCCCGGGCCCGGCCCCGCCCCCGCCGTCCCCGACACTGGGGGCATGACCGTGCCGTCCTCCGCCACCCCGCCCGCCGCCGCGCCCGACCCGCTGCGCGATCCCTGGACCGGGCCGATGCGCCGGGCGCTGGCGGAGGCGGCCCTCGCCCCCGCGACCGGTGACGTCCCGGTGGGCGCCGTCGTGCTGTCCGCCGACGGCACGGTCCTGGGCACCGGCCACAACGAGCGGGAGGCCACCGGCGACCCCACCGCGCACGCCGAGGTCCTCGCCCTGCGGGCCGCGTCCGCGGCCCTGCGGGCGGAGGCCTCGCGCGGCGATTCCGGCCGGGACGGCGGCGGGCGACGGGCGGGAGAGTGGCGCCTGACCGGCTGCACCCTCCTGGTCACCCTCGAACCCTGCACGATGTGCGCCGGCGCGATCGTCCTCTCCCGCGTCGACCGGGTCGTCTACGGCGCCCGCGACGCCAAGGCCGGTGCCGTCGGCTCCCTCTGGGACGTGGTCCGCGACCGCCGCCTCAACCACCGCCCCGAGGTCGTCACCGGCGTCCTGGAGGCCGACTGCGCCGCCCTCCTCACCGCCTTCTTCCGCGACCGCTGATCCCCCGCCCGGCCCCCGAGACGCAATCCGATTTCGGCGCATGGGCTCCTTTGGGCTAAGCTCTCTCTCGGTAGCGTGTCCGAGCGGCCGAAGGAGCTCGCCTCGAAAGCGAGTGTGGCGCAAGTCACCGAGGGTTCAAATCCCTCCGCTACCGCTCTGGGAGACCGCCCCCGCTCTGCGCAAGCAGGCCGGAGGCGGTCTCTTTTGCGTGCCGTCATCTCCGCGCGGTGGCGGGGCGTCGGGCTGCTTCCCCGTCAACGTCCGCCGCGGGAAGGGGACTTCACCGCCGGCTGGTCCGGCCATGCGAAGGCGTACGTGGGATCGGCGCCCCGGCTGATGCGGGCGAAGCGGAGCAGTTCGCGGGCGATGCCGGCGTTGCCCATGGCCCAGCCGGTGCGGGGTTCGAGGGTGCTCGGGGTGGCGCGGTGCTCGACGTTCGACCAGCGGGCGCCGGCCTCGTCGCGGGCCACGACGTCCGCGACGCCGGCTCGGGCCAGTTCGACCAGGTCGTCGCGGCCGGCGGCCCGGCCGACGCGGGCCAGCGCGAAGGCGACGCCGAGCGTGCCGTGCGAGACGTGGTGGTACCGCGCTTCCCGGCCGGTCTCCGCCTCCCACTGGACGCCGGCGGGGGTCCGCTCGGCCGTGCGCAGGTAGGGCTCCAGGGCGCGCACGGCCAGATCGGCCTCGCCCGCGGCCAGTGCGCCCAGGGCGATGCCGGCGTTGCCGCCGATCAGGTCGAACCAGTCGCCCCAGCGCGTGCCGTCGAAGCGGGTGCGCACCCGTTCCAGGGCGCGGTCCGCGGCGGCCGCGGCGGCCCGGTCGCCGAGTTCGTCGTGGACCGCCCGCAGCACGACCGCCAAGCCCGCCAGGCCGCCGTAGAGGGAGTCGTCCTCCAGGCCGTCGAGGGCGGCGGCGAGGCTGCGGGCGGCGCGCAGGGCGGCATCGCCGTACCGGTCGTCGCCGAAGTGCCGCCGCGCCTCCAGGAGGACGGGGACGACGCCGGCCGTGCCGCTGTAGAGCGTGGGGTCGAGCTCGTCGTCGGAGGGCGTGGCGGTCCAGGCCAGGCCGCCGTCCCCGTCCTCCCGCGCGGTGCCGAGCAGCCAGCGCAGCGCGTCGTCCGCCGTCGCCTCGGCCTCGTCCGCCGCTGAGTTCGACGCCGGGTCCGCGGCCGCGCCGGTTGCTTCCGTTGTCGTCATGGCGCTCACTGTGGCATGCGGGTCCGGTCGAACTCCTTTGGTTTTCCCGGTACTTCGCGGCGTGCGGCGGGCGCCCGGTGAGCGGGGACGGAAACGGGGGCGGGGGGGGGCCCGGGGGGGGGCCCCCCCCCCCCCGGGGGGGGGGGGGGGCCCGGGGGGGGGGGGGGCCCCGCGGGGGGGGGCGCCCCCCCCGGGGTGTAGGACGATCAAGAACAAAACCCTC
>NZ_JBIVOW010000004.1:230110-318011 GCF_044754325.1 Streptomyces sp. NPDC093097
GGGGGGGGGGGGGGGGGGGGGGGGGGGGGGGGGGGGGGGGGGCGGGGGGGGGGGGGGGGGGGCGGGGGGGGGGGCCCCCCCCCGCCCCCGTGGTGCGCGGGGTGCCGCGGTGTCGTTCCGTCAGCCGCGGCGGCGGAACGCCTTCCTGATGAAGTGCACGATCATCCAGATCACCAGGATCACGATGACGATGATCACGACGACGATCACGATCAGGAAGATGCCGAGCTTCTTGAAGAAGCCCATCTTCTTCTTCGGCTTGTCGTGGGTCGTGAAGGACGTCTGCTGCGCGGTGTGGTGGTAGGTGCCGTGCGAGCTGTGCGTGATGTGCCGCCACTTCATGGGCGTTCCGACGGCGGCCGCGGCGATGCGGGCGGAGGAGTCGGCGGCGGGCGCGGCCTGTTGGGCGGTCACGACGGCCGGGCGGGCCGCGGACGCGTCGGCAAGGCCGGCGGCGGCCGCCGGCCCGGCCGCGACGGCCAGCAGGCCGAACAGCAGCGCCAGGACGGCCACCGGGCGGCGGCGCGCCGCGGCCCGACGGGTGGATATCCGCGGCGAACCGGGCGTGCGGCGCGCGGAGTTGAAGAGCTTCGGTCGCATGGGTGCCTTTCCCCCTCGTACGGTGCGTTCAGCCATTATGGGCCGGTGCGGGCATCCCGGCGGACGTCTCGATCTCCAGCAGGGAGGCGCTCTGCCGCTCCTCGTCGAAGGCCGCGCGGCCGCCGCGCAGCCCGAACAGCCGCTTGGCGACGGCGATGTAGACCACGGCGAGGATGTTGATGACCAGGGTGGCGATCTTGAGCCAGCTGACCTTCTCGGTCAGTTCGTAGATCTCCAGCGGGAGGAACGCGGCGGTCGCCACCACCGCCAGGTACTCCGCCCAGCGCTGGGACATCCACAGGCCGACGCCCTCGACGATCTCCACCACCGCGTAGGTGAGCAGCAGCCCGGCCACCAGCAGCAGGGTGGAGTGGTGGTAGCCGAAGGTCTTCCGGATGGTGTCGACGATCGGCGAGTGGTCGAGGTCGTAGTGGAAGTGGACAGCCACCGGGCGGATCACTTCCAGGTTCTTGTCGAAGAACTGGCGGACCGCGTCCTGGCTGTTGCTGAACTGCCATACGGCGAGCGCCACCAACACGATGAACACCCCGCGCAGCGCCCGCTCCACGGCCAGGAACCGCAGGATGAACAGGTCCCGCAGCACCTTGCCGCGGGCGACCAGCGGGGCCTTCGCGGCCGGCCCGGTGGCGTGCGGATCGCCGAGGACGAAGTCGCCGCAGCGCAGACAGCGCCAGGCCGTGCCGTGAGCGGTGGCGGCGTGCAGTCTCGCCTGGAAGTGCTCCTCGTGCGGGAGATACGTGGTGTGGCCGCGCCGCGCGCAGGTGCGCCGGTCCCAGTCGATCTTCATCGTCGGAGCCCCGTGTTCCTCTCGTCGTCCGCGCAGGCTCGCGCCGCGGCGGTCGGCCGCCGCGGCGCACCCCGCGCTCCATGCCGCGTGATTGTCGCGTACATGCGCAAGCCACGGGCGTACGGGGATGCCTTACGGGGAGAGGGACGAGAAGAACGGCCCGGAGGTTGCCGGCGGGGCGTTCCGGCAGGGGCGCGCACGGCGCGCGGGCGGGGCGCTGGTTGGACGGGGGAGGCGGACCAAGGGGACGGCCGCCTCCCCCGATGAGGACCGAGCCCCGAATCCGGCGCCGCGTGAGCAAGGGACGCACGGTCCGGACCCCGCAGTGGGGCCAGGTCCCGGGGCCCCGCGCATTCCTGCCAGATCCGCCGGGCCTCGTTCCCTCATCCTGCCGCGCCGGCGCCGCCCCAACAGCCAGACGAAAGGCCCTCCTTGAGGGACCTTCGGCCCCTGGTCGCGGCGCGCGGGACGGGCCGAGCGGCCCTTTCCGCCTCGCCGGGTCGAACACGTGTGGTTACACTCGGCCGACTGCCCCGGAGGCCGGGGCGGCCATCGCCGGGGCCCGGATCCCGGGGGGATCGCCAGAGGCGACAGGGACCTGCCGCAGGGGAGACGGAACAGATGGCGACAGCAAAAAGAGTCGTGATGTGGGCGGTCATCGTCTTCGTGGCCTGGACCATCATCGCCACCCCCAAGCGGGCCGGAGCGCTCGTCCAGGTAGGCTTCGAGGGCATTTCGAACGCCGCGCAGAGCGTCGGCGTGTTCATGACCCAGCTGGTCAGTTAGGCCCTGGTCGGCCCGCCGGACCGGCCGCCCCTCGTCCCGCCGCACGGAGGCCGCAGTGATCCGCCACCTGGTCCTGTTCAAGCTCAACGAGGGCGTCTCGCGCGACGAGGAGCGGGTCCTGGCCGGCGCCCGCGCCTTCGCCGAATTGGGCACCCAGATCCCGGAGCTGACGTTCTGGGAGTGCGGGTGGAACCTCAGCGACCGCCCGATCGCCTACGACTTCGCGATCAACTCCGCGGTCGCCGACGCCGACGCGCTCACGCGGTATGTGGAGCACCCCGCCCACCAGGCGGCTGCCGCCCAGTGGCGCGAATTCGCCACCTGGGTGATCGCCGACTACGCGTTCTGACCCGGCCCCCGACGGCCCTCCGCGGCGCCCGCGCCGCCGCCCCCTTCCTGGCCCCTCGCCCCTGCGGCGGGGGGCTTTCCCGCGGGCCCGAACCACCCGCCGCACCCCCTCGCGCACCGCCCCCGCACCCCGCCAACTCTCTCTTCAACACGGCGTTATGGGGTGCTTGCACACAGTGCACATGTCTTGTGATGCTATGACCGCTTTTGCCGGATACATGCGATACGCGATACATGCGAACTGCACTGTGAAGGGTGGCGTGACCGTGACGGCCCGTACTGCGCCCAAGGCTCCGGCCCGCGAGAGCCGTAGCGCGGACACCCGGGCGCTGACGCAGGTGCTCTTCGCCGAGCTGGCAGGACTTGAACCCGGCACCCCAGAGCACTCCCGCGTCCGTGCCGCACTGATCGAGGCCAACCTGCCGCTGGTCCGCTACGCCGCGGCCCGCTTCCGCAGCCGCAACGAGCCGATGGAGGACGTGATCCAGGTCGGCACGATCGGCCTGATCAATGCCATCGACCGCTTCGATCCGGACCGCGGTGTCCAGTTCCCGACCTTCGCCATGCCCACCGTCGTCGGCGAGATCAAGCGCTACTTCCGCGACAACGTCCGCACCGTCCACGTCCCGCGCCGCCTGCACGAGCTGTGGGTGCAGGTCAACGGCGCCACCGAGGACCTCACGGTGCTGCACGGCCGCTCCCCCACCACCGCCGAGATCGCCGAACGGCTCAAGATCGGCGAGGAGGAGGTGCTGGCCTGCCTGGAGGCCGGCCGCTCATATCACGCCACATCTCTGGAGGCCGCCCAGGAGGGCGACGGCCTGCCCGGCCTGCTGGACCGGCTCGGCTACGAGGACCCCGAACTGGCCGGCGTCGAGCACCGGGACCTCGTGCGACACCTTCTCGTCCAGCTCCCGGAGCGTGAGCAGCGCATCCTTCTGCTCCGTTACTACAGCAATCTGACGCAGTCCCAGATCAGTGCGGAACTTGGGGTTTCGCAGATGCACGTGTCCCGGCTACTGTCGCGGAGCTTCGCCCGGCTGCGATCCGCAAACAGGATCGACGCCTAACCAGCACGGGCGACCCGTTCCTGCACAGATATGTCGACAAGACGCTACAGCGTGTTGCCGACATGTGACATTCTGCAGGAACCGCGTTTGCCGTGGTGCTGCCTCCGGTATTCAGGTGGAGGCATAACTCCTCGGTCCGCCCTGGGCCGGGGACGCCGCAGCGACCCGTCCGCGACCTCAAGGGGGTGGCATGTCCGTAGAACTGGGCAGCTCAAAGGTGCTTTCCGCGATTCCCGCGCCGGCACCACACGTGCATGACGACGTCGACGCCATCAACACCCGCTCGCTCTCCCGGTCCCTGTTCCTGCGGCTCGCCACGCTCGACAAGGACTCCGCCGAGCGCGCGTACGTGCGCGACACCCTGATCGAACTGAACCTCCCGCTCGTGCGCTACGCGGCCGCGCGCTTCCGCAGCCGCAACGAGCCGATGGAGGACATCGTCCAGGTCGGCACCATCGGCCTGATCAAGGCAATCGACCGTTTCGACTGCGAACGCGGGGTGGAATTCCCGACGTTCGCGATGCCCACCGTGGTCGGCGAGATCAAGCGGTTCTTCCGCGACACGTCCTGGTCCGTGCGCGTCCCGCGCCGCCTCCAGGAGCTCCGCCTCGCCCTCACCAAGGCCAGCGACGAGCTCTCCCAGAAGCTGGACCGCTCGCCGACGGTGCCCGAACTCGCCCTGTGCCTGGGGGTGTCGGAGGAGGACGTCGTCGACGGCCTGGCGGTCGGCAACGCCTACACCGCCTCCTCGCTCGACTCCCCCTCCCCCGAGGACGACGGCGGCGAGGGCTCCCTGGCGGACCGCCTCGGCTACGAGGACACCGCGCTGGAGGGCGTGGAGTACCGCGAGTCCCTCAAGCCGCTGCTGGCCAAACTCCCGCCCCGGGAGCGCCAGATCATCATGCTGCGGTTCTTCGCCAACATGACGCAGTCGCAGATCGGCGAGGAGGTCGGCATCTCCCAGATGCACGTCTCCCGGCTGCTCACCCGCACGCTGTCGCAGCTGCGGGAAGGTCTGATCTCGGACTGAGGCACGGTCCGCCGAGGGGCAGCCGGCGACAGCCGCTCCAGGTCGCTCGGCGGACAGCAAGGGAGACGGCGCCGCGCCACCGCGACGGTTCCGGCCCGCATGCCCCGGCCGCATCCGGTGACCCCCCACACCCGGCCACCTGCCGACCCACGCTCCGCCCACACTCTTCACACCTGACGTTGCGTCAGCCACACTGCCCCCAGCCACCGCTGGGAGGTACCCGCATGACGCGACGGACCACACCTGTTGCCTCCGCCTCGGCGATCGTGCTCTGCCTGGGCGTCCTCCTCACCGGCTGCGGCGCGGCCGGCTCCGGCTATGCCGCGGTGGGCCCGGCAGGCCCCCTGGACGGCACCGCCCGCACGACGCCCGTGGCCCCACCGGGCCGCGTCGAGCTGACGCCCCTGGACGGCGGCGACCGCGGCCCCGCACGCCCCGGCCCCTCCGGCGGCCCTCCCGGCCCTTCTACGGGCCCGACGGGCAGCGCCCCGGCCCCAGGCTCAGCCACCCCACCGGCAACACCGCCACACGGCTCCCCTACGGGCCCCGGCACCACAGGCGCCCCTGGCCCCACTCCCGCCCCCGGGCCCGGCACCAACCCCTCGTCCCCGCCCGGCGGTTCCAGCAGTCCACAGCCCGGCGGCTCCTCGCCCACTCCCGCGCCGCCCTCCCCCACCGTCCCGGCCGGCCCGGACGCCCCACCCGGCCTCGTGGTGGGCAAGCCGGTGCTCGCCGACACCGACGTCCGCTGGTGCCAGCAGGTCACCATCGACTTCCTCAACACCGGCGACCACCCCGTCACCACCGGCACCGTCACCCTCGGCAGCCACGTCATCGACGCCCTCGGCATCGACTGGGCGACCGTCGACTCCCCCCAATCGCTGCCGCTCCCCCTCATCCCCGGCAAACCGGCGACCGGCAGCTGGCGGGTGTGTGTGGACGCCTGGCGGGTGCCGCCGGGGATGCATCTGGACACCAAGGACGTCACTTTCAAGACAACTTAAGCGCCCGGGAGTTGTCGGCGTCGGCCGGGCTGCGGACCGTGGCGGGAACCCGCTCCCCGGAACCTGCCGCACCCGCTCGGCACGCTCCGCCTACGCCTCCATGGCGTATTCGAGGACGTACGCGGCCGCGTCCAGGATCATCTCGTTGACCTCCACCGGGCGGCCGCCGTCCATGAAGGCGATGCGGGTGATGAGGAACACGGGTGTGCCCGCGCTGAGGCGCAGCCGGTTCGCCTCGTCCCGGGACGGCATCCGGGAGCGGATCTCCTCGCGGAACTGCCGTGGTGCGCGGCCCAGTTCGGCCAGGCGCGCGTAGAGGCCGCCGGGGCCGGTGTCCTCCTGGGCGATCGCCGAGCCGGCCACCAGGTCGGCGGGGAGGAAGCTCGTCGCCAGCAGCACCGGTTTGCCGTCGAGGACGAACCGTCGGCTGCGCACGCAGGCCGGTTCGGCCGGTTCCATGCCGAGCGCGGCGGCGACGTCGGCGGGCGGCGGGGCCTGGTGCACGGCGACCTGGTCGACGATCAGTTCCCGCTCGCCGATGTCGGCCCACCAGATGGACCGGCCCGCTCCCCACTGCTCCCACGCCAGCCGCTGCACGCCGTGCCGCCGCAGCGGCGGGAAGTGGTCGTCGTTCTCGCCGGACCCTCGCCCACCGGGGCGCTGCTCCCGCGCCGCACCGGTCTCCGGCCGTGCAGGGGCCGCCCCGCGGCATTTCGGCTCGCGGCCGTCGACGTTGACGCTCATACGCCCTCCCTCTCCGCTCTCCAGGGGCCGGGCCGTCCGCCCCCGCCCCATCGGACAGGCCCTCGGGGCGCTCGGCTGCCCCTTCGCGGAATTCCCACCCGAATGGCGATGTCTGCGGCGCCGCGCGGTGGTCGATACACAGGACGGCCCCCGGCCACCAACCGACCGCAGCCACCCGGCCGTCCACCGACCGGCCCGACCGCCAGGAGCACGCCATGCCGAGGATCACCCCCAACCTCTGGTTCGACGCCCAGGGTCTGGAGGCCGCGGAGTTCTACTGCTCCGTCTTCCCCAACTCGCAGATCAAGCACGTCACGCACTACACGGAGGCCGGCCCGCGACCGGCCGGGACCGTGCTGACCGTCGAGTTCGTGCTGGACGGCCAGGAGTTCACCGCGATCAACGGCGGCCCGGAGTTCACCTTCGACGAGGCGATCTCGCTGGCCGTCAGCTGCGCCGACCAGGAGGAGGTCGACTACTACTGGGCCAAGCTCTCCCAGGGCGGCGAGGAGGGCCCCTGCGGCTGGCTCAAGGACAAGTACGGCCTGTCCTGGCAGGTCGTCCCGGAGGTGATGACCGACGTCCTCCAGGGCACCGACCGCGGCCGCGCCACCCGCGCGATGCGGGCCATGCTGGGCATGAAGAAGCTGGACATCGCGACCTTGAAGGCGGCGATGGAGGGGGAGGGGTGACGCTTCCGCGGAGGAGTTGCGCGGAACTGTCTCGGTACGACAACGGCCCCCGCTCAGGGGGCCGTTCTGCTGCTCGCGGCGTGCTCCTGAGTCAGCAGGAGAGCGCATCTTCCTTGACGGCCGTGACGAAGGAGGAGAAGGAGGAAGCCGGGAAGGAGAGGAGCGGACCCTCTACGGCCTTGCTGTCCCGGACCGGGACAACGCCGTGAGAGGGCACGAGGTTGATGGCGACCTCGACGCACTGTCCCCCGTTGGACCCGCTGTACGAGGACTTGACCCACACAGCAGCGGCGAGCTCGATCTCTGCGTTCATGAGATGTACTCCTTGTGCAGTTCCTCGGCGCACCTGACTGCCGATATGAACGTCGACCAACCACCCGCAGAGAAAACCAACGCGGGACCTTGCGGGTCCTTGGAGTCTCGAATGGCAATGCCCGAGTGCGTACCGGATATTTCGGCAACCTCGACGCACTGTGATTCGCTGCCTCCGCTGTAGGAGGACTTCTTCCAGAGGGCGCCTTCGACCGCATGGGCCATGAGGACGCATCCGATCTTCGCGGTCACTTGTGCAGTCCTTCCAGATGCTCGTTCAGACGATCCCGCGACTTCTCAACGGGAAGCGCGATGCGGGAGATTGCGGCGAACTCTTTCTCCAGGACGCCCACTTGCTCGGCATCATCCGTGTGGTTCCCGCCCATGGGGTTGTCGACGCTGACCACCTTCGACCACGGGTGCCGGTAGGACAGGACAGTCATGGCACCGATGGCCCCGTACGTCGGGTGAGCAGTGAGTGGGATGAGTTTGAGCTCGACGTTCGGCATCTCCGAAGCATCAAGGAGCCTGCGGATCTGGTCCCGCATGACCCCAGGGCCCGACTCGAACTGGGCGTGGAGAGCCGACTCCGGCACAAGTGCGTGGAGCTTGGTCGCTTTGCTGAGGACAGCCTGTCGCGCCAACCGAATGGAAACCAACATCTCAGCATGCTCAGCGGACACCGTGGTGAGTGCTCGGGTAATCATCTCCCTTACGTATCCGGGCGACTGGAGCAGCCCGGGCACGATCACCGGATGCTGGATGTGGATCGCCTGCGCTTCGGCTTCCAGCTCGATGAAGTCCAGGTAGTTCCGGCCGATGCGCCCGGCGTAGGCCGCCCACCAGCCTCCTCCTACCGGCTCCTCCGCAGCTTTCGCGACTTCCTCGACGCCAACCGGGTCTTCTACTCCCAACTTGGCGCACATCGCTCTGACTTCGTCACCCGAGATCCGGTATGTGCCGCGCTCGATTCGACTGAGGCGGGTGGTGTCCCAACCCATGAGCTTCGCCGCGTCGCCCGACTTCACAGATGCACGCCAGCGACGCAACTGACCGCCAACCCTCCGCCGTTTGATAGTCGGCGTTGCTCGTTTCTGCGTCATGGGCGCAGTTTGACACGACGCCAACTAGCTGTGCTATGGGGACACTTGTTCCATCCTCTTGGCAATACGCATCTCGGTGTTGCACATAGACCGCCAAAAAGAGCACAGTGGATCCGAGATCGGGAGGCGTCCGGTGTCGAAGACCGGCGCCTTCCCCTCCCTTGCTGGCCGGTGCCGTAATACCTCCGAGGAACGCGGCGCTCGTCAGCCCTCCGAAACAGAGCTCGCCGCATGAGAAGACCCCCGCGACGTTGCTGTGGCGGCGAACGTCCGGGGGCCGCGGCCATCAACCCCATGGAGGTTGACGACGTGCTTCAGGCTATCCGAACGATCTTCGAATCGCTGCTGTGCCGGTTACTCCCCGCGCATGGCCGCCACCGCGCCACCCCTCCCCGCCTCACCGCACGGCGGGAACGCCACTTGCAGCCCGGCCGGCGGCGGGAGCAGTGGCTGGCGGTGCATGGCATCGACGTGGCGCCTCATCGGTTCCACGGGATGGAGGTGGCCGCACGATGAGTCGCCACTTTCCGGACGACGCCAGGTTGCTGCCATGGACCAGCCCGGACGGGAAGCCGTGCTATCTCCTCGACGGCAGCGGGACCGGTTACGTCTCCCGCCTTGCGGACCGGGTGGAGGCCGAACAGATGAGCTCGGCCGGCGAGTTCATCGTGGAAGCCCGTCGCCTTCTCGTGGGTCGCGCGTGGACGCCGGGTGAAATCCACCTGCTGGCCGCGGACTTGAACGATCACCTGGTGCGGGTGCATCGGGTGTCGAGGAGTCGGGGTGCTCGGTTGCGGCTGCTGATCGACGGCCCCGATGAGGACGGCGGGGACGAGGAAGGGGAGGGGGCTCCGCCCGTCGCGTAGAGGAAGGCGGGGCGGTACGCGTCCCGCCCGGTGTGGATGAGGCCGGGCGGGGCCAGCGTGCGGTGGAGGCCCCGGAGGGGACGGAGGGGACGGAGGGGACGGAGGGGACGGAGGGGTGGTGCGGGCGGCGCCGGGGTGGTGGCCGGGGGCCGAACCCCCGCCTCCCGTCGGCCCGTTAGGCCAGTGCGAGCCAGGCGGCGCCGACCACCACGAGGATGGCGACGATCACGCCGACGATCAGGCCGAAGCGCGGTCCGCCCGACGCACGCTGGGGCGCGGCGGCGCGGCGGCCGCCCTGGGGAGCACCGGCACCGGCACCGGCGCCGGCACCCGGACCGGCGCTGCCGTCGTCGACGAAGGCCTGGAACATCTGCGTGCTGCCCGCCGGGTCGTAGTTGCCGGGCTGGTTCTGCGGGTTGGTCGCCATGGGGAAGGACCCTAGCGAACCCCTGAGCAGGGGGCACCCTTGGGGCGCGTATCCTGCGCGCGCGTACGCGGGTGGTGGGGAGCGGGCCGCCGCGGGCGCACTCACCGTGCGCGCACGGGCCGGGTACGGAGCGCAGGCGGGGCGGGCACGGAGCGGGGCCTGACGCGCACATGGCGTGACGCGCCGGATGGGCACCGGGGGCACGACCGCACAAAGGCCGCGGGTTTGCCGTCGAGTGCGACGTCTACCGCATTGACCAGCATCTTTACATGGCAATGCGGATTTATTGAGGCATACGTGACTCGGACTTTGCCGGTTCCATGCCATAAGCGGCCCGAAATCGTTTGCCTTCAGCAACCAACTTTGCCTATGGTTGCCCCAAGCAACAAAACATGCGCGAAGGCTGCGCAGGTGAAGAGGCGCGGAGGAGCCGATGGCCGCTCGAAGTCACTACGAAGAGCTGGCCCGGCAACTCAGCGCCGTCGGGGCCGTCAAGCGGGAGCTCGGGCGCATCCTGCCCCAGGAGTGCCCGCCGGCATCGGCCGCGGTGCTCACGCTTCTCGACCGGCACGGCGAGATGCGGATGAGCCAGCTGGCCGAGCTGCTCGCGATCGACATGTCGGTGACCAGCCGGCACGTCGCCCATGTCACGGAACACGGCTGGGTCGAGCGCGAGCCCGATCCGGCGGACAAGCGGTCACGGCTGCTGCGACTGACCCCGAACGGCAGGGAGCTCCTCGCGGAGCTCTCGGAGCGCTACACGCAGACGCTCGCCCGGTACTTGGACGACTGGACCGACACCGACGTCGGGCACCTCATCGAGCTGCTCGCCAGGCTCCGCAGGAGCTTCGGCGACTGCCGCACCCGGGCACCGCACGACTCCGCCTCCACCACCCGTGCCCCCGCAGCAGGATGAAAAGGAAGTAAAGGAACCACATGGCTACGACCTCACCAGCCGGTGTGCGGGGCGGGCATGCCAAGCATGGGGGCGGTCACAGCGCTTCCCCTGGCGAGCCCATGACGCACCGTCAGATCATGGAGGCGCTGTCCGGGCTGCTGCTCGGCATGTTCGTCGCCATCCTGTCGTCGACGATCGTCTCCAACGCACTGCCGCACATCATCCATGACCTGGGCGGCGGTCAGAGCGCCTACACCTGGGTCGTCACCGCCCAGCTGCTGGCGATGACCGCGACGACGCCGGTATGGGGCAAGCTCTCCGACCTGTTCAGCAAGAAGCTGCTGGTCCAGCTCGCCCTGGTCATCTACGTCGGCGGCTCGGTCGTCGCCGGTCTGTCGGAGAACCCCGGCATGCTGATCGCCTGCCGGGTGATCCAGGGCATCGGCGTGGGCGGTCTGTCCGCGCTGGCCCAGATCGTCATGGCCGCGATGATCTCCCCGCGGGAGCGCGGGCGTTACAGCGGCTACCTGGGCGCGACCTTCGCCGTCGCGACCGTCGGCGGACCGCTGCTCGGCGGCGTCATCACCGACACCAGCTGGCTCGGCTGGCGCTGGTGCTTCTACGTCGGCGTGCCGTTCGCGGTGATCGCGCTGATCGTGCTCCAGAAGACCCTGAAGCTGCCGGTCGTCAAGCGCGAGGGCGTCAAGGTCGACTGGGCCGGCTCGTTCTTCATCGCCGCGTCGGCCACCCTGCTGCTGATCTGGATCACGCTGGCCGGCAAGAACTACGACTGGATCTCCTGGCAGACCTGCGCGATGCTCGGCGGCTCGATCGTGCTGGCGCTGATCTTCGTGCTCGTCGAGACCAAGGCCGCCGAACCGCTGATCCCGCTGCGGCTGTTCCGCAACAAGACGATCACCCTGGCCACGCTGGCCTCGCTGTTCGTCGGCGTCGCGATGTACAGCGGCACGGTCTTCTTCTCGCAGTACTTCCAGCTGGCCGAGGGCAAGAGCCCGACGATGTCCGGCGTGATGACCATCCCGATGGTGACGGGCCTGTTCCTGTCGTCGATGGTCTCCGGCCAGATCATCACCCGCACCGGGCGCTGGAAGGTCTTCCTCGTCAGCGGTGGCGTGCTGCTCACCGCGGGCCTGGGCCTGCTGGGCACGCTGCGCACGGACACCCCGTACTGGCACACCGCGACCTTCATGGCCCTGATGGGTCTCGGCGTCGGCATGATGATGCAGAACCTGGTGCTGGCCACCCAGAACCAGGTCGCGCCCCAAGACATCGGATCTGCCAGCTCGTTGGTGACGTTCTTCCGTACCCTCGGTGGTGCGGTGGGCGTCTCGGCGCTCGGCGCGGTGCTCGCCAACCGGGTCACGCACTACGTGACCGACGGTCTGACGGCCCTCGGGCCCAAGGCCGCCGCGGCGGCGAGCCACGGCAGCAGCAGCGACGGCATCCCCGACCTGTCCACGCTGCCGGCCCCGATCCGGTCGATCATGGAGGACGCGTACGGACACGGAGTCGGTGACGTCTTCCTCTACGCCGCCCCGTTCGCCCTGCTCGCCCTGCTCATCACCCTGTTCATCAAGGAGGTCGCCTTGCGCAGCAAGTCCGGTACGGAGCGCACCCTCGCCGCCGGCGGCGACGGTGACGCAGCCCAGGCCCCCGCGGCCGCCCCGGCCACGGCCCCGCTCGCCGCGTCCGCCCCGGCGGCGTCCGCCGCCGAGGAGCGCGAGCCGGCCCTGGTCGGCGCCGCGCCGTCCATATCCGACGACGACGCACTGCACACCCCGTCCTGGGCCAAGGCGGCCCCGGCGGCCCAGCCCCTGGCGGCGTTCGCGTCGGCCGGCGGCGGTGACGCCGTCCCGTCCGGCCCCTCCGTCCACGGCTTCGTCCGCAACGCCGACGGCAACCCGGTGGCCAGCTCGGCCGTCACGCTGATCTCGCTCAGCGGCCGGCAGTTGGGCCGCGCGGTCGCCCAGGCCAACGGCGAGTACGCGCTCCAGGCCCCCGGCGCCGGCTCCTATGTGCTGATCGCGGCGGCCGACGGCCACCAGCCGCAGGCGTCCACGGTCGTGGTCGGCGAGGCGCCGCACGGCTACGACATCCTGCTCAGCGGCACCAGCGGCCTGTCCGGCCTGGTGCGCGGCGCGGTCACCGGCGAGCCGGTGAGCGGCGCGATGGTCGTGGTCACCGACGTCCGCGGCGAGGTGCTGTCCACCGGGCAGACCACCGCCGAGGGCACCTTCTCCTTCGGTGAGCTGGCCCCCGGCACCTACACCGTCGCGGTCAACGCGGCCGACTTCCGGCCCGTCGCCCAGCCGGTCGAGGTCGGCGGCCAGGGCACCACCCGCACCGAGATCGAGCTGCTCTCCGGCGCCCGGGTGCAGGGCGTCGTACGGGCCGGGGCGAACGGCGCCCCGCTGGCCGACGCCCGGGTCACCCTGGTCGACGCGGCGGGCAACGTCGTGGCCACCTCCACCACCGGCGAGGACGGCGCCTACGCCTTCACCGACCTGGACGCCGGCGACTACACGGTCATCGCGAGCGGCTACCCGCCGATCGCCGCCGGCCTGGTCGTCGACGCCGGCGGGGTGGACGGCTACGACGTCCAGCTCGCCCACCCCGGGGACTGACCCGGACCCGGGCCCCGCGCTCCGCGGCGGCCCGGGCGAACACCCCGGCCCGGGGCGCGCGTTGAGCGGAGACGCGCCCCGGACCGGACAGGGCTCCGGCGGCGGCGCTGCGCACAGGCAGGGGACGGCCTGCACGCCGCCGGCGGAGCCCGGCACCACCACCGACCGGCCGGGGAACGGTACGCACCGGGGCCGGAGCGGGCCGTCGCGGCCCACAGGACCACCCGCTCACACGGACACAGGCACGGACAGGCACGGCACGTACCCGACGGCACGGCACGTACCGGCACTGAACGGGAGAGGCACGCAGATGACTTCGACGGGCGCGGGAGCTGCCGGCGTACGGGCGCAGGTTCGCACGCGGGACGGCTGGGCGGTACAGCACGCCGTGCTGACCGTCACCGACATGACGGGCGCGCAGGTGCTGCGCGCGAACGCCGACGAGGACGGCGCGGTGCGCAGCGCGGAGCCGCTGCCCGCCGGCCCCTACACGGTCATCGTGACCGCCGTCGGCTATGCACCGGTCGCCTCCACCGCGATCGTCACGGCCAGCGGCCGGGTGGACGTGGGCACCGTGGTCCTGGCCCGCCAGGGCGGCGTGGAACTGCCGCCGCCCGGGCCCTGGACCATCGACCCGATGCACTCCACGGTGGGCGCGGTCGCCCAGCACCTGGGCATCTCCAGCGTGCACGGCCGCTTCACGGAGTTCAGCGGCCGGATCGACATCGCCGAGGACGTCGAGCGGTCCCGCGTCGAGGCGGTCATCAACGCCGCGTCGATCGACACCGGCAACGGCATGCGCGACGGCCACCTGCGCAACGAGGACTTCCTCGACGTCGAGGTCTATCCGCAGATCACCTACCGCAGCAACGGCCTGACGCCGGCCGGTCCGGACCGCTGGACGGTCCACGGCGACCTCTCGCTGCGCGGGGTGGTCCGCCCCGTCGACCTCGACCTCAGCTACCTGGGCACCGGCCCGGACCCGTGGGGCGGCACCCGCGCGGCGTTCCGCGCCACCGCCGAACTGCACCGCGAGGACTTCAAGATGAACTACAACCAGGTGGTGGCCGCCGGTATCGCGGCCATCGGCACCACCTTGAAGGTCGAGCTGGACATCCAGGCCGTCCAGGGCGAGAGCCTTCCGATGGCGTAGCGCGGCGGTCCGCGTGCGTCCGTGCGCGCGGGTGGCACAAGGGGCGGTCCCGGCAACGCGGTTGCGTGCCGGGGCCGCCCTTTTCGCCGTTCCCGGCCGTCCGGTCCCGCCGGTCCCCGGCCGTCCGTTCCCGCCGGTGGGCCCGTTACGACCGCAGCGCCTCCCGGGGTTCGGGGGCCGTCGCCGCGCTCTCCCACACCGTCAGGAAGGCCAGCCGCAGGCAGGCCGCGAGGGCGGGGTGCTCGATGACCAGGGCGGTGGTGGAGCCGGCGCCGGCGACCGGGTCGGGCATGTCGCACAGCACCAACGCGGCGTCGGCGATGACGAGTTTGAGCGGGAGGTCGTCGGTGAAGCGGGCCTCCTCGCCGGCCTCCGCGAAGCTGCGGACGTTGGCGAGCATGCCGGCGTCCGCCAGGGCGCCGGAGGTGTAGATGGCCCGGACGGTGCCGCCGGCCCGGTGCAGCCGGCGGGCGGCCTCGATGCCCTCGGCGTTCTCCGCCGGGGCGACGAACGGCGGTTTGCAGAAGCTGAGCAGTTCGCGGCGGGCCTGCCGCTGGATGTCGGCGAACCGCTCGGAGATCGCCACCGGTTCGCGCAGGATCTCCACGTAGTCGAGCGGGTCGGAGTGGTCGCGCCCGTCCGCCCACAGCGGCTGGAGGGCCGCGGCCAGGCTGCCGGAGGCGCGCTCCAGCCGCTCCAGGGACTCGCGTTGCAGCGCCACCAGGCGGTCGACGGCGAGTTCGGGCGCGACCGCCGAGTACGTCGCCACCCGCCCGGGGTGCGTCTGGGCCAACCGGCGGCGGACCAGGGCGTCCAGGACGTCGTAGACGCGCTGGCGCGGTACGTCCGCCTCACGGGCCACCTCGGCGGCGGTGTACGACTCACGTTTGACCAGGGCGAGGTAGACCCGCGCCTCATACCGGGCCAGCCCCAGCGCGACGAGGTTGCCGACCGCGTCCTCTTCCCACTCCATCAAAGTCCTTTCGAGGGGGCCACCGGCTTTGGCCGGTGGGGGAATCCAATCTCAGACTGTGCGCCGATCGCCGCGTGATCGCAGTGGACGCCCGCAACACCTCCCGCACCTGCCCGTCCGAGATCGGTGGATGTGGGCACGTCGCGAAGGAGAACCGCCTCACCCGAGCGAAGTTCGAGTGCGTCACATGCGGCCTGGTGGAGAACGCCGACCGCGTGGGCGCGCTCAACGTCCCGCACAGGGCCGGGCCGGCCCTCTGCGCGGAGGCTTGGCCACCGACGCAGGAAGCCCGCGACGTCAGTCGTGGGTGGAGTCACGGGTGGACAAGGTAGCGGCCTCGGACGCATGACGGGCCGGTGTCCACAAAGCCGACGGCGGCGGACCAGAAGAAGGCTTTGCCGTAACCCGGTGTCCCTTTGACGGTGTGTTCACTACTTTCCTAGCAAGCCACCACTGACCGGG
Source organism: Streptomyces sp. NPDC093097 (assembly GCF_044754325.1). Lineage (NCBI taxonomy): Bacteria > Bacillati > Actinomycetota > Actinomycetes > Kitasatosporales > Streptomycetaceae > Streptomyces > Streptomyces sp. NPDC093097. Next base: position 246,032 of record NZ_JBIVOW010000004.1, read on the forward strand.
GTGGCACCCACCGAGTGCACATGCGCGACGCACCACCGGAGTTGCACACACGCCCCACGGGGGGCTGGACGCCCTGACCGCGGCATGACCACGCATGAATGTCATGTGCGCGTCATGACGCCCAGGCGTGCGACTTCAACCGCCGGGTCCCCCACAGGTCCGCCTCCCGGCACCACGCACCACCCGCACCGCACCGGCACCCCCCACCCGGCCGCCGCCACCGTCGGCCGCCGGCCCCCCTCTCCCCCACGGAGGTCATCCCTTGCCTTCCCTGCGAACGAGCTCGGCGGACAACAGAGCGGACCGCACCCGAGGAATGGTGCGCCGGGGTGTCCCGGCGCTGCTCTCGGCGGCCACCCTCATCGTCGGCGGTCTGATCGCCGCCGCCCCGGCGGGCGCCGCCCCGGCCCCGGCCGCCCCGCACACGGCCCCCACCGCGTCCGGTTCCGCCGCCGTCCCCACCCACCGCCTGTGCTCCGAGCCGACCAAGCCCGGCTACATGGCGTGCAACGCGGTGGCCCGGACGGACGTCAAGCAGAGCCTGGCCCTCGGCCCCCACATCACGCCGTCCGGCTTCGGCCCCAGCGACCTGCGGAGCGCCTACAAGCTGCCCACGACGGGCGGTTCGGGCCAGACGGTCGCGATCGTCGACGCCTACGACGACCCCAACGCCGAGAAGGACCTGGCGACTTACCGCTCCCAGTACGGCCTGCCCGCCTGCACCACGGCCAACGGCTGCTTCAAGAAGGTCGACCAGAACGGCGGCACCAGCTACCCGACGGCCGACGCCGGCTGGGCCGGTGAGATCTCGCTCGACGTCGACATGGTCAGCGCCGCCTGCCCCTCGTGCCACATCCTGCTGGTCGAGGCGAAGAGCGCCAGCATGAGCGACCTCGGCACGGCGGTGAACCGCGCGGTCACCATGGGCGCCAAGTACGTCTCCAACAGCTACGGCGGCGGCGAGTCCTCCTCCGACGCCAGCTACGACACCTCGTACTTCAAGCACCCGGGCGTGGCGATCACCGTCAGCTCCGGTGACAGCGGCTACGGCGTCGAGTACCCGGCGGCCTCGCAGTACGTCACCGCGGTCGGCGGCACCTCGCTGAAGAAGGACAGCAGCAGCCGCGGCTGGTCCGAGTCGGTCTGGGGCACCAGCGCGGGCGGCGAGGGCGCCGGCTCCGGCTGCTCCACGTACGACGCCAAGCCGGCCTGGCAGAAGGACACCGGCTGCGCCAAGCGCACCGTCGCCGATGTCGCCTCGGTCGCCGACCCGGCCACCGGCCTCGCGGTCTACGACAGCTACCAGGCCACCGGCTGGAACGTCTACGGCGGCACCAGCGCGTCGTCCCCGTTCATCGCCGGCGTCTACGCCCTCGCGGGCGCCCCGGGCTCGACCGACACCCCCGCCTCGTACCCGTACAGCCACACCTCCTCGCTGAACGACGTCACCAGCGGTGCCAACGGCTCCTGCTCGCCGTCGTACCTCTGCAAGGCGGGCACCGGCTACGACGGCCCGACCGGCCTCGGCACCCCGAACGGGACCGCGGCCTTCACCAAGTGACCCACCCTCCGGTGGTCTGACCGCCCCCGCAAGCGGCCCCCGGGCCGCCCGGGGGCGGGAGGGACCGCCCCACCGACCGTCGCAGTCCGGCGCCCGTCCGACGAACCGGGCTGCGACGTCCCACCCCGTGGACCCGGACCGTTTCCCAACGGTCCGGGTCCACTCGTGCGCGGGCGCCCGCGGAGCCGGCGTAATTCGCTGGCCCGGGCCCCGTCGCCGGGGCTACGGTCCTGCGGTGGATATCGATGGAACGACGGTGATCCGCCCGGCAGTTGAGGGCGACGCGGCGGCGATCGCCCGCCTCCACCTGGCCTCGCGCGCGGCGACCATGCCGTATCTGCCGCCGCAGCGGCGCACGGAGGACGAGGTGACCCGCTGGATCCGGGAGATCGTGCTCCCGGAGTGCCGGACCTGGATCGCGGCGCGCGACGGCGAGCCCGTGGGCTACGCGGCCGTCGAGGACGCGCTGCTGGAGCAGCTCTACCTCCGCCCGGACGTCCTGCGCCAGGGCATCGGCACCCTCCTCCTCGACGAGGCCAAGCGGTACCGCCCCACGGGGCTGTCGCTGCACGTCTTCGAGCAGAACACCGGCGCCCGCGCGTTCTACGCCCGGCACGGCTTCACCGTCGTCGACCGCAGCGACGGCAGCCGCAACATGGAGCGGCTGCCGGATATGACGCTGCGGTGGACACCGCAGCGCGCGGCCGACGGGGACTGACCGCCGGCCGCGATGCGGCGCCGGGTCAGCGGCGGTGGGACGTCGTCCGGTACGGCGCCGCCGCCTGCTTCGCCGCGTACAGCAGGGCCGGCTTCAGCTTCGGCCAGAAGTAGCCGTCCTGGCAGGTGTACTTCGGGGTGAAGCCGGAGCAGCCGCGGCCGTCGCTGTCGCCGATCTCGATGGTGAAGCTGGCCAGTCCCAGCTTGTCGTAGGTCCAGTCGTCGGTGCCGCCGGACGCGTCGTAGAGGATCTCGCCGGCCTGTCCGGACTGGTAGCCGGTGAGCGAACCGAGCCGTCCGGCCAGCGCGCGGAGCGAGGCGTCGTTGCCGGTGTGCCGGGTGTGGTCGTCCTCCCAGGGGAACAGGACCATGCTCGCGTCGCTGTGGAGGCTGATCATCATGCCCTTGGCGGTGTCCGGCGCCGGATCGCCGTCGCCGGTGCCGGTGCGCACGGCCGGGTACAGCTTGCGGAACAGGCCCTCCAGGGCGCTGTTCTCCGGTTCGGAGTCGGCGGCCGGGCCCAGGTAGATCTCGCTGCACGGCTGGGTGGAGGTGCCCTCGCCGCCCCAGTGGCTGCCCGCGTTGCGGTTGAGGTCCACGCCGGTCTGGCCGTTCGCGCCGCACGTGCCCTTCGCGTCGTCGGCGTTCTTGCGCTGGAGGAGGGGGTGGTCGCCGCCCTGGGCGACGATGTCGACGCCGTCCGGGTTGGTGATCGGGACGACCCACATCTCGGTGGAGTCCATCAGGGCGGTGATGTCGGGGTCCTTGCCGTACTCCTTGGTCAGGGTGTCGATCCAGCGCCAGGAGACCTCACCGGTGGTGAGCTCGCGCGCATGGATCTGGCTCATCAGGAAGAAGCGCGGCTTGGGCGCCTTCGGATCGAGCCGGCAGTCCCCCTGCTTCATCTTGGTGAGGCAGACGGCCTTCAGATCGCGGCCGCCGCGGCCGTGCTCCTTGAGCCAGCTCTTCCCGTAGGTGACGACCTTCGCCATGTCCGGGTGCTGGGCGGCGACTTGGTCGAGGTGCGCGTAGTGCGCGTCGACGGTGTGGTAGCCGCCGTCGTAGGTGTCGTCGACCCCGCCGGTGGTGCGGGGCGGGCGCGGGGTGCGGGGCAGCGGCTGCTTCGTCGTCTCGACGGCCGTGGGGGCGAAGCCGAGCCGGCGCAGCCCGTCGGCGGTGCCCGGATCGCCCATGACGAACAGGTCGTCGCCCTGGCGGCGCTCCATCAGGTCGTATCCGGCGGAGATCAGTTTCTTCGCGTCCCCGCGGTCGTGGGTGGGGACGCGGTAGACGACCAGGGTGCGCGCGCCGGACGCGGCGGTGGGCTCCGGCGTACGGGCGAGGGCCGACGGGGACGCCGGGGTAAGGGCCGTAAGGGCCGCGACCATCGCTGCCGCGGCCGTGGTCACCAGGGATTTCCGGGGCATGGCTGGGCCTTCCGTGGGGGGTGTGGGGCACCTGCACACGGACGGGACACGCAACCGCGCGGCTCGCCCGCGACGGCTCCCGGAAGGCCGGACCGGTCGGCGCTCCGGACGCCTTGGTCGACGCAGAGGTATCGAGGGGCCTGGACGGATGGGAGGCATCGTGCCATGGGCATGCCACGCTGAGAAGGGAGCGTTCCGGGCGTTCTGACGACGAAGTCACCGGCGGGGCGCGGGAGTTCGGATGCGCGGGCGGCTTCCTGCATCCATGCCCCTGGACGGTGCGGCGGATACCTCTGCGGAGGTCTCCCCTGCGGAGGGCTGTTGCGGAGGCCCCTACGGGTGGCTCTTCGGCGGCGCGGGGGCCGGATCGGTCCCGCCCGCCTTCTCCCGCATCGCCTCGATGCCGGCGATCTGGAGGTCCAGGGCGAAGGCGAAGTCGCGGTCGAGCATCTCGCGGGCGCCGCCCTCGCTCGTGGCCCAGCCGGCACGGGAGGACAGGTCCATCGTCTCGGCGTACTCGGGCCGGTCCGAGATCGCCGAGACGAACTGGGCGACGTGCTCGTCGAGGCTGATGCCGGCGGCGCGGCAGCGGGCCTCGTGCAGGGACCGGATGGTCGCGAAGCCGTAGACGAACTGGAAGAGCGAGGCGAGGGCGCCGGAGGTGCCGTCCGGGCCCAGGCCGCTGCGGGCCATCACGCGCAGGGTGGCGTCGGAGAAGGCCGTGGAGCGCGGGCCGATGTTGAGGAACTCGCCGAGCAGCCGGGGCGCCCAGGGGTGGCGCAGCAGCACATCGCGGTAGGTCGTGGCCAGCTCGCGGAGCTGGTCGCGCCAGTCGGCGTCCGCGTCGGACTCGTCGGGCAGCGCCAGCTCGCCGGCCACCGCGTCCACGGCCCGTTCGAGCAGGTCGTCCTTGGTGTCGACGTACCAGTAGAGGGACATCGCGGTGACGCCGAGTTCGGCGGCGAGGCGGCGCATGGAGAACTTGGCCAGGCCCTCGTCGTCGAGCAGCCGGACGGTCGCCGCGACGATCCGGTCCAGGCCGAGTCCGGCCGGCTGCTCGGCCTTCCGCCGCAGCGGGGGGCGCTGGGTCAGCCAGACGCTGTGCGGCCGTTGCTCGGCGCGCCCGTTCGTCGCCGCTGCCATGGCGCCCCTCCTCGGGTCGTGCGGTTGGTGCAGGTGGTGCAGATCGTGCCGGTCGGACGGGGCGTCCGGGCCGGCCCACCCGGACGGTCACCGGTCCGGACGGGACAGGAAGCATCCCGTCCGGAACCGATGCTATTCCGCCGGCGCGGGGGCCGGCCGGGGGCCGGTGTCCTGGCCGCCGGCCGCGTCGCCGGTGCGCTCCGCGCGGCGCAGCAGCACCGCGGCGACCAGTCCGCCGAGGAAGACCGCGGCCGCGCCGACCAGTTGGCTGGTGCCGATGCCGGCGGCGAAGGCGTCGTGGACGGCGGTGCGCTCCTGCGCCGTGTGCGTACGGGCCAGGGCCGCGGGGACCGAGCCGGCGCCCGCGGCGACCAGCGGAAGCAGCGCGGCGAAGCGGGAGTTGAGCACCGCGCCGAGCACCGCGACGCCCAGGCCCTGGCCGAATTCCATCAGGGTGCCGTTGACCCCGGCACCGACGCCGGCCTTGGCGGGCGGGATCGCGGACATGATGGCGTTGGCCATCGTCGGCATCGCGATCGCCACACCGATGCCCATGACGATCAGGCCGAGCAGCATGCCGCCGTAGCCGTGCGCGCCGAACAGCGAGATCGCGGCGAGGCCGGCGGCCAGCAGCGTCATCCCGGTGACGATCATGCCCGGGGTGCCGAAGCGGGGCATCAGCCGGGCGCCCAGACCGGTGAAGTTGATCAGCACGACGGTCAGGGCGAGCGGCGCCATCCGCAGACCGGCCTCCAACGGCCCGTAGCCGAGCACCAGTTGGAGGTGCTGGGTGAGCAGGAACATCGAGCCGCCCAGCCCGAAGGCGACGAGGATGCCGCCGGAGACCGCGCCGATGAACCGGCGGTTGCGGAAGAAGTGCATGTCCAGCATGGGGTGCGGGACGTGCAGCTCCCAGAGGGCGAAGGCGGCCAGACCGAGGACGCCGACGGCGGCCGAGACCAGCACCCGGCCGGAGGCCCAGCCGTCCACCGGCCCGGAGATGATCGCGAAGACCACCCCGACCATGCCGACCATCGACAGCAGCGCGCCGAGCACGTCCGGCCGCTCACCGCCGCGGCTCTTGGACTCGGGCACCAGGGCGAGCACCGCCACGATGGCTATCGCCGCGACCGGGAGGTTGACCAGGAACAACGACCCCCACCAGAAGTGGTCGAGCAGCGTCCCGCCGATCAGCGGGCCGGCGGCGAAGCCCAGGGAGTTCACCGAGCTCCAGATGCCGATGGCCTTGGGGCGCTCGGCGTCGTCGAAGATCTGCATCACCACGGCGAGGGTGGTGGTCACCAGCAGCGCGCCGCCGATGCCCATCCCGGCGCGGGCGGCGATCAGTTGGCCGGGGGCCTGGGCGAGGGTGGCGGCGAGCGAGGCGAGGCCAAACAGTGCGAGGCCCGTGACGAGCATCTTCTTGCGGCCGTAGCGGTCGGCGGAGTTGCCGGCGATCAGCAGCAGACCGGACTGGACCAGCGAATAGGCGTTGAGCATCCACTGGACGTCGGCCGTGGTCGCGCCCAACTCCCCGGTGAGGGACGGGACCGCGACGTTCAGCACGGTGTTGTCGAGGATGACGGTGAGCTGGGCGAGGCAGATGACGGCCAGGATCAGCCAGCGGGTGGCGGGCCGGCCCGGTGGCTGGAGAGGGGTGGCGGTGGCATCGGGGGCCACGGCGGACATACGAGCTCCCTGTACGGTGCGAGCGGATGACTTACACCGTACAGGGACTCTTATACGCCGTACATGTGATTTACGTGGGTGGAGGCGGGGTGAAGGCGGGGCGGAGGGGCCCGGACGTCGTCAGCCCGTCCGCCCCGGCCCCGTTCCCCGACCCCGCCTCCTCGGCTACGCCTTCCGCTGCGTCAGGTCGTAGAAGGTGGCGCCGCCCGCGGTGACCTTGGTGAAGGTCTTCTCCACCCAGGCGCTGATCTCGGCCGCGGGGCCCTGCTGCCCGAAGCCGCCACCGGGCATCCCCTGGCCGCCGGCCCGCTTGCCGGCGGTGCCGCCGGTCGCCTCCGCGCCGCCCGCGGTGGTGCGGGAGCCGCCGCGGAAGCGGTCCCGCTCACCCCCCGCGATGAAGTAGTGGATCTTCCCCTCCGCGACGTACCGCTTGAACTGGGCGAGGGTCGGCGACGGGTCGCTCCCGTTGAAGCCGCCGATCGGCATCACCGGCTTCTGGGTGGCCAGTTGGTAGCTCGCGGCGTTCTGGGAGCCGATGGCGGCGGCGGCCCAGGTGTACTGGTCGGCCTTCTGCTCCACCAGGCGCTTGGCCTGGGCGCTCACCGTGGCGCCGTCGAGCAGGCCGCCCATCCCGCCGTGCGCCTTGCCGCCGTGCCCGGCACCGCCGCCCGGGACCCCCGGGCCGCCGGGGGGCTGGCCGGGGAAGCCCTGGCCACCGGGGAAGCCCCGTCCGCCGGGAAGACCCTGCCCGCCGGCCGCCCCCGCGCCGCCCGGGCGCTTCCCGCCGGCGCCGCCCGGCAGACCGCCCGGCGGGAAGCCCTTGGCCCCGCCCTGCCCGCGCATCCACCCCGCGCCGCCGGGGAAGCCCCGGCCGCCCTCGACCGCCGGACCGGCGGTGATGATCGAGCCGCCCTTGGGGGTGTGCACGGTGTCCAGGGTGTACGCGAGGGGGCCGGCCAGCGCCGTCGCCACCGCGAGCCCGCCCGCGGCCCCGGCCATGGCGCGGGCCGAGCGCGGACGCGCCGGCGCGCCGTCCCGCACGCCGTCCTGCGCGCCTTCCTGTGCGTCGTCCTGTGCGTCGTCCCGCGAAGCGTCCTGCGCACCGTTCCGCACACCGCCGCCCATGGACAGCAGGAGCCCCAGCGCCGCCAGCAGCCCCAGCGCCAGCACCACCCACCGCAACCACGGCAGCCACTCCGGCGACCGGTCCAGCAGCACGTACGACCAGACCGCCGTCACCGCGGCGACCGCGGCCGGCACGATCCGCGCGAGCCGGCCGCCGCGCCGCCACACCAGCACCGTGCCCATGCCGACGAGCGCCGCGATGTACGGGGCCAGCGCGATGTTGTAGTACTGGTGGAAGATCCCGGACATGAAGCTGAAGATCGTGAAGGTCATCAGCAGCGCGCCGCCCCACACCAGGAACTCCGCCCGCTGCGCGGCCTGTTCGGCGTCGATCGCGCGCCGCGCCCGCCACAGCACGCACACCGCCACGACCAGCAGGATCAGCGCGGCCGGCAGCAGCCAGGAGATCTGGCCGCCCATGTCGGAGGAGAACAGCCGGGTGATCCCGGTCTGGCCCCAGCCGCCCCCGCCCCCGCCGCCCGGCCCGTGATGGCCGCCGCCGACGCTGCCCCGCTCGTTCCCGGAGATCCGCCCCAGCCCGTTGTAGCCGAACGTCAGCTCCAGGAAGCTGTTGGTCTGCGAACCGCCCACGTAGGGCCGCGCCGACGCCGGCAGCAGCTCGACGATCGCCACCCACCAGCCGCACGAGACCACCAGCGCCAGCCCGGCCAGCAGCAGTTGGCCCAGCCGCCTGCGCAGCGCGACCGGCGCACAGCACGCGTAGACCACGGCCAGCGCCGGCAGGATCAGCCACGCCTGGAGGGTCTTGGTGAGGAAGCCCAGCCCGAAGCAGAGCCCGGCCAGCAGCAGCCACCGGGTCCGCCCCGCCTCCAGGGCGCGCAGCACACAGGCGATCGCGCAGACCATCAGCAGGCACAGCAGCGCGTCGGGGTTGTTGAAGCGGAACATCAGCGCGGCGACCGGGGTGAGCGCCAGCGTCCCGGCCGACAGCAGCCCCGCCGCCGCCCCGAACCGGCGCCGCACGGAGGCGTGGAGCACCCCGACGGTGGCGACGCCCATCAGCGCCTGCGGCACCAGCACCGCCCACGGGCTCAGCCCGAAGAGCCGCACCGAGAGCGCCATCGGCCAGAGTGCGGCCGGCGGCTTGTCCACGGTGATGGAGTTCGCCGCGTCCGAGGAGCCGAAGAAGAACGCCTTCCAGCTGACGCTGCCGGCCTGGACGGCGGCCGAGTAGAACTGGTTGGCGTACCCGGACGCCGAGAGGCCCCACACGTACAGCACCGCGGTGACCGCCAGCAGCGCGAGCAGCGCCGGGCGGGCCCAGCGCGGGTCCTCCGGGTGGCCCCGGACGATCCGTCGGGCGAGACCGCGGGGCGCGCCCCCGTCGCGGTCCTCGTGCTGGTCCGCCTGCGGGCCGTCCGTCGCCGTCGGTTCCGCTGCGGGGTCCGGCGCGCTGTCCGCTGCCGTCCTCGGGGCCATCGTTCGCTCCTGGTGCGTCATGTGTGGACGAGTGCTCATCGAGCACTCCTGCTCAGGTTGTTCCGGTCGTTGCGGTCGCTCCCGGTGTTCCGGTCGCTCCCGTCGTGCGCGCCGGTGCCGCCGGCGCCCGCCGGCCGGGCCGCCGCCTCCCGCCGCTCCGGGAACACCCAGGCGCGGAACAGCAGGAAGCGCAGCACCGTGGCCGCGAGGTTGGCGGCCACCAGCACGGTCAGTTCGCTGGTGTGCGTGGGGCTGCCGGTGGCCGCGTTCAGGGCCGCCAGCGATCCGCTGGTCAGCGCCAGCCCGATGGCGAAGACCACCAGGCCCTGCGCCTGGTGGCGGACCGCCCCCTCCCGCCCCCGCACCCCGAAGGTCAGCCGCCGGTTGGCGGCCGTGTTGACCAGGGCCGACACCAACAGGGCGACGGCGTTGGCCAGTTGGGAGCCCATCTCCAGCCGGCAGAGGGAGTACAGGCCGAGGTAGAGCGCCGTGCACAGCGCCCCCACGGCGCCGAACCCGAGGACCTGCCGGGCCAGACCGCGCGGCACGCCGGACAGCTCCCGGTCCCTGGGGTCGTCGCCGAACGGCCGGGCGAGCCGGTCCAGCGGCAGCGCACCGGTGGCCAGCGCCCGCCCCACCCGCCAGACGCCCTTGAGGTCGTCGGTCGCGGTGCGGACGAGGTGGACGGTGCTGTCGGGGTCGTCGACCCAGTCCACCGGCACCTCGTGGATCCGCAGCCCGGCCCGCTCGGCCAGCACCAGCATCTCGGTGTCGAAGAACCACCCGGTGTCCTCGACCATCGGCAGCAGCCGGCCCGCGACATCGCCGCGGATGGCCTTGAAGCCGCACTGCGCGTCGGAGAAGCGCGCGGCGAGCGACCCCCGCAGGATGAGGTTGTAGGTGCGCGAGATGAACTCCCGCTTCGGCCCGCGGACCACCCGCGCGCTCCGGCTGAGCCGGGAGCCGATCGCCAGGTCCGAATGCCCCGAGATCAGCGGCGCCACCAGCGGCAGCAGCGCGTTGAGGTCGGTGGACAGATCGACGTCCATATAGGCCAGCACCGGCGCCTCGGACAGCGACCACACCGTGCGCAGCGCCCGGCCGCGGCCCTTCTGCTCCAGCCGTACCGCGGTGACATGGTCCATCTCGTCGTCCAGCCGGGCGGCGATCCGGGGCGTGTCGTCGGTGCTCGCGTTGTCCGCGATGGTGATCCGGAAGCCGTACGGGAAGGTGCGGACCAGATGGTCGTGCAGCCGGCGCACACAGCGTTCGAGGTCCTTCTCCTCGTTGTAGACCGGGATCACGACATCGAGGACGGTCTCGATCTGGCCCGGACACAGATGCTCACGTGGCGGCAGGGAACCCAGCGGTGTCGGGGTCGGCGGTGGCGTCGTCATGACCACGACCGTCGCCGACCGGCCTGTCACCGCCGTGTGGTGAAGCTGTGGGCCGGCTGTGAGGTGGCGGCGGGACCGGGCGCGCACCGGGCGCATGGGCCCCGCGTGCGCCGTCCCCGGCGTCCGGCAGCGTCACCGTGAACACCGTGCGGCCCGGTACGCTCGCCATCCCCACCGTCCCGCCGTGCGCGGCCACCACCGCCTCCACGATGGCCAGGCCCAGCCCCGTACTGCCCCCGCTCCGGCCGCTGCCCGCGCTGCGCGAACGGGACGCGTCGCCCCGCGCGAACCGTTCGAAGACGTGCGGCAGCAGCTCGCCCGGAATCCCGGGGCCGTCGTCCTCCACCTCCAACTGGACGGCCGGCCGGCCCCGTTGGGGATCGTATGCATCCCGGGAAGCCTGGACGCCTCCCCGGACGGGGTACGCCGCCCCCTCCGCACCCGGCCGTCCCACGCCTCGCACGACCCGCACCCGGGCCGTCACCGTCGTCCCCTCCGGTGTGTGCGTGCGCGCGTTGGCCAGCAGGTTGACCAGGATCTGGGGCAGCCGGTCGGCATCGCCGCGCACCAGCGCCGGAGCGTCCGCGTCCGGCAGCTCCAGCCGCCAGCGGTGGCCCGGACCGGCCGCCCGCGCATCGCTCACCGCGTCCACCACCAGCGGCGCGAGGTCCACCGTGGCGTACGAGAGCGGGCGCCCGGAATCCAGCCGGGCGAGCAGCAGCAGGTCCTCCACCAGGCCCGTCATCCGCTCCGCCTCGGACTCGATCCGGCCCAGCGCGTGCCGGGTCTCCGGCCCCGGCCGCTCCGGCCCGCGCCGGGTCAGCTCGGCATAGCCGCGGATCGACGCCAGCGGCGTCCGCAGCTCATGACTGGCGTCGGCGACGAACCGCCGCACCCGCGTCTCGCTCTCCTGGCGCGCCGAGAGCGCCGAACCGACGTGGCCCAGCATCCGGTTGAGCGCCGCCCCGACCTGCCCCACCTCCGTACGGGCGTCGGCCTCGGCCGCCGGGACCCGGACGTGCAGCGCCACCTCGCCCTGATGCAGCGGGAGTTCGGACACCCGGGTCGCGGTCGCGGCGACCCGCCGCAGCGGACGCAGCGCGATCCCGACCATGGCCGACCCCGCGATCCCGGCCGCCACCAGCCCCGCGCCCGTCACACAGCACTCGATGAGGACCAGCCGCCCCACCGTGTCGTCCACCTCGCGGAGCGGCATCCCCAACACCAGCGCGCCGTCCTTGGCGTACTGCACGCGGTACGGGCCGAGCCCGGGCAGATGCCGGCTGTGCGGCTCACCGTCCCGGGGCACCGCGGACAGCACCGCGAGCTGCGGCGCGCTCAGCGAGGTCAGCCGCTCCGACGGTATCCGGCTCGTCGAGCGGTTCATCCGCGCACCGGCGCCCAACGTGCCGTCCGGGGCCACCCGCGCCCCCACCGACCCGAAGGGCTGGCCGGGCATGGCCACGAACTCCAGCGCCTCGTTCCGCCGCGGATCGTGCGGCCGCGGCAGCTCCGCCCGGATGATCGCGTCGACCAACTGGTCGTCCAGATGCCCCTGGAGGTACGAGTGCAGCGCGACCGCGGTGACCGTGCTGATCACCGCCGCCACCACGGCGATCAGCGCCACCGCCGACACCACCAGCCGCGTCCGCAACGTCCAGCGCCGCCGCCCCCGACGTCCGACGGTCCCGGAAGACCCCGCGACCTCGGAAGGCCCCACCGCCCGCTACCCGGCCGGCTTGATCAGATAGCCCGCACCCCGCCGGGTGTGGATCATCGGCTCCCGTCCGGCGTCGATCTTCCGCCGCAGATACGAGATATACAGTTCGACGACATTGGCCTGCCCCCCGAAGTCATAGCTCCACACCCGGTCCAGGATCTGCGTCTTGCTGAGCACCCGCCGCGGGTTCCGCATCAGATAGCGCAGCAACTCGAACTCCGTGGCCGTCAGATGGATGTCCTGGCCGTCCCGCCACACCTCATGGCTGTCCTCGTCCAGCACCAGGTCGCCCACGGTCAGGAGCGACTCGCTGCGCATCGTCGCCGCGCCCGCCCGCCGCAGCAGCCCGCGCAGCCGGGCCACCACCTCCTCCAGGCTGAACGGCTTGGTGACGTAGTCGTCGCCCCCCGCCGTCAGCCCGGCGATCCGGTCCTCGACCGCGTCCTTGGCGGTCAGGAACAGCACCGGGACGTCCGGCAGTTCGTTCCGCAGCCGGCCGAGGACGGTCAGCCCGTCCATGTCCGGCAGCATCACGTCCAGCACCACCGCGTCCGGCCGCCAGCTCCTGGCGCACCGCAGCGCGCTCGCGCCGTCGCCCTCCGCCTTGATGTCCCAGCCCTCGTACCGCAGCGCCAGCGACAGCAGATCCGCCAGCGAGGACTCGTCATCCACGACCAGCACCCGCACCGGACCGCCGTCGGCCCGCAACAGCTCCGGCTGCCTGCCGGGCACCCGGCCGGACGCCTTGCCGGGCGCCCTCACGGAGGACGAACCCGAGACCTGCGCACGGTGCAAAGGTGAGGACGTCGACGAAGTCAGGGTCATGCCGGGAGCCTGACCCGCCCCTCTGAAAGCTCCCTTGCCGGTTTCTGTGAATCTCCTGAGAATCTCCCCTTCCCTCGGTCAAGCCCCCGTCAAGCCCCCGCCCGCACCACGGCGCGCCCCGACGCCGGCCGCCCCGCCAGGCACCCGCCGGGCACCGCCGGCCCTCCCCCCTCAACGCCCTGGAGGCCCATGCCCCCAGCCCCCCGGCCCCCCTCTACGCCTCGAATACGCCGGACGCCCCGGACGCCCACAGGCAGCAACCCGGCCGTCGAACCAGCCTGGGCCGCCCCCCGCGCGGCCCAGACCGATCACCTGCCCTCAGCATCCCACCCCCCACTGACAATCCCCCCGACCTGCGCTTTCACGATCCGTCAACAGGCTTGCAGGGCACGCCCGTCGACACCGTCCAGGCGACCTCCCTCCCCGCCCCGCGCACCGCTCCCCCGTTCACCCCCACCCACCGCCGCCCCACCCCGTAACGTTAGCCGCATGCCCCGACTCCTGGCCCTCTCCGGCAGCCTCCGCGCCCGCTCCTCCAACGGCGCCGTCCTGCGCTCCGCCCTGGAACTCTTCGACGGCCCCACCGCCACCGCCGACATCGGCGCGCTCCCCCACTTCAACCCCGACCTGGACGGCGAGGACGCCACCCCGCCCGCCCCTGTCGCGGCCCTGCGCACGGCCGTCGCCGGTGCCGACGCCCTGCTCGTCGTCAGCCCGGAGTACGCGCACGGGGTCCCCGGCGTCCTCAAGAACGCCCTCGACTGGCTGGTCAGCAGCGGCGAATGCGTCGACAAGCCGGTCGCCGTGATCACCGCCTCCCCGTCCCCCACCGGCGGCGACCACGCCAACGCCCAACTCCGCGAAACCCTGCGCATGATGACCGGCAACGTCATCGCGGACGCCTGCCGCGAACTCCCCGCCATCGGCCCGAAGATCGACCCCACCGCCGAACGCGTCGCCGATGAGCCGACCCTCACCGACCTCCGCACCGCCATGTCCCACCTGGCCGCCGCAACCACCCCCGCCACCCCGGCAGGCCCTCTCACCACCCCGTAGCCGCCCCCTGGGCCCGGTCGTCACACTTCCCGTCAGCCGGTCGCCGCCCGGCACACCGAGAGCCCGCACCGGACACCGCCCAGCCCACACCCCGGGCGGACAACGGAGCTGTGCCGACAGGCCCCGGCCGGAAACCCACCAGCCACCTCAACCCCGCACGCCACCACCCCCAGCACACCCACTCCCAACTCACCCACCCCGCCGCACTCCAACTCACCCCAACTCACCCTCAAAACAACCCTTCCTGCTCCCCTCCCCGCTCCCGCCCCCGCTCCGCCGCCCACCGCACCGGCACCGTCGTCACCGTCCCCCGGGCCGCCCCCAGCACCCACCCGGACAGCACCCGCGCATCCAGCACGGCAACCGCTCCGCCACCCTCGCCGCCACCGGCCGCCGCCAGCCGCAGGTACACATCGGGCCCCGCCCCGGCCACCACCTCACCCACGACCTCCGCCCCGGCCGTCAGCCCGCCCAGCTCCGCGACCTCGCCGGCCGCCGGCAACCGCTCCAGCCCGAACAGCTCCGCGTGATCGACCGACGCGAACCCGACCGGCTCCAACGTCTCCGGCCAGCCCGCCAACTCCAGCGCCACGCCATGCAGTCGCGCCAGCTCGGCGGCCCGCTCCGGCAGCGGCGGCAGCGCCCCGCGCGCCGCCCGCTTGGCCTCCTTGCCGAACCGGTCCGGAACCCCCAGCGCACTCCCCAGCAGCGCCTCCGCCCGCCGCGCCGCCATCAGCGGCCCGCGCCCCAGCCAGGCGTACGCCACCGCCCCCTGCTCCACCAGCCGCGCCGCCCCGCGCTCCGCGGCCGTGATCCCCACCTTGACCAGCCCCGGCCCGAAGTACGCCAGGTAGACGCCGTACGGGCGCGGGTCATCGGCCATGGTGTCCGCCGCCACCGACCGCGACCGGTCCAGCTGCGCACACCGCGCGCACTGGCTCTTCACCCCCTCCCCCTCCAGCACCGCGCCGTACGGGCAGACGATCCACCGCCCGGCCCGCCGCACGCCCAGGCACCGCCGCTCCCCGACCGCCGCGAACGCCAGCGCCTTCCCCGCCGGCAACGGACTCATCCGCTCGGCATCCCGCTCCGCGCAGTACCACCCGAGCCGCTGACCGACCCGCTCCACCGTCCCGGCCTCCGGCCCACCGCCCGACCACCGCGGCCCCGTACATCGCCACACACCGCCAGCGTACGACCGCCCACCGACAATCCCCACGCCCACCGACCGTCACTCACCCACCCGCCGACCCCCGCCCCTCAACTCCCCCTCCCTCCACACCACTTACTACTCCTTGCCCCTTCCCCCCATGCAAAATCTCCCCATGCCCACCCACCGCCTGATCTCCGTCATCGGCAACAGCCCCGGCGTCGGCAAATCCACCCTCTGCCGCTCCCTGGCCGCCTGGCTCGGAGAATCCGGGGCCACCGTCGAGCACTTCGCCGAGGCCGACATCCTCACCCACCCCGCCTTCCGCCCCGTCGCCGAGGAATTCGCCGCCGGCGCCCACGGCGTCCGCCCCGAAACCCTGGTCGCCGCCACCCGCACCTACGTCACCGAAGCCCGCGCCGCCGGCACCGACTTCCTGGTCACCAACGCCCTCCTCCCCTTCATCCCCTCCCTCGTCGCCTGGGGCCACGACGAACCCGCCCTCACCCGCTTCCTCCAGGACCTGGTCGCCGCCGTCCACCCCACCGAGGTGACCGTGGTCTACGTACAGGACGACCCCAGCACCGCCCTCCGCCGCGCCATCGACCGCGAGGGCCCCGCCTGGGAGAACTGGTACATCGCCCGGCTCGCCGACTCCCCCGGCACCGCCACCGTCCACGACCTCGACTCCGCCGCCGCCCACCTCCGCGCCGAAACCGCCCTCACCCACCGCCTCCTCGCCACCGCCCCCTGGCACGTCCTCCCCGTCGACACCACCACCCGCACCGCCCCCGAAACCGCCACCCACACCCGCACCGAACTCACCAAACTCCTCAACCTCACCCCCTGACCCCAACCCGAGGGCCCCGCCGAGGGATCAGCGGGACCCTGGGCCTGATGCGCCCTTCCCCCCGCCCTCACGCGCCCACAACACGGGCCACCCCGCCCCGAGAACACGTCAGCCACCACCCACCACATGACGCCGCCGCCCCAAGACGGTTGCCGTCACCACCCGCGTCCACGCAAACGCCGAAGGCCCCGTCGATCTCTCGACGGGGCCTTCGACTTGCTGTGCGCTCGGCAGGATTCGAACCTGCAACCTTCTGATCCGTAGTCAGATGCTCTATCCGTTAAGCTACGAGCGCTTGGCTTCTCGGCGGTTTTTCTTGCCGGTCGGCGTTGCGAGAACAACATTACATGACCTGGGCCGTTAGGCGAAATCCCCTTCCCGCACCGCCTCTGACCTGGGGAAATGTCGTTTCGCTCGGATCTGGGGGTCAGGCGGGCCAGGGGGAGTCCTCGATGATCCGGACGAAGTTCTGGCGGGTGTAGCCCGCTTCGAAGCGTTCCAGGACGTCGGCCTTGACGTTGCCGAAGGTGGTCTGGGGGCGGTGGGCCAGGCCGGCGTGGAAGGCGCGGAGGATGCGCCGCTTGAAGTCGGGGCGGGGATGGGCGGCGAGGACGGCCTCGCGGGTTTCCCGGGGCAGGTCGGCGTAACCGATGCCGAGGACGTCGAGTTCGACGCCGGCGGTGACGAGGGCCACCTCCGGGGCCATGTGGTGCGGGATCTCGGGCGTGGTGTGCAGGGCGATGCCCTCCCAGACGAGGCGGGCGCGATCCTCCGGGACGCCCCGGGCGGTGAGGAAGGCGCGGGCCTCGTCGGCGCCGTCGAGTTCGAAGCGCTGCTGGGAGGTGCGGAACTTCTCGGTGAGGCCGAGGTCGTGGAAGAGCGCGCCCACGTAGAGCAGCTCGGGGTCGAAAGCCAGCCGGTGGCGGAGGCCGTGGTGGGCACCGAAGAGGTAGACGCGGTGGGAGTGGTGGTAGATCAGGTCGTCGGTGAGGTCGCGGACCAGTTCGGTGGCCTCGCGGACCAGCCGGCTGTCCGGGACGGGGATGCCGGCGAGGGTGTTGGGGGCTTCGTCGGGAGTCATATGACCAGGGTCACCCGGGGGTGGGGGTCGGCGCCCGGTGTGCAGGGGACGGATGGCCCACAGATGGGGACATGCGGGGCGGTCAGCGGGTGGTGGTGCAAAAGCGCGCGCGGTAGGCGGAGGGGGTCACGCCCAGGCGGCGGAGGAAGAGGCGGCGGAGGGTCTCGTCGCTGCCGATGCCGGTGCGGCGGGCGGTGGCGGTGGCGCTCTCGCCGTTCGCGAGGAGGGTCTGGGCGGCCTCCAGGCGGACGGCCTCGACGTAGCCGGCGGGGGTGGTGCCGGTGTGCTCGCGGAAGAGCCGGGCGAGATGGCGGGGGCTGAGGCCGGCCTTGGCGGCCAGCACGGTGTTGGAGTGGTCGGCGGCCGGGTCGGCGGCGATCTCGTCCAAGAGGGCGCGCAGCGCGTCGTGGCGGGGCCGCGGGGTGCGGGCCGGCACCGAGAACTGGGACTGGCCGCCCGGGCGCTGCATGAACACCACCAGGTCGCGGGCGACCTCGCGGGCCAGCCCCGGCCCCTCGTCGGCCTCCACGAGGGCCAGCGCGAGGTCGATGCCGGCCGAGACCCCGGCGGAGGTGAAGAGGTGGCCGTCGCGGACGTAGATCGCGTCGGGGTCGACGGAGAGGGTGGGGTGGCGGGCGGCGAGGGTGGCGGTGTGGCGCCAGTGGGTGGTGGCCCGCCGGCCGTCGAGCAGTCCGGCACCGGCCAGGGCGAACGCCCCGGCGCAGACGGAGGCGACCCGGCGGGAGCGGCCGGCCAGGGTGCGGACCGCGTCCAGCAGCCCGGGCGGGAAGCGGCCCTGGGTGAGTTCCTCGGCGCCGGGGACGAGGACGGTGTCCAGGGGAGGGGCGCCGCTCTCCGGCATCCCCGCGTCGACCGCCAGGCGGGTGCCGGAGGCGGTGGTGACGGCGCGGCCGTCGGGGGAGCACAGGTGGATCTCGTAACGGCCGCCGAGCCGGGCGGCGGCGCTGAAGACCTCCAACGGGCCGGTCACATCGAGCAGTCGGGCGCCCTCGAAGGCCAGCATCACGATGTGGCGGGCGGCGGGTGCGCCGTGCCGCACGGGCGCGGGCCGGGGCGGGGGCGGCGGGCTCGGCAGGGGCATGAGCGGCAGCGTAGGGGGCGGGGCGGGCGCACCGCGCTGCCCTTTCGGGGCGGCGCGCGGGGCCGGAGTACGCAAAAAGCTCCGGGCCCGGTCGTGATCGACCGGGCCCGGAGCTGAATGCACAAGCGGAGGCGGAGGGATTTGAACCCTCGATGGGCGTTAAAACCCAAACCGCATTAGCAGTGCGGCGCCATAGACCGGACTAGGCGACGCCTCCACTACACCTTCACGCGCGTGCTGCGCGCTGTGGCGTGACCAGATGATGACACAGCCCTGCGGCTCGCCACCAATCGCCCCCTACGGTACTCGGCCCGCGGGCCACCCGGCAAAGACGTTCCTGCGGCGCAACGTCGCGGCCGGCGGGGCGTTAGAGAGACGGGGCCGCGCGTCCGCACGCGTGTCGTGCGCCCCCGGCGCGTACGACCGCGTACCGCCGTCCGTCCCGTGCGGACCCGTACCGCGCACCCCCGTGCGCCCGCACTCTCCCCCTGGAGCCCGTGATGTCCCGTCGCCGGATCCCGTCCCGGTCGCTGTCCCTGCTCGTCGCGGCGGCCGCCGCCGTGTGCGCGCTCCCCGCGTTCGCCGCCGCGCCGGCCGCCTCCGCCGCCCCGATCCCGCTGCCGCACCACGACGACCTGCTTCTCGCCGGCTCCCCGGCGCTCGGCGGGGCGCGCGGCGACCACCTCACGATCACCGTCACCGGGTCCGGGTCGCCGCGCACGGACGGCACGTTCCAGCTGTACTGCCATCCGCACGGCGGGAACCACTTCGCCGCGGGGCCCGCCTGCGACCGGTTGGACCGCATGACGCGCTGGGGCCGGGACACCTTCGCGCCCGTTCCGCGGGGCGCGCGGTGCACGATGATGTACGGCGGTCCGGCGCGGGCGCACGTAAGCGGGACGTGGGCCGGGCGGCCGGTCAACGCCGACTTCCGGCGCACCAATGGGTGTGAGATCGAACGCTGGGGGCGCTTCGAACCCATGCTCCCCAAGACCGTTTCCTGACCCGGTTCGTGGCGGAGTAGCGCGCCAGGTCAGGACGAGGGGGCACATGTCGGGCGTGCGGCGAGTCGCGCCGGGGCGCGGCATTAACCAGGGCGTCATCCGCCTCCGCCTCCCCGGCATGTGGTCGTAGACTCCTGTCCCAGCGATCGCCGTGACGGTCGGCAAGATGCGGTAACAGGGAGGAAGCGTCTCGTGAGCAGCAGGCCATCCCGAGGCGCTGCTCGCCTCGCAGCCATACTGGACGCCCTCCCCGACGCGCTGCTGCTCGTCAACTGCAACGGCACCGTCGTCAACGCCAACGCCATCGCCCTGGAGATGTTCGAGACCCCGGGCACCGCCCTGGTCGGTCGCGGTCTCCTCGATCTGCTGCCGACCTTCGACTCCAAGCGGATCCCGGGCTCGATGCGGCGCCGGGACGAGGAGGTCGAGGGCCGGACCAAGCCGACGCGGATGATCGCGCGGCGCACCGACGGCACCGAGCTGCTGGTCGAGGTGACCAGCGCCAACCTGGAGGACGGCCGCACCCCGTACGAGTCCGCCTTCGAGGCCGCCTACGCCGACCACCGCAACGGCTATACGGGCAACGAACTGCTGATGCTCGTGGTGCGCGACCTGTCCGGGACGCTGGACACCGAGACCGAGCTGGCGCGCCAGCAGCGGCAGACGGAGATGATCCTGCGGGCCGCGGCGGAGGGCGTGGTCGGCGTCGACTCCGAGGGCCGGGTGGTCCTGGTCAACCCGTCCGCCGCGCAGATCCTCGGCTACCGGGCGAGCGAGCTGGGCGGCAAGGAGCTGCACCCGCTGGTCCACCACTCGCGGCCGGACGGTTCGACGCTGCCGTGGGAGGAGACCCCGCTCGCCGACACCCTCAAGTCGGGCCGCAAGCACCGGGTCCGCGGACAGGTGCTGTGGTCCAAGGACGGCCGTGCGGTCGCCGTGGATCTGACCACCGCGCCGGTGCGGGACGGCGACCAACTGGTGGGCGCGGTGATGACGTTCACCGACCGGCGGCCGTTCGACGCGCTGGCGGCGCGTCAGGCGCAGCTGCTGGCCGTCCTGGGGCGGTCGCTGCGCGGCCCGTTGGAAGAGCTGAGCGGCGAGTTGAGCACCCTCGCCTCCGATCCGGCCGGCCAGTTGTGGCCCGAGGCGAACCAGATCCTGCACCACCTCGCGGCCGGGCACGCCCGGATGACGACGCTGGTGGACAACGTCCTCAGCTACCAGCAACTGGACGCCGGCAAGACGAAGCTCGACCTCACCAGGGTGTCGCTGGACAAGGTGGTCGCGGCCGGCGTGGAGGGCGCGATCGAGCTGATCGGCCCGGGCCGGGCGCAGTTCGCGGTGCACGCGCCGCCGATAGCGGCACGGGTCGACGCGGAGCGGCTGGCGCAGGCGCTGGCGCATCTGATCGCGGACGTCGCGGGGGTGGACTCCACGGGCCGGACGCCGACCGGGCCCGCCGCGGCGGGCGGGCGGCCGGTGCCCGGCGACTCCACGATCGTGGTGGCCGCGGCCAAGCGCGGCCAGGTCGTACGGATCGAGGTGCGCGGGCCGTTCAACGGCGGCGACCCGGTCCACGGGCCGATCGTCCGCGGCATCGTGCGGATGCACGACGGGCTGATCCAGACGCACGAGGTGCCGGGCAGCGCCGGCGCGGGCGGCCGCGCGTACGTGCTGGAACTGCCGGTGCTGATCGACGAACCGGAGCCGGCGCAGGACGAGGAGCCGGCCGAGGGCGCCGAGAAGGCCGAGGACGGCGCTGAGGAGGCCGAGGGGGAGGCCGCGGCCCCGGAGGGTCCGGAGACCGACGGCGGCGGCCAGAAGGGCGCCGAGGAGCCGTCCTCGGGTACGGACACGGAGGGCGGTACGGACGGCGGGCAGCCGACCGGGCGGCGCCGGGCCCGGCACTCGGGCGGTGCGGCGGCCCCCGCGGCGGACGGCTCGCAGGGCGGCGAGGCGGCGCCGAGCGGGCGTCGCCGGGCGCGGCCGGCGTCCGAGGTTCCGGCGCTGCCGGCGCCGGCCGACGCCGGTGACGGGGCCCCGGCCGGCGGTCCGGCGAACGCGCTGACGCCCTCGGCCGCCCCGGCCCTCGGCCCGGTCCCGCCCCAGGGTCAGCAGCCGGCACCGCAGCCGGCGCAGCCGCAGGCGGCGCCCGCCGGGCAGCTTCCGGCCCGTGCCCCGGCGATGGCCGGCGGCCGGCGGGCCCGCCGTGCGCTGGCCGAGGCCCCCGAGCGGCCCGCCGAACCGAACGCGCCCGCTCAGGGCGCCGACGTACCGCAGCAGTCCGGCCGGCCGGCCGGCCAGGCTCCCGCCGGGCAGCGGTCGCCGTTCGCGCTGCCGCCCGCCCAGGCGGACCGGCCACCGCAGGCGCCGGCCGACCGGCCGGCGCTGCCCGCGATCTCCGGCGGGGTGCCCGTCCGCACCGGTGCCCCGGTGGAGGCCGGCCCGCAGGACGCTCCCGGTACGGGGCGGCGGCGGGCCCGCCGGGTGGTGGCGGCCGGCCCGGAGGCGGCCGCCGGCCGGGTGGCCACCCTGACCGACTCCCCTGACGCACCGGACGGTTGGGACACCGAGCCGACCGGCCGGCGGCGGGCCCGCCGGGCCGCCGCCGAGGAGCGCGCGGCCGCGGCGATGGCCGACTCCGAGGCGTCCGGCACGTTCGTGGCCGGGCCCGAGGGCCTGGTCCCGCAGCAGTCCGGTCCCGCGGACCCGGACGCGCCGGCCGAGGCGACCGGTACGGGCACCGGGGCCGCCCCCGGTGTGCCGGGTGCCCCCGCCCCGTCCGCGCCCACCGGGCGCCGCCGCGGCCGCCCCAGCCCCACCGAGGAGGCCGCCCCGGCGCCCGCGCAGGGCGCCCCGGCGCCGTCGCGGGGCCCGGCGCCCGCCGCGGCACGGCAGCCGCTGCCGCCCGCCGAGGAGGACTCCGGGCACACCGCAGGGCGGGCGTTCAGCGTGCGCACGCTCGGCCAGGGCGTGCCGTTCGCCCAGCAGTTGGCCGACCCGCAGCGCCAGGCGGCGCAGCCCGGCCCGGTCCCGCCGGGCAGCACCAGCACGCCGCCGGGCGGCACCCCCGCCGGTTCCGGCCGCCGCCGCAAGCTCGCCACGCCTCCGCCGGAGGGCGAGCGCGGCACCGCCGACGAGGCCGCCGCGCCCGGTGCCCCGCCGCAGCCGTCCGCCCGGCCCAAGCAGACGGCCCCGCAGCCGCACCTCCTGGACTCCGGTGAGGGCCGCGCGTTCGCCATCTCGGCGCCCGACGAGGGCAGCGAGGGGCCCGAGCCGCTGGACGGTCCGAACGGCGCGGTCGAGGTGACCGAGCGTCCGCAGCAGCCGATGGACGACGAGTTGCCCCCGGAGCCGCTGGACAACCCGCGCCGGCTGCTGGTCTGGCCGGCGCCCGACGCCGCCACCCGGCAGGCGCTCACCGACCGCGGCTACCGCCCGGTGATCGTCAACTCCCGTGAGGAGGTGGACGCGCAGATCGCCGCGTATCCGGCGGCGCTCTTCGTGGACCCGCTGACCGGCCCGATCACCCGCACCGCGCTCCAGTCGCTGCGCCAGGCCGCCGGCGCCGCCGAGGTGCCCGTGCTGGTCACCGCCGGGCTGGGGCACGCGAGCCGGGACGCCGCGTACGGCGCGGACCCGGCCGTGCTGCTCAAGGCGCTCGCCCCGCGCGACAGCGAGCAGCACCCGGCGCGGGTGCTGCTGATCGAGCAGCACGAGGCCGTCGCCGGCGCGCTGACCGCGTCGCTGGAGCGGCGCGGCATGCAGGTGGCCCGGGCCGAGGCGGACGCCGACGCGGTCGCGGTCGCCGCCCAGCTGCGGCCCAACCTCGTCGTGATGGACCTGATGCAGGTGCGCCGCCGGCGGGCCGGCATCGTGGACTGGCTGCGTGCCAACGGGCTGCTCGACCGCACCCCGTTGGTCGTCTACACCTCCGCCGAGCTGGACCAGGCCCAGCTGGCGGGGCTGGCCTCCGGGGAGACGGTGCTCTTCCTGGCGGAGCGCTCCACCGTCCCCGAGGTGCAGACCCGCATCGTGGACCTGCTGGCGAAGATCGGCACCAACTGACCGGCCGGGCCCGCCGGGTAGCCCTGCCCGACGGGCCCGGGCACCGGCGTCACCGCAGCAGCGTCACGTCCAGCTCGCCGTCCGCGTACTGCCGCCGCAGCACCTTCTTGTCGAACTTGCCCACGCTGGTCTTCGGCACCGCCGGGACCACCGTCCACCGCTCCGGCAGCTGCCAGCGCGCGACCTGCTCGCCGAGGAACGCCCGCAGCTCCTCGTAGTCGGGCGTCGCGCCGTCGGCCACCACCACGACCGCCAGCGGCCGTTCGCCCCACTTCTCGTCCGGGACGGCCACCACCGCGGCCTCCGCGACCCCCGGGTGGGCCATCAGGTGGTTCTCCAACTCGACCGACGAGATCCACTCGCCCCCGGACTTGATGACGTCCTTGGCCCGGTCGGTCAGGGTCAGATAGCCGTCCGGCGTGATCGTGCCGACGTCGCCGGTGCGCAGCCAGCCGTCCGGACTGAACTTGTCCTCCGGGCGCAGCGCTTCGCCCTGCGCGCCGCCGTAGTACGCGCCGGCGATCCACGGGCCGCGCACCTCCAGCTCGCCCGCGGCGGCGCCGTCCCAGGGCAGTTCCTCGCCGGCCGGGCCGATCAGCCGGGCCTCGACGGAGGCCGGGAAGCGGCCCTGGGTGGCGCGGTAGGCCCACTGCTCCTCGCCGCTCACGCCGGCCGGCGGATGGGAGACGCAGCCCAGCGGCGAGGTCTCGGTCATGCCCCAGGCGTGCACCACGCGGATCCCGTGCCGCTCCTCGAAGCCCCGCATCAGGGCCGGCGGGCAGGCGGAGCCGCCGATGACGACCGTCCGCAGGCAGGCCACGTCCCGCTTGCGGGCGTCGAGTTCGGCCAGCAGGCCCTGCCAGATGGTCGGCACCGCGGCGCCTATGGTGGGCCGCACCGTCTCGATCATCTCGGCGAGCGGCGCGGGCTGGAGGAAGCGGTCCGGCATCAGCAGCGAGGCGCCGGCCATGAACGAGGCGTGCGGCAGCCCCCAGGCGTTGACGTGGAACATCGGCACCACGGGCAGCGCGACGTCCCCCGCGGCGAGCGCGAACGCCTCCGCGGTGTTGACCTGGAGCGAGTGCACGTACAGCGAACGGTGGCTGTAGAGCACGCCCTTGGGCTCGCCGGTGGTCCCGGAGGTGTAGCAGAGCGCCGCGGCCTCGCGCTCGTCGATCTCGGGCCAGTCGTAGTGCTCCGGGCGGCCGGCGAGCAGCTCCTCGTAGTCATGGACCCGGGCGTGGGCGCCGGCCAGCGGGGCGCGGTCACCGGGGCCGACGACGACCACGTGCGCCACCTTGGGCAGGTGCGGCAGCAGGGGTGCCAGCAGCGGGATCAGCGTGCCGTTGACGAGGACGACGCGGTCCTCGGCGTGGTTGACGATCCAGGCGAGCTGCTCGGGCGGGAGCCGGAGGTTGAGCGTGTGCAGCACCGCCCCCATGGACGGGATGCCGAGGTACGCCTCCATGTGCTCGCTGTTGTTCCACATGAGCGTCCCCACCCGCTCTTCGGTGGCCACGCCGAGTTCGTCGTGGAGCGCGTGCGCCAGCTGCGCGGCCCGGCGGCCGATCTCGGCGAAGGTGCGGCGGTGCGGCTCCGCCTCGCCGGTCCAGGTGATGACCTGCGCATCTCCATGGACCGTGGCCCCATGGGTGAGGATCCGCGAGACCGTGAGCGGTACGTCCTGCATCGTGCTGAGCACCGTGTTGCCTCCGCTGTGTTACGGGCGGGTAGTGGTGCTGCGATTGTCAAGGTGTACCTGGCGGTATGTCACGCCTTGGTGTCCTGTTCTTTTCCCCACAGGCCGGAATCGGCCGGGAAACCGTGCCCGGTCGGCGTGGTCCTGGGGGGAGGCACGCGCGGGCGCGTCGGTCAGCCGTAGGGGCGGAGCACGCCGGTGTCGAAGACGAACGCGAAGGGCTCGGGGATGTGCACGCCCTCACCCGCCGCCCGGGCCGGCCCCGTCGCGCTCGCGGTGCCCCCGCTAAGCGACCCGGCTCAGGCCCAGGACGGCCAGTTCCGGGTCCTCGCGGAGCTTGGCCAGGGCGCGGGAGACCGCGCTCTTGACCGTGCCGACGGAGACCTCCATGACCTCGGCAGTCTGGGCCTCGCTGAGGTCCTCGTAATACCTGAGGACGACCATCGCGCGCTGCCGCGCCGGCAACCGCATGATGGCGCGCCACATCGCGTCGCGCAGGCCCTGGAGCTCGGCGGGGTCCGGGGCGGGGACCGGGTCCGGTTCGGGGAGCTCGTCGCAGGCGAACTCCTCGACCTTGCGCTTGCGCCACTGCGAGGTACGGGTGTTGATCAGCGCGCGGCGGACGTAGCCGTCCAGCGCGCGGTGGTCCTCGATGCGCTCCCAGGCCACGTAGGTCTTGGTGAGCGCGGTCTGGAGGAGGTCCTCGGCGTCGTTCGGGTTCGAGGACAGGGACCGCGCGGCGCGCAGCAGGACCGGCCCCCGGGCCCGTACGTAGGACGCGAACGACGGGAATGTCGCGGCCGTCGAGGCGCTGGTGCACACAGACGTGGTCATGGGCTCCACGCTAGGAGTGGAGGGGGCCGCGGGCGTCGCCCCAAGGTGCCGAAGCGGCGTCCCTCTCAAGTTGTACGGGCGGGTCCGCCCCCACCTCCTCAGGGGGGAGCGCAGGGGGTACTCCCCTAGGGCATGTCGTCAAACTTGCGCCTGCCGTGCGACGCCTGGCACGCGCCCTCGGGGCGCGCCGCCCCCGCTACCGCTCCCGCCCCAGCACCAACCCCGACGTCGGCACCCCCGTGCCCGCCGTGACGAGGAGGTGGGCGGGGGCGGCGGCCTGGTTGGGGCTGGTGCCGCGGAGTTGGCGGACGGCCTCGGCGATGCCGTTCATCCCGTGCAGATACGCCTCGCCGAGCTGGCCGCCGTGGGTGTTCAGGGGGAGGGTGTCGGCGGCGACGAACTCCGCGGCCTCGCCGCGGCCGCAGAAGCCGAACTCCTCCAGCTGCATGAGGACGAAGGGGGTGAAGTGGTCATAGAGGATGGCGACATCGATATCGGCCGGGGTCAGGCCGGAGGTGCGCCAGAGCTGGCGGGCGACCACGTCCATCTCGGGCAGGCCGGTCAGGTCGTCGCGGTAGAAGCTGGTCATCTGCTCCTGGGCGCGGCCGGCGCCCTGGGCCGCGGCGGTGATCAGCGCGGGCGGGTGCGGCAGGTCGCGGGCGCGTTCGGCGGAGGTCACCACCAGCGCCTGGGCGCCGTCGGTCTCCTGGCAGCAGTCCAGCAGCCGCAGCGGTTCGACGATCCAGCGGGAGGCGGCGTGGTCGGCGAGGGTGATCGGCTTGCCGTGGAAGTACGCGGCCGGGTTGCGGGCGGCGTGCCGGCGGTCGGTGACCGCGACATGGCCGAAGGCGTCCGGGCTCAGGCCGTAGGTGTGCAGGTAGCGCTGGGCGGCCATGGCGACCCAGGAGGCGGGGGTGAGCAGGCCGAAGGGGAGGTTCCAGCCGAGTGCGGTGCCCTCGGCGGTCGGTTCGCGCCGTTGGACGCCGGCGCCGAAGCGGCGGCCGGAGCGCTCGTTGAAGGCGCGGTAGCAGACCACCACGTCGGCGAGGCCGGCGGCGACCGCGAGGGCCGCCTGCTGGACGGTGGCGCAGGCGGCGCCGCCCCCGTAGTGGACGCGGGAGAAGAAGGTCAGTTCGCCGATGCCGGCCGCCTGGGCGACGGTGATCTCGGGGTTGGTGTCCATGGTGAAGGTGACCAGGCCGTCGACGTCGGCGGGGGTCAGGCCGGCGTCGGCCAGGGCGGCGTGCACGGCCTCGACGGCGAGCCTGAGTTCGCTGCGGCCGGAGTCCTTGGAGAACGCGGTGGCGCCGATGCCGACGACGGCGGCCCGGCCGCCGAGGGTGTCGGGACGGTGGCGGGTCATCGCCCGGCCGCCGGCAGCTCGACGGTGACGGTGCCGGTGACGTGGTTGCCGAGGCGGTTCGTCCCGACGATCCGCACCTGGGCCGTCGCACCGTCCACGGCGGTGACCGTGCCGCGCAACACCATGGTGTCTCCGGGGTGGTTGGGGGCGCCGAGGCGGATGGCGACCTTGCGCAGGACGGACCGGGGGCCGAAGTGGTCGGTGACGTAGCGGCCGACGAGGCCGTTGGTGGTCAGGATGTTCATGAAGATGTCCGGGGAGCCCTTCTCCCTGGCCGCCTCGGCGTCGTGGTGCACGTCCTGGTAGTCGCGTGAGGCGAGGGCCCCGGAGACGATCAGGGTGCGGGTGACGGGGAGGGTGAGGGGCGCAAGCTCCTGGCCCGGGCGGGGCGCGGCGGCCGGGTCCGCGTCCCGGGCGGCGTCGGTGGTCATGGCTGCGGCTCCTTCGTCAGCAACGCGCCCAGTTCTTCGAGGAGTTCGGCGCCCGCGCCCAGATACGCGTCGAGCTGCCGGCCCCAGAGGAAGTGCCGGTGCGCGGGGTGGTCGAGGTCGGCACCGAGGCCGCCGTGCAGGTGCTGGCCGGTGTGCACCACGCGTTTCCCGGCCTCGGACGCCCACCAGGCGGCGGTCAGCGCGTGCGGGACGGCGTCCAGGCCCGCGTCCCGGCGCCAGGCCGCCTCGTAGGCGGTGACCCGGATCGCCTCGGTGTCCATGTACGCGTCGGCGGCCCGCAGTTGGACCCCTTGGTTGGCCGCGAGCGGGCGGCCGAACTGCTCACGGGTGGCGGTGTGCGCCACCGCCCGGGCCAGCGCGCCCGCGCAGACGCCCGCCTGGAGGCCGGCGAAGGCGGTGCGGGCGGTGGCGAGGACGTCCTCGTGGGCGTCGGCACGGGCGCCCTCATACGGGCCCGCACAGGCGCCGGCCGCGTCGTGGCCGTCCCGGGTGCCCGGGGTGGCGCCCAAGGGCTCCGCCGGGGCGTCGTCCAAGGTCAGCCGGCCCGCCGACCAGGGCGCGGTCGTCGCCACCGGCTCGACGCGGACGCCCGGGGCGTCGACGCGAACGAGCCACAGTCGGCGGTGCACGTCCGGGACCAGCAGCAGGGTGGCTCCGCACAGCCAGGGGACGACGGGCACGCATCCGCGCAACCGGCCCGCGGTGGTGGCCGTCACCCGGGGCCCGCCGGCCCGCGCCCCGCCCGCGAAGGCGCCCGTGGCCACCTCCGTCCCGTCCCGCAGCCCCGGGAGCAGCCGCGCCCGCTGCTCCGCGCTGCCGTGCGCGCCGATGGCCAGCAGCCCGTACACGCAGCTGGCCGCGAACGGCACCTGGGCGGTCGTCCGGCCCTGCTCCTCCAGCATGAGCACCAGGCCCAGCAGACCGGTCTCCGCCACCGCCCCCAAAAGCCCGGCCGCGCACAGGGCCTTCCACAGGCCGGCGTCGGCGGACGGGCCCAGGGCGGCCAGCCGCTCCGGTGCGGACAGGTCGCCGAAGACCTCCGCCGCCAGGGCGCTCGCCGCCAGCTGCTCCTCCGTGGGCGTGAAGTCCATCTCAGCCCTCGCCGCCTTCCGGGCCGCGGGCGGTTTCGGGCGCGGGCCCGGCCGCCCCCGCGTCCGGCACCGCCCCGGCGCCGTCCCCGCCCCCGGCCCGGAAGACCGGGAGCACCAACTCCTCGTCCACCCGCAGGAATTCCAGCCGCACCGGCATCCCGATCCGCACCCGGTCGTACGGCACCCCGACCACGTTGCTGACCATCCGCACCCCCTCCGCCAGCTCGATCAGCCCGACCGCGTACGGCCCCGCCGCGCCGCCGCCCTCCCCGGGCGCGGCGAAGGCCGGGAACGGCGGGTGGTGCATCACCACATACGAATAGACCGTCCCCGCGCCGCCGGCCTCGACGGTGTCCCACTGCGCCGCACCGCAGTGGTTGCACCCGGGCAGCCAGGGGAAACGCAGCGTGCCGCAGCCGCCGCAGCGCTGGATGAGCAGCTTGCGGGCGGCCACGCCGTCCCAGAAACCGGCGTTGTCCCGGTTGACGACCGGCCGGGGGCGCTTCCCCGGGGACGGCCCGCCGCCCTCCCGGCCGTTGGGGGCACGCCGAGCCGCCGGCGCGTACTTGAGGACCCGGAAGCGGTGCGTCCCGGCCGGCTCCCCGTTCGCCCGGACGTCCATCCGGGTCGTGACGAAGTGGCCGGTGCCCAGTCTGGTGGTCTTGCGCGGCGACACCGACTCGATCACCGCGTCGAAGGTGATCACGTCCCCGGGGCGCAGCGGCCGCAGGTACTCCTGCTCGCAGTCGGTGGCGACGACGGAGGTGTAACCGGCCTCGTCGAGCAGGGCGGACAGCTCGGCATAGCCGCCGTCGCGGCCCTGATGGCCGGAGAGCCCGCCCATCGTCCACGCCTGGAGCATGGTCGGCGGGGCGACCGCGGCCGGCCCCCGGTAGGCGGGGTGGGCATCCCCCATCGCCTCGCACCAGTGCCGGATCATCGCCTCGTTGACCGGGTCCTTCCCCACACCCCCGGTCGACGCGGGACGCCCCTCGAACGCCTTCAGCGCCCGCTCGTACGCGGCGGCGTCCCCGCGCGGACGGC
Source organism: Streptomyces sp. NPDC093097 (assembly GCF_044754325.1). NCBI lineage: Bacteria > Bacillati > Actinomycetota > Actinomycetes > Kitasatosporales > Streptomycetaceae > Streptomyces > Streptomyces sp. NPDC093097. Next base: position 275,870 of record NZ_JBIVOW010000004.1, read on the forward strand.
CGCCCCCGCGCACCCCGTCCCGCCCCGCAACCCTCTCCGCGCCCCCCTCCACGGCCGCCCCCGCGGCCCCCTCCTCCCCGCTCATCGCCGCCGTCCCTTCCGCATCCCCAGCCGCATCGTGGCCACGATCTCCCTCTGCACCTCGCTGACCCCGCCCCCGAAGGTGTTGATCTGCGCGGCCCGGTTCATCCGCTCCAACTCGCCGCCCCCGTGGGCGCCCGGCGATCCGGCCCGGACCAGCGCCGCGTCCCCGACCACCTCCTGGCATATCCGGTAGACCTCGACCGCGCTCTCCGTCCCGGCGAACTTGACCCCGCTGGCGTCCCCGGGGCTCAGCGTCCCGTTGCCCACGTCGCCGACCAGCCGCCAGTTGAGCAGCCGGGTGGCGGCCAGCCGGGCGTGCGCCTCGGCGAGCCGGGAACGCACCCAGGACCGGTCGGCGGGCCGCTCCCCGGTGTCCGGGTCCGGCGTACGGGCATAGGTCAGCGCGGCCTCGTAGGCGTCCTCGGCCTGCATGCCGATGGCGGCCAACGCGACACGTTCATGGTTGAGTTGGTGGGTGATCAGCCCCCAGCCGCCGTTCTCCTCCCCCACGAGGTTCCCGTACGGGACGCGCACCCCGTCGTAGTACGTCGCGGTGGTCATCAGCCCGCCGACCGTCTCGATGGGCGTCCAGGAGAAGCCGGGGGCGTCGGTCGGCACCAGGAGGATCGAGATGCCCCGGTGCTTGGGCGCGTCCGGGTCGGTACGGCAGGCGAGCCAGATCCAGTCGGCCTGGTGGGCGTTGCTGGTGAAGCTCTTGCCGCCGTGGATCAACCAGTCGGGGCCGTCGGAACCGTCGGAGCTACTGGGGGTGTTGACGGTGTTGAGGCTGCTGGGGCTGTCGCGGCCATCAGGTCCGTCGGGGCTGTCGGTGCTGCTGGGGCCCGCCTTCACCGCCCGTGTCCGGAGCGACGCCAGGTCGGTGCCCGCCTCCGGTTCCGTGTAGCCGATCGCGAAGACCAACTCGCCCGTGAGGATGCGGGGCAGGAAGAAGTCCTTCTGGCGCTGCGTCCCGTAGGCCATCAGCGTCGGTCCGACGGTGTTCAGGGTGACCATCGAGACCGGGGCGCCCGCGCGGTACGCCTCGTCGAAGAAGACGAACTGCTCGTCCGGCCCGCGCCCCTGGCCGCCGTACGCGGTCGGCCAACCCAGCCCCAGCAGCCCGTCGGCGCCGATCCGGCGGAGCACCGCGCGCTGCGCCGCCGGATCGTCGACCGGTCCGTCGGACAGCAGGTCGCGGAAATAGGCGCGGAGTTCGGCGCGCAGCCGCTGCTGGCGCGCGGTGGGGGCGAGGTGCACGTCGGCGGGCCTTCCTTCTGGTGACGGCCGTACGAACGAGCGAGCGGGTTTCTGACTGTCCGTCAGAAACCCGCTCGCTGTCAAGGTCCGCGCGGTGAACCCCAGAGCGATCCACATGTCCGCCGCGCGCCACCTCGTATCACCCGCCGGTCAGCCGCCGCGCGTGCGCGCGGCCGGCCGGCTCACCAGATCTGGTGGAAGTCGACGTTGGCGTTGTCCTGGTCGATCACCGTGAAGCCGGAACCGTTGACGCTGGCGGTGTTGTTCTGGTTCGACGCGCCGGGGCCGTTGGCCACCTGCTGGCCCGTGGTGGAGTTGCCGTGGTTGCCGCCGCCGACACCGGTGCCCCGCTGGCTGGTGGCGGCGGAACTCGACCCGTTGCTCGCAAAGCCGCCGTTGTCGGCCTGCGCCACGCCGGTGCAGAGCGCCGCCGCGAAGGGCAACGCCAGCGCGCCGGCGACGAGGCGGGCGGTACGGGTGCTTGCCATGTTCTCTTCCTCCTACGGAACGCGACTTCCGACTTCTGACTTCTGACTTATGGCTTACGACTCATGGCTTCTGCTCGGACGGGATGCGGCGCGCGGATCCGGAATCCGGGTCCGCTACAGGGGTGGTCCGGGATCCGGGTCCACCACAGGGATCCGAAGCCCGGGTCCGACATATCGATCCGGTATGCGGATCCAGCCGCCCGAACCCGCCCCCCTGGGCCGAGCCCCCTCCCCCGGACCCACTCCGGACGACCGCCCCCACCGGCCCGCACAGCCCCAACACCCCCTGCTCACCGCGTAGTTGGCCGACCATCGCGGCACCTGCACCGACGTCGCGACCTCAGGATTGCCCACCCGGACCCCGCCGAATCCGCAGGCAAAGAACGATTCCCCCGCAAGCATGAGAGGCCCCGGGTAAACCCCGATGCCCCCGTTCGCGCCCCCGGGTCGCCCCCGCACTCCACGGTGATCCACCACGACCGGCTCGCCCCAAGGGGCGGGGAGACCGCCCGGCGCTCCGACCGCCCCGGCGCGCGCGTGATCTTCACCGCACACCACCCCGACCCCCTTCCCTTCGTCGAACATTCGTACGAAAATGAAGCCATGGCCACGCCCCACCGCCATACCGTTCCGCCCACCGCACACCCGGCCCCGCCCGAGGTCCCCGCCGACCTCCGCCCCGCCCTGCGCCCGACGCCCCCCGCACCCGAGGCACCCCCGGCCGCCCTCTCCGCAGCCGACCCGGCCCCCTCACCGCTCCCCGCCGACGCCCACCACGCCGCCCTCGCGCACGCCCTCCTCGCCGCCGAACGCGGCTACCCCGTCATCCCCCTGACCCGCACCAAACTCCCCGCCCTGCGCTCCCCGCACCACGATCACGAGACGCCCGCCGCCCCCGCCGCCCGGCCCTGCCGCGGCGCCTGCGGCCGGCTCGGGCACGGCGTCCACGACGCCGCCACCGACCCGTTCGCGGTCCGCCGGATGTTCGCCGCCGCCCCCTGGGCCACCGGCTACGGCATCGCCTGCGGCCGGGCCCCGCACCACCTCATCGGCCTCGACCTCGACACCAGGCACGGCGCCGACGGCCCCACCGCCCTCCGCCTGATCGCCGAGGCCCACGGCATCCCGCTCCCGCCGACGGCCACCGTCCTGACCCCCTCGGGCGGCCGCCACCTCTGGTTCACCGGCCCGCCCGCGCCTTCGGTCCCCAACTCCGCCGGCCGGCTCGCCCCGGGCATCGACGTCCGCGGCGCCGGCGGCTATCTGGTCGGCCCCGGCTCGCTCACCACCCACGGCCGGTACGTCCTCGCCCCGGACACCCCGCGCCGCCCCGCCCCGGCCCCGCCCGCCCTCCTGGCGCTGCTGCTCCCCCCGCTCGGCGCCCCGCCGCACCCGGCCGCGGCCCCGTCCGCCCGCCGTCAGCCGTCCGCCGCCGCCCTCCTCGGCTTCGTCCGCGCGTCGCCCCGGGGGCAGCGCAACACCCGCCTCTTCTGGGCCGCTTGCCGCGCCCACGAGGCCGGTCTGGGGCCCGAACTCGCCGAACGCCTGGTGGCCGCGGCCCGCCACACCGGCCTGCCGGAGGCCGAGGCCCGCGCCACCCTCGCCTCGGCGACCCGACGCTGACCGCCCCGGGGCGCGGGAGCACCGGCCCCGCCCCTCCCCTATGCGGCCGGCTCCCGCTCCTCCGGCTTCCGCGCCTCGATCAGAAACCGCGTCGTATGCGCCACGAAAGCGCCCTCGCGCCGGATCAGCAGGTCCAACTCCCGCAGCCGCTCCCGGTATTGCTCCACGGTGAACCCCGGCACCATCCACACCACCTTGCGCAGGAAGTAGATGACGGCCCCGATGTCGAAGAACTCCGTCCGCAACGACTCACAGCGCAGATCGACGACCTCCAGCCCCGCCGCCTCCGCCCTCCGCCGCGCGTCCTCGGGGCGCCGGGCCCTGCGCACCTCCTCCGGCTGCGGCCCGAGGAAGTACTCCACCAGCTCGAACACGCTGGCCGGGCCGACCTGTTGGGAGAGATAGACACCCCCCGGCCGCAGCACCCGGGCGACCTCCTCCCACCACACCGTCACCGGATGCCGGCTGGTCACCAGGTCGAACGCCGCGTCCCCGAACGGCAGCGGCGGCTCGTCCCCGTCCGCCACCACCACCGCGCCCAGCGGATGCAGCAGCGCGGTCGCCTTGGCGACGTTCGGCGGCCAGGACTCCGTGGCCGCCATGACCGGCGGAAACGCCCCCGCACCGGCCAGCACCTCACCACCGCCGGTCTGGATGTCCAACGCCGCCGACGCCCGCGCCAGCCGCTCCCCCATCAGCCGCTGATACCCCCACGAGGGCCGCTGCTCGGTGGCCCGCCCGTCCAGCCAGGAGAAGTCCCAGCCCGCCACCGACACCGCCTCGGCCTCTGCCACCCATTCCTCAAATGAACGCTCCATGCCCCCACCCTCGACGTCCTCACCGCCGCCCGCCACCGATTTCTCCCCCTGCCGGTGCCCCGCCCCCACACCCCCACCCCCACCCCCCATGCCAACCGGGCGAAAACCCACCAACCCACCCCACCACTCCGCCAGAATCGAACGAGTGAGCGGTATCCTTGTGCCGTGGCCGACAAGCAGAAGACCTATGACTTCCCCCAGGACCTGCGGGAAGCGCAGCTGGAGCTGCACCAGGTCCAGTCCGCCCTCGCGGACCTCTACAAGCGCCTCCCGTGGTCGATCGAACCGCTCTCCGGCTGGAAGCACACCAAGGAGAACGGCCACTTCCACGAGGCCGAGCGCGCCGACTCCCCCGGCTGGTCCGACGAACAGCAGGCCCAGGTCACCGAGTTGCGAGACCGCATCCTCGACCTCGCCGCCCGCGTCGTCACCCACGACTTCTGGTCCACCTGCGACGACGCCCCCGCCGCCCGCTCGGCCCTGAAGCACCTCCACGAACAGGAAGAACAGACCGAGGAGCAACAGGCCCTCGGCGAATAACGGCCCCGGCCCCGGCGCACAAAAGCGGTCCCTGACCAGTAACTCCCTGGTCAGGGACCGCTTTTATCGCTTCACCTGCGGAGGCTGTGGGATTTGAACCCACGGTGGCGTTGCCGCCACGACAGTTTTCAAGACTGTTCCCTTAGGCCGCTCGGGCAAGCCTCCCCGCGGCGCCGGAGTGCGGTGCCGCGGGGATCAGACTAGCGCGTCACTTGTCGCCCGTGCGCTGTCCCAGGGTGACCTGGGTGGTGTGCTCCTTGCCGCCGCGCTTGAAGGTGAGGGTGACGCGGTCGCCGGGCTTGTGCTGCCAGATCTCGCTGATGAGGGTCGGGCCGCTGTCGACGATGGTGCTGTCGAGCTTGGTGATGGTGTCGCCGGGCTTCAGGCCCGCCTTGTCGGCCGGGCCGCCCGGGGTGACCGGGTCGCTGCCGTTGTTGCCGGTCTGGGCGATGGTCGCGCCGTCGCCGGACTCCCGCATGCCGACCTGGACCCCTATCTGCGGATAGACCGGCTGGCCCGTCTTGATCAGGTCCTCCGCCACCCGCTTCGCCTGGTCGATGGGGATCGCGAAGCCCAGGCCGATGCTGCCGGACTGGCCGGACTCGCCGCCGAACCCGCCGCCGTTGCCGGCCGACTGGATCGCGGAGTTGATGCCGATGACGTTGCCGCCGGCGTCCAGCAGCGGGCCGCCGGAGTTGCCGGGGTTTATCGACGCGTCGGTCTGGAGGGCGCTCATGTACGAGGCGCTGCTGCCGCCGCCGTCGCTGGAGGCCACCGGGCGGTCCTTGGCGCTGATGATGCCGGTGGTGACCGTGCCGGACAGGCCGAAGGGCGCGCCGATGGCGATCGTGGCGTCGCCGACCTGGACGTTGGCGGACTTGCCGAGCGGGAGCGGGTTGAGCGTGGCGCCCGCGGCGTTCTTGAGCTTGATCACGGCGACGTCGTAGCCCTGGGCGTGGCCGATGACCTCGGCGTCGTACTTCTTGCCGTTGGAGAACGTCGCGGTGAGCCGGCCGCCGTCGGCCGCGCTGGCGACGACGTGGTTGTTGGTGAGGATGTGGCCCTGCTTGTCGTAGACGAAGCCGGTACCGGTGCCGCCTTCGCCGCCGGCGCCCTGCGCCTCGATCGTGACGACGCTGGGCAGCGCGCGCTGCGCTATCCCCGCGACGGAGGTGGGCTTGCGGTTCAGCGCCTCGGGGTCGCCGGAGGCGGAGACCGTGGTGGAGGCGGTGTCGGTGCGGCCCGCGGCCCAGTAGCCGATGCCGCCGCCGACGCCGCCGGCGACCAGCGCGGCGGCGAGCACCGCGGCGATCAGGCCGCCGTTGCGCCGCCGGGGGGCCGGGTGGTGGCCGGGCGCGGCCCAGGGGTTGCCGCCGGGCGGGGGTGCGCCCCAGCCGCCGGCGGGGCCGTGGCCGGCCGCGGCGTACGGGGTCGAGGGGGCCGTGCCCGGGGCGGGCGGCTGTTCCTGGTGGGCGGACGCGGTGGGCGTCGGGGGGAGCGGCTGTGTGTGGTCCCCGTCGGCCGGGCCGGCGTCGCCGGATCCGGCGGGCCGCGGGGCGTAGTCCGGCGGCGGGGGCGTGGCCGGGGCGGGCGGGGCGTCGTGAGTCCGGTCGCCGGAGGCGGGCGCGGGGGCGCTGTCCGACTGCGGCCCGGTCGGCGGCTTGGCCTCCGGCGGGACGCCTGCTCCCTCGTTCTCGGTGCTCACAGCTCTCTCCTCAGTCAGCGTGCGTCACAGCGGTGCCGCCCCAGGGGACCGCTTTGGTATTCCAGCATCCGCGATCTCGCCGCTCCGGGCGAGTCCCGGCCGTCCCGGCGGCGGGCCAGGGTCCGCCGGGGACCGCCGGATCCCACCGTCCCGGCCGCCGTCGCCCAGCCTTCCTCAGCTTTCCCCATGGCTCGTCAGAGCACCGTAAGCCGAACCTGTGACTTATTCGCCGCGTTCCGGGGCAGAGGGCGACAGATCAGCCGCATGCGAGGGCGGGCAGAGCCGGCGGCCGGTGAACTCCCGCGGGCGCGGGGCGGGGACGGCGGATGGCACGATAACGCGGTGACCTACCCCCGCCCCGCCGAGGACGCCCGTCCGGGGCGTCCCGCCATCGCCGTCGTGGCCCACCGCGGCGCGTCCGAGGACGCTCCCGAGCACACCCTGGCCGCCTACCGCAAGGCGATCGAGGACGGTGCGGACGCGCTGGAGTGCGATGTCCGGCTGACCGCGGACGGCCAGTTGGTCTGCGTCCACGACCGCCGGGTGAACCGCACCTCCAACGGGCGCGGGGCGGTCTCGGCGCTGGAACTGGCCGATCTCGCCGCACTGGACTTCGGCTCCTGGAAGGAGATGGAGCGCAAGGGCCTCCTGGAGCGCCTGGGCCGCGCCTCCGGGCGGCCGGTGGACGCGGGCGAGGAGCCGGACTGGCAGCAGGAGGACGCCGACCGGACCTCCGTGCTGACCCTGGAGCGGCTGCTGGAGCTGGTCGCGGACGCGGACCGGCGGGTCGAGCTGGCCATCGAGACGAAGCATCCGACCCGCTGGGCCGGACAGGTGGAAGAGCGGCTGGTCGAGCTGCTGGCCCGCTTCGGCCATACGAAACCGGCCACCCGCGGCGGGACGCCGCCGGTCCGCGTCATGAGCTTCTCGGCGCGCTCCCTGCACCGCGTGCGGGCGGCCGCGCCGGACATCCCCGGCGTCTATCTGATGCAGTTCCTCACCCCCCGCCACCGTGACGGCCGGCTGCCCCCCGGCGTCCGCATCGCCGGCCCCGGCGTACGGATCCTCCGCGCACACCCGGAGTACGTCGCCAAGGCGCACCAGGCGGGCCACCAGGTCCATGTCTGGACGGTCAACGACGCGGCGGACGTGGATCTGTGCCGCGAGTTGGCGGTGGACGCGATCATTACGAACCGCCCCAAACAGGTTCGTATGCAACTCGGCCTCGGGTAAGGCTCCTCACAGGGTGTGCCCCGGCGCACTCGTCCCGTATTCGACGGTGTCGAGTGCGTCACTGCGTGCCGATTGGCCGGTTTCCGGTCCAGTCCATTGGGGCATCCATCCCGTGGCGTGGGGCAAAGGAGGTCTCGGGGGTGGCGTTGGTGGTGGCACAAGAGGTGCCGACGTCGTCGATCATGGCCGTACCCCATGGTGCAGCGGGTGTCGGCATGGCCAGGCGGCGCATGCGAAAAGAGCTGTTGGCAAGTGGAGTTCAGGACACAGTCGTCGATGACGCGGTCCTGGTGCTTTCGGAACTGTTGAGCAATGCCTGTCGCCATGCGCGTCCGGTGGGCGGCGACCGCGCGGCGGACTCCGGCTCCGACGCCGCGTCAGGTCCGCCGTCCGGTCCCGTCGCGTCGGTCCGCGCCGCCTGGCGCATCGACGGGCAGGGGCGGTTGATCGTCGCGGTCACCGACGGCGGCGGTCCGACCCGTCCGGTTCCGGCCACACCGTCGGTCACCGCCCGCGGCGGCCGGGGGCTGGCGATCATCCGCTCGCTCGCCAAGGACTGGGGCGTCCGCGACACCGTCCCCGGCGAGGTGACGGTCTGGGCCGCCCTCTCCCTCCAGGGCGCGTTCGCCACCCGCGTGGATCTGGCCGCCGACCTGACCGCCGGGCTGCCGCTCTCGCTGCGGAAGGGCTCGCGCGAGGGGAAGGTCCGCACGGCCCGCGGCGTCCGCGGCCCCGGCCGGAGCGCGAGCCTGGCCTTCGCGGAGTTCGACGAGTTCCCGTAGCGGGGCGCCGAAGGGCCGCCCCGGCAGCGGCCGCCCGCCCTCGCGCCGACGCGGCCTCGGCGTCCTCGGCGATGTTGCCGGCACCGCGGCACTAGGCTCGCGCCGGAACGCGTCCGTACGACCAAAAATCACCAGGAGCACCGTCGCCATGGCCAAGAAGCGCCGTCCCCAGCCCCGGGCCGCAGCAGCACAGATCAAGGACGGCGAGGTGCCGGTGGTCGGCGCCCGCGAGCCCTGTCCGTGCGGTTCCGGCCGCCGTTACAAGGCCTGCCACGGCCGGCAGGCCGCGCACGCCGCCACCGAGCTGGTGCGGCGCCCGTTCGAGGGGCTGCCCGGCGAGTGCGACTGGGTGGCGCTGCGCGAGCTGGTGCCCGCCGCCACCGCCCCGTTGACGCTCAAGGGCGGGCTGCCCGAGGGCGTGCCCTCGGTGACGCTGGCCACCGTGCTGCCGATGGCCTGGCCGGCGCTGCGCCGGGACGACGGCGCGGTGCTGCTCGGCCTCCAGAACGACACCGCGTCCGGCGACATCAGCCGGGACCTCGCCGACACCCTGAAGCGGGCGCTGACCACCGAGCCCGGCCACCCGGTCGCCGCCGGGCGGGCCCCCGCCGACGGGCCGCGGCTTCAGGACCTGCTGGACCCGGACGCTCCTTTTGAGCCGACCGTCCACACCGGCTTCGAGTTCTGGGTGGAGGACGCCGAGAACGCCGGCGCCGAGGTCGCCGCCTCCCTGGAGCGGGCCAACGCCGCGGCCATCCCGACCGCCCGGATCCCGGGCCTGGAGGGGGCGTACTGGTGCCAGGCCCCGGAGAAGAACCACCTGCGCTGGGTCACCCGGCACCCCGAGGAGCAGCTGCTCGACGCGCTCGCCCGGCTGCACGCCGCCGGCACCTCCGCGCTGGGCGAGGGCACCCGGCTGGTCGGCTCGTTCCGGGCGCACGGCCTGGTCGTCCCGGTGTGGGACCTGCCGTCCTCGATGGGCGCCGAGGAGGTCGCCGGCCCGGCCGCCGCCTTCCAGGAGCGGCTGGCCAAGGCGCTCGCCACGGACACCCCGCTGACCGCCGAGGAGCGCCGGGCCCGCGGTGGGCTCACCAACCGCCAGGTGACCCTGAGCTGACCGCCCGGGCGGCGGACATCGTGGGCGTGACGCCCGTCACAGCGGACCGCTGACTCCCCGGCCCCACCGGTAAATCCGCGTCCGGAATTCCACGATCGAATTTGCGAACCGCCGATCTCTTGTTACGGTTCTAAAAGCCCGGTCGCTGGTGCATCCCCCGTCGCCAGCGACCGGGCGCTTCCATGTCCGGCCGCGCTTCGCCCGGCCCCGGACCGCCGCCCTTTCGCAGGCGGCCCGCAGCACCCTCCGAACTCCCGCCGCACGGCGCCCAGTTGGCCCCTGTGCGGGCGCAGGGCCACCCCCTCCCCGTGCCGGAGAACTCCCCTTGCCCCTGTGGCGGCCGCGTCCCGCGCACTGCCCGACGTCCGGCCGTCGGGCGTCAGCCGTCGGGCCATAGGGCCATCGGGGTCCCCTGCGCGCCCGGCGCCCGTCCGCCGGGGCCGTGCGGTCCGCCCCGGACACGCCGGCCGTCCACTCGCGGCGGCGTCAATACCGCCCGCAGCGGCTCACCTGTGGAATTCCGGAACGGGGCGGGCGCCGAGACGCGGCCGTCCGCGGTGCGGGCGGGGGGTGGGGGGTGGGGTGGTGATTCCTCGTCGGGCCGCGCGTTCGGAGCCGCAGGGGGAAGGGCGGCACCAGGCCGGTGCGCGGGCCGCGGGTGCGCCCGGGGGCTCCGCGGCGTCCCGCAAGAGGGGGAGGGGCCGAACCTGCCTGAGGGCCCGTCGACCGTCGGCCCGTCGACCGTCGCCCCATCGGGGTGGCACGGAGTGCCGGTGCCCGCCATCGCGTGGTCATCGGGACCGCTCGCGCCCTCGCGGGGGAACCGGAGAGGCGCGTTTTCCGGCCACCCGTGGTCGTACTCGGGGCGGCGGGCTCAGTACGCGAGCCGGCTGCCGCCGTCGGGGGTGCTGGTGCTCGCCGTGACCAGCGCGTCGACGATCGTCGCGACATCCGGCAGCCAGGGCACGGCCCGGGACGGGGGTCCCCCCTGCTTGAACGAAGTTGAGAGCTTGGGGGAGGCCGGCGGGCGCTCCCAGCGGACCTTGCCGGCGCCGGTCGGGGACGGCGGCAGCACGACATAGCCGCCGTCGCCGTGGAACCGCAGCGAGCTGGGCACCCAGTCCCGGGAGTTCAGCAGCTCGCCCAACTCCGGTAGCCCGTACGGCGATACGAGCAGCGACCAGCGGGTGGGGGTGGCCAGCACGGGGCCGGTGCGGACGCCGAAGTGGTCCAGCGCGGCCAGCGCGCGGGCCCCGGCGACCGCCGGCAGGCTCACCGCGCACGGGGCCCGCCCGCCGGTCGCCAGGACGATCGGCGCGTCCGGGCGGTTGGTCCACCACCAGCGCACCATCCTCGCGTCGGTGGTGGCCGCCAGCAGCCCGGGATCGAAGGGATGCGCGCCCGGCACCACGCAGTCGGGGTCGGGGCAATTGCAGCGGCGGGGGGCCCGCTCGCCGAGACCGAGCCGACCGCCGGCCGGCTGCCGGCCGGCGGGCCGCAGTCCCACGCCCGGGAGGACGGGCCACTGCCACTCGGTGGCGCAGTGGAGCGCCGCACCGAGCAGCGCCGACCTCCCGCCGCGCCGGAACAGGGGCTTGCGTCGCCTTCCGAGGATCTCGCGCATGAGCGCTCGTTCCTTTCCGTTACGCCGAGGGTTGGTCCTTCGCACGGCATGCCGGTGAGCTGAACACCGTTGGTGCATGCCGTATCGCAACTGCCGTTGTGCTGGTCCGGGTCGGTACAACGCGGTGCTTCGGCCCGGTCATGCGGTTCGGCCGTCCGGCCTGATTGTGCGGCCCGAAGGCCGTTCGCGCTCGATCACCACACATGGCGCTCTGGTCACCGCGTGTACGAGGCAGCGCATCACGCCGTACACCGGGCGTGGAACGTGGCGGAGGGTGGCGCGCGAAGGGCGCTTGCGCTTCCGGTGTGCCGTCCCGCCACTGGGGAGTGCGTCGCGGTGGTCGCCGTATAGGACGCCGGTGCCCGCCGGAGAGTTCCGGTGCGGCCCCAACTCCCCCCGCACCTATCCGAGTACGTACCCGCCACGGTGGAGATGACGCGCTGCTGATCGCCGCCAGCAGACCGCAAATTGACGCTCGGGGGGCTGTTTTCTGGCCAATCTACAGACCTCGTTGACACCACAAACCCCAAAGGGACAGTGCTGGACATCACATTGCCGGTGCGTGTACATGTGGAGGCATTGATAGCGGAGCAGCATGACATGGGGGTTTGCGATGCTATTGAGGAAATTGAGCGGACAGCAGATCCGCACAACACCACTCAACAAAACGCCGCACTCCCTGCCACATCGCGGCCTGACCTGGGGATTTTCCGGGCGCGACGTGGGTCGCCGGCCATGAGCGCCCCGCACGTCCCAAAAGTGGCTGGAATCGAACCAGCTCTCCCCGCTCCCGCGCACACTGCCGATCCTTGTGTGCCGCCCGCCTCTGCCGGCCCTTCCTCCGGCACCTCCGCTGACGGCCCGTCCGGCGCCGACGCTCCTCAGGACGACTGCCACCCCGCCGCACCGGACGCCTGCGCCGCCCCCTCCTCCGCGGACCGGATCGCCGCCGTCCAGGACCGGTTGGCCGGTTGGATCTCGGACCTCAGCACCCTCCACGACCTCACCGAACGGCTCGCCCGCACCCGCACGTTGGAGGACGCGCTGCGCGAACTCCTGCGGGCCGGCGCCTTCCTCGTCGGCGCCCGCCGCGGACTGGCCGTCCTGACGCCGCAGGACGGGCTCGGCCCGCAGACCACCGTCGGTCTGGGCCTGGACCACGCCGAGATCGGCCACCTCGAGACCGTGCCGCGCCGCGCCCTGTCGTTCGCGCGGATGCTGGACGGGCTCCCCGAGCCCGGCGCGGGCGACGACGCCGGGACCGCGGCCCGGACCGAGATCGCCGAACCGGACATCCCCGGGGAGAAGGACCTCGATCCCCGGCTGCGCGAGGTCGCCGCCCGCCTCGGCTACGCCGCCAGCTACGCCGTACCGCTCACCGCCGACCCCGTCGGCCGGCTCGGCGCCGCGGTCTGGCTCTACGACGAACCCGCCGAGCCCGGCGACCGCCGGCGCCATCTCGTCGGCCTCTACCGCGCGCACGCCGCCGAGCACCTCGCCCGGCTCCTGGAACTCCACCGCAGCCGGCAGGCCGCCCGGACGCTGCGCGCGGAGCTGCTGCCCAGCCGGCTGCCGCGGATCCCCGGCGTCCGGCTCGCGGTGCGGCACGCCACCGGGCCGCGCGGCGGCGGCGACTGGTACGACGCGCTGCCGCTGCCGGACGGCGCGCTGGGTCTGGCCGTGGGCTCGGTCACCGGGTCCGGGCCGAGCGCGGTGGCCGCCATGGGACGGCTGCGGGCCTCGCTGCGGGCCTATGCGGTGATGGAGGGCGAGGATCCGGTCGCGGTCCTCTCCGACCTCGAACTGCTGATGCGGCTGACCGAGCCGGCGCGCAGCGCCACCGCGCTGTTCGCCTTCACCGAGCCGCCCCCCGGAGCGGCCGCGCTGCCGGCGGGGATCGACGGCCCGGCGCCGCGCAAGATGCTGCTGGCCGGGGCCGGTCACTGCCCGCCGCTGGTCCTCGGTGATCACCGGGCGGAGTTCGTGGAGACCTCGCTCTCCGCGCCGCTGGGCATGCTGGCCTGCTGGGAGGCGCCCAGCGTGGAGATCGAACCGGCCCGCGGCGAGACCGTGCTGCTCTACAGCGACGGGCTGCTGCACCGCACCGGGGAGCCGATGGACCGGGCCTTCGCCCACCTGCACTCCGCGGCCGCCGGCGTCCCCCGGGCGAGCCGGCACGACCCGGAGGCCGTGGTCGACCACATCGTCGAGGCCCTGCTGCCGCAGGGCCTCGACGACCCCTCCTCGCGGGAGGACGTGGTTCTGCTTGCGGCGTACTTCGCGGAGTGAGCGCAGGCGCCGCAGGTCACAGCGGTGCCCGGCCCTCCGGGACCGCGGTGCCGCACAGGTCACAGCTTCCGGCCTCTGGACCGATTTCCCCTCACACATACGATGGAATCCGGTTCAGTCTTAAACGCCTTAAAAGGAGGCATGGTGACCGACGAGCTCACTCCGGAGACCCCGGACGAGGAAGAGCAGCCGATCAAGCAGCGCAAGAACGGCCTGTACCCGAGCGTTTCGGACGAGCTCGCCGAGAACATGAAGAGCGGCTGGGCCGACACCGAGCTGCGCGATCTGGAGCCGATCGCGCAGGCGTCGTACGCCGCCCGCCGCCGCGCCGCGCTCTCCGCGCGCTTCCCCGGTGAGCGTCTGGTGATCCCCGCGGGCCTGCTGAAGACCCGCTCCAACGACACCGAGTACGCCTTCCGGGCCGCGACCGAGTACGTCCACCTCACCGGTGACCAGACCGACGGCAGCGTGCTCGTCCTGGAGCCGCGCACGGGCGGCGCCGAGGGCCATGTGGAGACGCTCTACCGCCTGCCGCGTTCCAACCGCGAGAACGGCGAGTTCTGGCTGGACGGGATGGGCGAGCTGTGGGTCGGCCGCCGCAACAGCCTCGACGAGTCCGCCGCGCTGCTCGGCATCGCCTGCAAGGACGTCCGCGAGCTGCCCGAGCTGCTCAAGGAGGCCACCGGCCCGGTCCGGGTCGTCCGCGGCCACGACGCCCCGATCGAGCAGGCGCTGCACGACAAGGTCACCGCGGAGCGGGACGAAGAGCTGCGGGTGTACCTCTCCGAGGCCCGGCTGGTGAAGGACGCGTTCGAGATCGGCGAGCTCCAGAAGGCCGTCGACTCCACCGCGCGCGGCTTCGCCGACGTGGTCAAGGTCCTGGACAAGGCCGAGGCGACCAGCGAGCGCTACATCGAGGGCACGTTCTTCCTGCGCGCCCGGGTCGAGGGCAACGACGTCGGCTACGGCTCCATCTGCGCCGCCGGGCCGCACGCCACCACCCTGCACTGGGTCCGCAACGACGGCGCGGTCCGCTCCGGCGACCTGCTGCTGCTGGACGCGGGCGTGGAGACCACCTCCCTCTACACCGCGGACATCACCCGCACCCTGCCGATCAACGGCCGCTACACCGACCTCCAGCGCAAGATCTACGACGCGGTCTACGAGGCCCAGGAGGCCGGTATCGCGGCGGTGAAGCCGGGTGCCTCCTTCCGCGACTTCCACGACGCGTCCCAGCAGGTGCTCGCCGAGAAGCTGGTGGAGTGGGGCCTGGTGGAGGGCCCGGCGGAGCGGGTCCTGGAGCTGGGCCTGCAGCGCCGCTGGACCCTGCACGGCACCGGCCACATGCTCGGCCTGGACGTCCACGACTGCGCCGCGGCCCGCACCGAGTCCTACGTCGACGGCACGCTGGAGCCCGGCATGGTGCTGACCGTCGAGCCCGGCCTGTACTTCCAGGCGGACGACGTGACGGTGCCCGAGGAGTACCGCGGCATCGGCGTCCGGATCGAGGACGACATCCTGGTGACGGAGGACGGCAACCGCAACCTGTCGGTGGCGCTGCCGCGCCGATCCGACGAGGTCGAGGCGTGGATGGCGGACCTGCTCGGCAAGTAGGCCCCCCGCGCGCGCACGGCGCGCCCGGGCGGGCGGCTCGGTCCGCCCGCCCCGGCGCGCCGTCGTCTTTCCCGCCGGCGTTCAGGTCGCCGGCGCTGCCCCGTCCGATGGCGCTTCGCCGGCGCCGCCCGCGCCGCCGTCCCCGGTGGCGTACGCGCCCGCGCGGGCCGCGGCCCAGACGGCGGTGGCGGTGGACTCGGCGAGGGCGGGGTCCACCGGGCCGCGGACGATCAGGATCCGGTAGGCGAAGGGCGCGCCGAGTGCCGCCACCACCGCCTTGGGGTCGGTGTCCGCGGGCAGTTCGCCGCGCTCGACGGCGCGCCGCACCATCGCTCCGGCCAGCGTCAGCCGCTCGTCGAAGAAGTCCCGCAGCGCGGTGGCCACGTGGGGGTCGCGGGCCGCGGCGGCGAGCACCGCCTCGACCAGGCCGCGGTTGCGGGCCTCCATGTAGAACCGCCCGATCGCACCGGCGTGCGCCCGCAGATCGCCCGCCAGGCTGCCGGTGTCCGGCAGCGGCACCTCGTGGCTCAGCTCGCTCAGCAGCTCGCAGACCAGCTTCTCCACGCTGCGCCAGCGGCGGTAGAGCGTCGCGAGGTGGACGCCGGAGCGCTGGGCCACCCGTTCCATGGTGAGGCGGGCGAGGCCGCCCTCCGCCAACTCCTCGGAGACGGCGGCCAGTACGGCCTGGCGGGTGCGGGCCGTACGCCCTCCGGGGCGGGTGCTGCCCGGGGGCTGATGCGCGGTCGTCACGGCGGCTCCGTTGCGGGGGTCGTGGTCCGGATTGCGGTGCACGTTCCGGCCACGTAATGTCCGGGACAGGCTAACGCGAGCAATCTCGCGTTAGCCTGTGTGTCGCGCCGGTCTCGCTGGGACAGGGGACGCCGCGGGGGAGGTCCTCCTCCCGCGAGACCGCGCAGGCCGCCTCTTCACGCGGGGCCGATTCCCCTCATTCTCCCAGGACTTGTCCGTCTTCGGACACGCCTGCCCGGGCGCGGTCCGCCAGGGGCCGGCGCATCGGACTCAGCGCAGCCCGTGCTTCCGGGCCACCATCCGCTCCACCGCCGCATCGGGCAGCAGCCGCCGCAGCAGGAAGACCGCGGGGGCGTTGCTGCCGACCGCGTAGTGCGGCCGGGGGCGCGGCGCCTCGATCGCCTTGAGGACGGTGGCGGCGACCTTCTCCGGGGCGGTGCCGCGCGCCTCGTTGGCGTCGAGGGCGGCCAGCATCGTGCGGTACCCGTCCGCGAACGGGGAGCCGTCGGCGAGGTAGTGGGTGCGCCGGGCGCTGATGCCGGTGGCGATGGACCCCGGCTCGACGGTGGTCAACGCCACACCGTAGGGGGCGAGTTCACGCCGGGCGGCGTCCGTGAAGCCCTTGAGCGCGGCCTTCGAGGCGACGTAGGAGGAGCGGTAGGCGAGCGGGAAGCTGGCCAGCATGGAGCCGATCATCACCACCCGGCCGTGGCCGCGCTCGCGCATCCCGGGCAGCAGGAGCTGGGTGAGGTGGACGGCGCCGAAGACGTTGAGCTGGAACAGGCGGCGGACGGCGGCCATGGGGAGCTCTTCGAAGGGGCCGTTCTGGCTCTCGCCGGCGTTGTTGACCAGCACGTCGACCGGGCCCGCGGCCTGCGCGCAGGCCGCGATGGACGCCTCGTCGGCGAGGTCGAGCGGGAGGTAGTCGACGCCGGGCAGCGGCGCCGCGACCGCCGCCGGATCGCGGCTGGTCCCCAGGACGCGGTGGCCGCGGGCGACCAGCACCGCGGCCACCGCGGCGCCGATGCCGGAGGAGGCCCCGGTCACCAGCGCGGTGCGCCCACCGCCCACCCGGTCCGCTCCCCCGGCGCCCGGCGCGGGCCCGCTCACACCAGGCTCCGGGCCAGCGCCCGGCCCGCCGCCCGGCCGGAGAAGATGCAGCCGCCGAGGAAGGTGCCCTCCAGCGCGTTGTAGCCGTGCACCCCGCCGCCGCCGAACCCGGCGACCTCGCCGGCCGCGTACAGCCCGTCGAAGGGGGTGCCGTCCGGCCGGACCACCTGCGAGTCCAGGGTGGTCTCCAGCCCGCCCAGCGTCTTACGGGTCAGCAGATGCAGCCGGACCGCGATCAGCGGACCGTGCGCCGGGTCCAGCAGCCGGTGCGGCTTGGCGACCCTGGCCAGCCGGTCCGGCCAGTACGCGCGGGCGTTGTGCACCGCCATCAGCTGGAGGTCCTTGGAGTAGGGGTGGGCCACCGCCCGGTCCCGGGCCACCACTTCCCGCTCGACCGCCGCGTAATCAAGGGGAGTCGACGGCTCCAGGGCGTTCATCCCGGCGACCAGTTCGCGCAGGGTGCGCCGGACGACGAAGTCCTCCCCGCGGTCCAGGAACGCCTGGACCGGGCCGGGCGCGCCCTTCTTCACCCGTGACAGCGCGAGTTTGAGGTCCTTCCCGGTGATGTCCGGGTTCTGCTCGGAGCCGGAGAGCGCGAACTCCTTCTCCACGATGGAGCGGGTCAGGACGAACCAGGTGTGGTCGTGGCCGGTGTGCACGATGTGGCGCAGGGTGGCCAGGGTGTCGTGGCCGGGGAAGAGCGGCGCGGGCAGCCGCCGGCCGGTGGCGTCCAGCCAGAGCGACGACGGACCGGGGATGATCCGGATCGCGTGGCCGGGCCAGATCGGGTCCCAGTTCTTGATGCCCTCGGTGTAGTGCCACATCCGGTCGCGGTTGACCAGCGAGCCGCCGGCCCGCTCGGTGATCTCCAGCATCCGCCCGTCCACATAGGCGGGGACACCGGTGATCATCGACTTGGGGGCCGGGCCGAGCCGGTCCACCGGCCAGTTCTTGCGGACCAGTTCGTGGTTGCCGCCGATGCCGCCGGAGGTCACCACCACCGCCTGCGCCCGGAACGCGAACTCGCCGGCCGCCTCGTTCGAAGAGGCCCCCCCTCGCGGGAGGTCCGACGGCGCCAGCGTGGTGCCGCGCACCCCGACCGCCGCCCCGTCCTCCACGATCAGCTCGTCGACCCGGTGCCGGTGCCGGAAGACCACCAGCCCGCGCTCGGCCGCGGCCCGCACCGGTTCGGCGAAGACCCGGACGACCTCAGGGCCGGTGCCCCAGGTGAGGTGGAAGCGGGGGACGGAGTTGCCGTGCCCCGTGGCCAGACCGGCGCCGCGCTCGGCCCAGCCGACGGTCGGGGTCAGCCGCAGCCCGAGGTCGTGCAGATAGCGGCGCTTCTCGCCCGCGGCGAAGTCCACGTACGCCTGCGCCCACTGCCGCGGCCAGTGGTCCTCGCGGTCCCGGTCGAAGCCGGCCGAGTCCAGCCAGTCGGACAGCGCCAGTTCGGGCGAGTCCTTGATGCCGGCCCGCCGCTGCTCGGGGCTGTCCACCAGGAACAGCCCGCCCAGCGACCAGAACGCCTGGCCGCCGAGGTTGGCCCCGCTCTCCTGGTCGACGACGAGCACCCGGCGTCCCGCGCGGGTGAGTTCGTAGGTGGCGACCAGTCCGGCCAGTCCGGCCCCCACGACGATGACGTCGGCGTCCTCACTCATGCCGAGAGCCCGCTTCGCCCGCCCTCGCACACGCGAGGCGCGTGCCTTCTGATGATTCGCTCGCCGTGCTCGCTCATGGTGGAGCTCCTCTACGGTTCCGCGGCGGCCGCCGGCGCCCCTGGCCGGCGAGCCTTGTCGCGTCCATGTCCGTAACAACCGATACGGGAACGTATCCGATGCGCCCGCGCCGCAACAAGGACCATCGGGGCGGGCGGCGGTGGACGGGCGCGGGGGAACAACGGGAGCCGCCGCCCCACAGCCCCCGGCCCGGCTTCTACTATGAGCGAGACATCTGAGCGGACGAACTCCGTCGCCGCCGGCACGGGCCCGGCCGGCAACCGGAGCGAACTGGGGGGACCTGTCGTGGGCTTCATGGACCGCGTACGCGGCGAATTCATCGACATCATCGAGTGGACCGACGACAGTCGGGACACGATCGTCTGGCGCTTCCCGCGCTACGAGAACGAGATCAAGATGGGCGCCAAGCTCATCGTGCGCGAGTCGCAGGCCGCCGTCTTCGTCAACCAGGGCCGGATCGCGGACGTGTTCGCGCCGGGCATGTACGAGCTCCAGACGGGCAACCTGCCGATCCTGGCGACCCTCCAGGGCTGGAAGTACGGCTTCCACTCGCCGTTCAAGGCAGAGGTCTACTTCGTCACCACCCGTCAGTTCACCGACCTGAAGTGGGGCACGCAGAACCCGGTCACGGTCCGGGACCCCGAGTTCGGCATGGTGCGGCTGCGGGCGTTCGGCGGCTACGCGGCCCGGGTCTCCGACCCGGCCAGGCTGATCACCGAACTCGCCGGTACCGACCCGCAGTTCCGCACCGAAGAGGTCGAGGAGTACCTGCGGCAGCTGATCGTGGGGCGGCTCGGCTCGCTGCTGGCCACCTCGGGCATCCCCATGCTCGACCTCGCCGCGCGCCAGGCCGAGCTCGGCGACCGGCTGGCCAAGGCACTCACCGACGAACTGGCCACCTCGCACGGCCTGGCGATCCCGAAGTTCATCATCGAGAACATCTCGCTGCCGCCCGAGGTCGAGCAGGCCATCGACGCCCGCAGCCGCATGGGCATCATCGGGAACGTCGACAACTACGCGCGCCTCCAGGCGGCGGACGCGGTCCGGGACGCGGCGAACAACCCCGGCGGCGCGGGGGAGGGCGTGGGCCTGGGGCTCGGCATGGCCGCCGGGCAGCAGCTGGCTCAGGCGTTCGCGCCCCAGCAGAACCAGCAGCCGCAGCAGCCGTTCGCGCCGGCCGGCGGCGGCGCGGCCGTTCCGCCGCCGCTGCCCGGTCAGCAGCAGTACCAGTGGTTCGTGGCCGTGGACGGCCAGCAGCAGGGCCCCTACGACCACGCGACGTTCACCGGGCACATCGGCTCGGGAGCGGTACGGCCCGGCATGCTCGCCTGGCGCGAGGGCATGGCGGCATGGCAGCCGGTGGAGAACGTGCCGGAGCTCGCTCAGCACTTCCGTGCCACGCCGCCGCCGCTGCCGCCGCAGGCGTAACCCACCGCCAGGAGGCGTGACCCGATGAGCTACCAGCCGTACCAGCCGCAGCAGCCCTACCAACCCCAACCGCCGTACCAGCAGCAGCCGCAGCAGCCCTACCCGCAGCAGGCGCCACAGCAGCCGTACCCGCAGCAGCAGCCCTACCCGCAACAGCAGCAGCCCCAGCCCTACCCCCAGCAGGCGCCGCCGCAGCCCTACCAGCAGCAGCCGCCCCAGCAGCCGCAGCCGTACCCGCAACAGCAGCAGCCGCCGGTGCCGCCCCAGCAACAGCAGCCCGAGGAGCAGCACCCGCAGTCCTATGCGTGCCCGAGCTGCGGCTCCACCACCGAGTACGCCCCGGGCACCAACGTCCTGCGCTGCCCCAAGTGCCGCTTCGAGCAGCCCATCACGCCCGTCGACCGCGAGGTGCGGGAGCACGCCTGGGAGGAGCTGGCGAACCTGCCGGCCAAGCCGATGGCGCCCGGTGGGCAGGTCCTGAAGTGCCCCGGCTGCGGTGCGGTCAACGAGACCACCGCCCTCTCCGGCCACTGCCAGTTCTGCGCCACGCCCCTGGTCGCCTCGGCCGCCGCCGACCGGATCGTGCCCGAGGGCCTGGTGCCGTTCCGGGTGGACAAGCGGCAGGTGCACGACAACCTGCGCGCCTGGGCCCGGTCCCGCTGGTTCGCGCCGAACAACCTCAAGAAGGTCAGCTCGGCCGAGACCCTGCACGGCACCTACGTCCCGCACTGGACGTACGACGCCGCGACCGCCTCCTCCTACAGGGGCGAGCGCGGTGAGGAGTACACCGTCGGGTCCGGCGACGACAAGGAGACCAGGGTCCGCTGGTACCACGTCAACGGCTCGGTCCAGCGGTTCTTCGACGACGTCCTCGTCCCCGGTGTCGGGAACATTCCGCCCGAGCACATCAAGGCCCTGGAGCCCTGGCCGCTGAAGGACGCGGTGGCGTACCAGGAGGCGTACCTGGCGGGCTTCCGGACCCTGCGCTACGAGATCGAGCCGGAGGCGGGCTTCCAGACCGCCCAGAAGAAGATGGCAGAGGTCATCCGTGCCGACGTCCGGAAGGACATCGGCGGCGACCGGCAGCGGGTGCACGCGGTCGACACCAACTACGACTCGGTGACGTACAAGCTCCTGCTGCTCCCGGTGTGGTTCGCCTCGTACGTCTACAACGGCAAGCAGTGGCAGGTGATGGTCAACGCCGAGACCGGCGAGGTGTCCGGCGACCGCCCCTACAGCCCCTGGAAGATCACCTTCGCGGTCATCCTCCTGGCCGTGGTGGTCACCACGCTCGTGCTGGTCTTCAGCCGCCACCACTGACGAAGGACGACCGGCTTCGAGGCCGCGCCGCTCACGCACACCGCGTCGAGCGGCGCGGCCTTTTCGCGCGCTCCCCGCTCCGGTGCCGCGAAACGGCCGGTTGGCCGGCTCGTCGGTCGGCTGACCGGCTACGACGCCAGCGGCAGCGGCGCGCCCTCGCGCCACTTGAGGATCTTGTCGAAGCTGACCACGGCGCCGTGTCTGCCGGTGCGGTTGCGGTACTGGACGTGGTCGGTGAGCGCCTCGATCAAAAAGAGCCCCCGGCCGTCCTCGGCGTATCCGGGGGCCTGCACGGGGGTGGGAACGGAGGCCGGCGCCGGCAGCGCGCGGTCCGCGGCGGTATGCGGTGGGGCGGTGCGGCGGAAGCCGGGGCCGGAGTCGGTGACCTCGATGCGGCAGGTCTCGCCGTCGATGTAGGCGGTGACGCGGTAGTCGTCGGTGGCGTCGCCGCCGTGCTCGACGGCGTTGGCGCAGGCTTCGGAGAGGGCGACCGCGAGGTCGTAGCAGATGTCCGGATCGACGCCGGCGGTCTCCATCGCGCCCAGCAGCAGACGGCGGGCGAGCGGCACACTCGCGGCCTCTCGCCGCAGATGGAGGGACCACCAGATGCTCATCGCTCCTGCCTCCTGGCCACGGCTCGACATACCGATACCTATTGCCGGACCGCAAGGTCCGTAAGCCTCTGGGGAACGTGATACCGCTCATTCGGCGGATGCGGGAAGTGAGCGCACGGGTGTAGGCGGGGTGCCGGGTGCGCGCCACCGCGCGCCCGCTTCGGGACCCCGGACGCCCCTGCCGGGCGCCCCCGTGAACCGGACACGCCGGATGCGGGAGAAACCCTGCCGTAGGCGGCACACCGGGGCAGTGGGATGATGGCGCCGCCATGAATGCCCCCTCCGCCCCCACAGCGCGCGCGGCCGCCGATCTGCGGCTGCTGCGGGCCGCGGTGTTCACCGCGGTCTGTGTGACGCTGTCCGCGGCCGGGCACATGGCCGCTTCGTTGGCCGCGGTGCCGCTGTGGACGCTGGGGCTCGCCGCGGTCGCGGTGTTCGCGGTCGCGGCGCCGCTGGCCGGCCGGGAGCGCTCGCTGCCGGGGATCGCGGCCGGGCTGACGGCCGGGCAACTGGCGCTGCACGCGCTGTTCGCGCTGGGGCAGCACCCGATGCCGGCGCCGTCCGGGCGGACGTCGGCGCTCTCCGACCAGGCGGCGGTGGCGCTGGCCCGGCATCTGACGTGCGGGCTGGACGGCGTCCCTCTGGACGGCGGCGCGGCGCGGCAACTGCTCGGCCCCGGCGGGCTGGAGCTCGCCAGGAACGCCGGGCTGGCCGAGGCCGGCGGGCATGCGATGAGCGGTGCCGACCTCCCCGTGATGGCGCACTGCCTGGCGCCGTCGTTCCCCATGCTGCTCGGGCATCTGCTCGCCGCGCTCGGCCTCGGCTGGCTGCTGCGGCGGGGCGAGGCCGCGCTGTGGCGGCTGGTGCGGCTGTCCGCGCCGGCGGCGCACGAGGTCGCGGCGCGGGCCCTGGTCGGCGTGGTGCGCCGCTCACTGGCGCTGGTCCGGGCGCTGCTCGCGGCCCTCGGTACGGCGCAGGAGCAGGGGCGGCGCGCCCGCTCGGGGTACGCACAGGCACCCGCTCCGCGGGATCCGGCGCTGCAGCACAGCGTCGTACGGCGCGGGCCGCCGGTGGCCGCTCGCCTGGCCCTCGCGGCCTGACGTCACGCGCAGCACGCTCCCGGAGGACCGACCGGGGATCGGCGGATGCGCGCGGCGGCAGCGCGCGCACGGCGGCCGGCCCTCGCCCCGTCCTCTCCGTCTCCTTCCCTTCCCTTCGAGGAGTCCCTCGTGGAGCGTTTCACCATGACCAAGAAGTCCGGTATGTCAGCGTTTTCGGGTGGCGCGTCGGCGCCCTCGGCATCCTCGGCGCGGCGGCTGGCCCGCCGGCTCCCCGTCGCCGGCGGGATCGCGGCCGGCAGCGTGCTGCTGCTGGCCGGTCCGGCGTTCGCGCACGTCACCGTCCAGCCCGGCACCGCCCCCAAGGGCGGCTTCGCCACCGTCGGCATCAAGGTGCCCAACGAGCGCGACGACGCCTCGACCGTGAAGGTCGAGGTCGCCCTGCCGACCGACCACCCGCTGGCGTCCGTGATGCCGCAGCCGGTGCCGGGCTGGACGGTGGAGGTCACCAAGTCCAAGCTCGCCAAGCCCGTCGAGATGGAGGGCGAGAAGATCAACGAGGCGCCCTCGAAGATCACCTGGACCGCGGACGGCAAGGGCATCGAGCCCGGCCAGTTCCAGCAGTTCCCGCTCTCCGTCGGCCAACTCCCCAGCGACGCCGACCAGCTCGTCTTCAAGGCGCTCCAGACGTACTCCGACAAGGAGGTCGTGCGCTGGATCGAGCCGACCAAGGACGGCGGCCCGGAGCCGGAGAACCCGGCGCCGGTGCTCAAGCTCACCGCGGCCGACGCCCAGGGCGCCCCCGACGGCAAGAACGACACCAAGGCGGCCGCCGCGGCGCCCACCAGCGACACCACGGCGCGGGTGCTGGCCGTCGGCGGGATCGTCGTGGGCCTCGTCGGCGTCGCCTTCGGCGTCCTCGCCGGCCGGCGCCGCAACGCCTGACAGCCGCCCCCGCCGCGGGAAGCGGCCGGACCGGCGCACCCCCCGCGCCGGTCCGGCACCCTTCGGCACGAACACCCTGATACGAGAGAACCCTTGACACGAACCGGCCCCGAGCCACGGAAACAACGGGAAATATCCGTCATGCGTAGAAGAAAACTGCTGATGTCCGCCCTGGGGGCGGCCGCCGCCCTCGGCCTCACCCTGACCGCCTGCGGCAGCGGCGACGGCGACGGCAAGCCCGTCGCCGAGGTCTCCGGAGGGACGGCGGCCCAGCCGATCGTCACCCTCGACAACCCGATGGAGAAGCCGGACCTCACCCTCACCGACTCCGACGGCAAGCCCTACGACCTGCTGGAGAAGACCAAGGGCCATCCGACCCTGATCTACTTCGGCTACACCAACTGCCCGGACGTCTGCCCGACGACGATGGCCAACATCGCGGTGGCCGTGAAGCAGCTGCCGCAGGCCGAGCGCAACGACCTGCGGGTGGTCTTCGTGACCTCCGACCCGGAGCGCGACACCCCGCCCCAGCTCAAGAAGTGGCTCGGCGGCATCAACAAGGACTTCGTCGGGCTCACCGGCCCGTTCAAGACGATCCAGCAGGCCGCCCGCAGCGTGAACATCGGCATCGAGGCGCCGGTCAAGAAGAAGAACGGCGACGTGGTCTCCACTCATGGCGCCCAGGTCCTGCTCAGCTCCCCCAAGGACGACAAGGTCCACTGGATGGGCATGCAGGAGGCCACCGCCGACAACTACACCACCGCACTTCCGAAGATCGTCAAGGGACAGAACCCGTGAACAGCCGCACCACCCCCCTCAGCCGCCGGATAGCCATCGGCTCCGCGCTCGCCCTCACCGCCGGTCTGGCCCTCACGGGCTGCGGCGGCGGGGACGGCAAGCCCCAACTCTCGGTCAGCGGCGCGTACATGCCGCAGCCGGTCACCGACCAGATGGCCGGTGCCTACTTCGTGGTCAAGAACGACGGCGCCGCCGCCGACAAGCTGACCTCGGTCACCAGCGACCTGGCCAAGGACATCACCCTCCACACCACCGACGGCAACAAGATGGAGCGGGTCGACTCCCTGCCGGTGCCCGCCAACGGGGAACTCAAGCTCAGCTCCGGCGGCGACCACGTGATGTTCATGGGCCTGACGCACAAGCCCACCGCGGGCCAGAAGGTCACCGTCGAACTGCACTTCGCCACCGCTTCCCCGGTCAAGGTCGAGGTGCCGGTGAAGCCCGCCGACTACCGACCGGGGAAGTGACGGCCGCACCCCCGCGGTCGCCGTAACGCCGCGGGCCGGGCGACGGCCCAGTGAAGGAGACGGACATCTCATGCCAACGGGAAGGGGAGCGCGCACCATGGCCCTCACCGGCTTCCGGGCACGGCGCCTACTGGTCGTCGTGGCGGTGCTGTGCAGCGCGCTGATCGCGGGCATCGCACCGGCCGGCGCGCACGCCGCGCTGACCGGCAGCGACCCCGCGCCGGGATCGGTGGTGGCGCACGCCCCCGAACAGGTCGCGCTCACCTTCTCCGAGGGCGTGGCGATGGGTGACGACTCGCTGCGCGTCCTGGACCCGCAGGGCCGGCGGGTGGACCGCGGCAAGCTGCGCGACCTGTGCAGCGGCAGCGTCGTCAAATACGGGGCGGGGCTGCCGCCGGGGCTCCCCAAGGGGACGTACACCGTCGCCTGGCAGGCGATCTCGGCGGACAGCCACCCGGTGTCCGGCGCCTTCACCTTCTCCGTCGGGGCGCCGTCCAAGACCGCCGCCGCCGTTCCCCAACAGGAGGCCGGCGGCGGCCCGGTGGGCGCGCTCTACCAGGTCGCGCGGTATCTCGCCTACGCCGGTTTCGTGCTGCTGGCCGGCGGCGCGGCGTTCGTGCTGGCCTGCCGGCCGGCCGCCGCCCGGATCCGGTCGGTGCAGCGGCTGGTGGTCCGCGGCTGGGCGCTGCTGACCGGCGCCACCGTGGCGATGCTGCTGCTGCGCGCCCCGTACACCGAGTCCGGGAAGCTCGCCGACGTGCTCGACCTCGACGGCCTCCAGCAGGCGCTGCTGACCAAGCCGGGCGCCGCGCTGCTCTCCCGGCTGCTGCTGCTCGGCGCGGCGGCGCTGTTCGTGGCGGTGCTCTTCGGGGCGTACGCGCGGGTCCACGAGCCGGACGCCGAGGGCACCGAGAGCGCGAGGCGGCGCACCCGCCTCGTCTGGGGGCTGGGCCTGGGCGGGACCGCGGTCGCCGCCGGACTGGCCACCACCTGGGCGATCGCCGAGCACGCCTCGACCGGGCTCCAGCCCGCCGTGGCGATGCCCGTCGACGTGCTGCACCTGCTCGCGGTCGCCGCCTGGCTCGGGGGGCTGGCGGCGCTGCTGGTGTCCCTCTACTGGGGCCCGGCCGTCGAGCGGACCGCCGTCCGCCGGTTCTCCCGGATCGCCTTCGGCTCCGTCCTGGTGCTGGTCGCCACCGGCACGTACCAGTCCTGGCGGCAGGTCGGCTCCTGGCGCGCGCTGCTGGACACCTCCTACGGGCAGCTGCTGCTGGTCAAGGTGGGGCTGGTCGTGGCCACGGTGGCCGTCGCCGGGGTGTCCCGGCGGTGGACGGGGCGGCTGGCCGACGCCGGGGAGGCGGCGGAGCCCGCGGAGGCCGAGGTCCCGGATCCGGCGCCCGAACCCGTCGCCGTGCCGGCCGCTCCCGAGGACGGGGACGGCGGTGCCGACCCGGTGCGGGCCGCCCAACTGGCCCGCCAGCAGGCCGCGTTGGCCACCGCCCGGAAGAAGCGGGTCCGGGACGCCGACCCGGTGCGGCACGGACTGCGGCGCTCCGTCCTGGCCGAGGCCACCATCGCGGTGGTGCTGCTCGGCGTGACCACCGCGCTGACCACCACCGAACCGGCCCGCACCGAGGAGGCCGTCAAGGCCGCGTCGGCCGGGCAGTCCCCCGACGCCAACCAACCGCGGGTGCTGACCGTCCCGTTCGACACCGGCGGCGCCGGCGGCAAGGGCACCGCCCGCATCGACCTCGACCCCGGGCGCAGCGGCGGCGGCAACGAGCTGCGGGTACGGATCGCCGACCCGTCGGGGAAGGTCCGGGACGTCCCCGAGGTGAAGGTCGCCTTCACCCTCGACGCCAAGAAGCTGGGGCCGCTGCCGGTCGCGCTCCGGCACAGCGGGACCGGCCACTGGACCGCCGGCGGCGTCCAACTCCCGGTCCCCGGGCGGTGGCAGCTCTCGCTGCTCGTCCGGACCTCCGACATCGACCAGGTGACCGAGACCAGGAACGTGACAATCAACTGATGAGCAAGCAGACGGACACCACGCAGGACGACGGCACCCGCGCCCCCGGCGGGCCGTCGGCCGCGGACGGCACCACCCTGGAGCTGTCCCGCCGCCGCCTCCTGGGGACCGTCGGCGCGGCCGGCGCGACCGGGCTGGTCCTCGGCGGGGCCGGCGGCGCCCTCGGGGCCGCGGCCGTGCCGGGCGACGTCCCGCAGCCGCTGGCCGCGATCGGGGCGACCGAGGTCCCGTTCCGCACGTCGGGCGCCAAGCACCAGGCGGGCATCACCACTCCGCTCCAGGCCAGCGGCCATCTCGTCGCCTTCGACCTGGCGCCGGGCGCCGGCCGCAAGGAGGCCGCCGCGCTGCTGCGCCGCTGGACGCGGACGGCGCAAGCGCTCATGGCCGGGCGCGCCCCGGACGCCGACACCGGGGTGGCGCTGGACGCCGGCCCGTCCTCGCTGACCGTCACCTTCGGCCTGGGCCACAGCTTCTTCGACCGGACCGGCCTGGCCGGGCACCGCCCGGTCCAGCTCGACCCGCTGCCGGACTTCTCCGCCGACGCCCTCGACCCCAAGCGCTCCGACGGCGACCTGTGGATCCAGATCGGCGCCGACGACGCGCTGGTCGCCTTCCACGCGCTGCGCGCGCTCCAGAAGGAGGCGGCGGACGGCGCCCGTCTGCGGTGGCAGATGAACGGCTTCAACCGCACCCCGGGCGCCACCGCGCACCCGATGACCGCCCGCAACCTCATGGGGCAGGTCGACGGCACCAACAACCCCAAGCCGTCCGACGCGGACTTCGACCGGCGGATCTTCGTCGGCGCGGACACCCGGCAGGAGTGGATGCGCGGCGGCTCGTACGCGGTGGTGCGCCGGATCCGGATGCTGCTGGACGACTGGGAGCAGCACCCCCGCACCGAGCAGGAGCGGGTCATAGGCCGGCGCAAGGACAACGGCGCCCCGCTGACCGGCGGCACCGAGACCACCCCGATGAGGCTGGACGCCAACGGCCCCGACGGCCTCCCGGTGATCCCCGCCAACGCGCACGCCCGGATCGCCGCCCCCGAGGCCAACCAGGGCGCCGCGCTGCTGCGCCGCCCGTTCTCCTTCCACGACGGGTTCCGCGACGACGGCGCCCCGGACGCCGGGCTGCTCTTCGTCTGCTGGCAGGCCGACCCGCTGCGCGCCTTCACCCAGATCCAGCGGAAGCTGGACCGCGGCGACGCGCTCTCGCCGTTCCTGCGGCACGAGGCCAGCGGCCTGTACGCGGTGCCGCCGGCGCCGTCGGACGGCGACTACGTGGCCCAGCCGCTGCTGGAGGGCTGACCACCGGGCGACCGGCGGGGCCGGGGGCCGGGGACCGCTTCGTGGGACGTGTCCCCCCGCCCCCGGCGCGCTCGGTATCGTGACAAGGGCAGGGCGGAAGACGGCGGGGCGCTCCCGCAGGCACGTGAGGGAGTCCACGGCATGTCGGCCAGTCGTTATACCTATCTCGGTCCCGCGGGCACCTTCACCGAGGCGGCACTGCGCACCCTCCCCGAGGCGGCGCCCCGGGAGCTGGTGCCGATGGTGTCGGTCCCGGCCGCGCTGGACGCGGTGCGGGCCGGTGACGCCGCCGCCGCGCTGGTGCCGATCGAGAACTCCGTCGAGGGCGGGGTGACCACCACCCTCGACGAACTGGCCGCCGGCGAACCGCTGATGATCTACCGCGAGGTGCTGCTGCCGATCACCTTCGCGCTCCTGGTGCGCCCGGGGACGACGCTGGCCGACGTGAAGACGGTGACCGGCCACCCGGTCGCCCAGCCCCAGGTCCGCAAGTGGCTGGCGGCCCAACTCCCCGATGCGGTCTGGGAGTCGGCGGCCTCCAACGCCGACGGTGCGCGGCTGGTGCAGGAGGGCCGCTACGACGGTGCGTTCGCCGGCGAGTTCGCGGCCGCGACATACGGCCTGACGCCGCTGGTCACCGACATCCACGACGCGCAGAACGCCGCCACCCGCTTCGTCTTGGTCGGCCGCCCGGCCCGGCCCGCCGCGCCCACCGGGGCGGACAAGACCTCGGTGGTGCTGTGGCTGGCCGAGGACCACCCCGGTGCGCTGCTGGAACTGCTCCAGGAGTACGCGGTCCGCGGGGTCAGCATGATGCGGATCGAGTCCCGGCCGACCGGTGAGGGCATCGGCCGCTACTGCTTCTCGGTGGACTGCGAGGGGCATGTCACCGACCGCCGGGTGGGCGAGGTGCTGATGGGCCTGAAGCGGGTCTGCCGCGAGGTGCGGTTCCTCGGCTCGTACCCCCGGGCGGACGAGGTGAGCGCGGGCGTCCGGCCGCAGATGACCGACGCGGCGTTCACCGAGGCGTCGGACTGGCTGGCGCGCTGCCTGGACGGACGCGGCTGAGCCGGTCCGCCGCCGCCCGGTTACGGACTGTGATCCGCGCCCCGGATGGGGCCCGCGGCGCCGTTCCGGAGGCTTCGCCAGGCCGCCCCTGTGGGTTGTCCACAAAGTTATCCACAGGCCCGCTTCTCGACCTGTGGGTAAGTCGACATAAGAGTCGGACACAGTCGACATATGCCCCTAGTGATCCCACATCCGTCCACAGTCACCCAGAGTGGATCACTGGCGTCCGCGTCAGCACAATTCCCGGGTTCAATCCTTTAGGGCGAGGTAATCCCACACGAAAGAGTGCGTGAACGTGGTGTGGTCGAGGAATCCATAGCCGAGCATTTCGGGTGCAGAATGATCAATTCCGGCTTCCACAGATCCCACCCACAGCCTGTGGATAAAAATCCCTCGCCACCCACCCTCTGTGGACAACCCGGGGGAAAACCTGGGTACAACCCCGGGGGCGGGCCGCCGGTCCGACGGGAATCCCTGCCGTGAATGCCCTTTTCGTGGCGCGAACCGGGAATTCCGCATGACCTCACGAAGCGTTACGACGGCCGCCCGCGAACGCCCCGGAACCCGATTCCCCGCCATGGAATAAATAACCCCAAAACGGGCAAATCGCCGCCTTGCCGAATATCGCGTCGAGGGCCGCCCACGACCCCGGTAGCCTGGTGGGGTGATTGACCTTCGCCTGCTTCGTGAGGACCCCGACCGTGTGCGCGCCTCCCAGCGCGCCCGTGGAGAGGACGTCGACCTCGTCGACGCGCTGCTCTCCGCCGACGAGCGCCGCAGGTCGTCCGGCGTCCGCTTCGATGAGCTGCGCGCCGAGCAGAAGGCGCTGGGCAAGCTCATCCCCAAGGCCGCCGCCGACGAGAAGGCCGAGCTGCTGAAGAAGGCCGGCGAACTGGCCGCCGCCGTCAAGGCCGCCGACGCCGCGCAGGACGAGGCCAAGGAAGAGACCCAGACCCTGCTGCGGAAGCTGGGCAACATCGTCCACCCCGACGTCCCCGTGGGCGGCGAGGAGGACTTCACGGTCCTGGAGACGCACGGCACCCACCGCGACTTCGCCGCCGAGGGCTTCACGCCCAAGGACCACCTGGAGATCGGCGAACTGCTCGGCGCCATCGACGTCGAGCGCGGCGCCAAGGTCTCCGGCTCGCGCTTCTACTACCTCACCGGCATCGGCGCCCTGCTGGAGCTCGCGCTGGTCAACGCCGCCATCGCGCAGGCCACCGCGGCCGGCTTCACCCCGATGCTGACCCCCGCCCTGGTGCGCCCGCGCGCCATGGAGGGCACCGGCTTCCTCGGCCAGGCCGCCGAGAACGTCTACCACCTGGAGCGCGACGACTTCTATCTCGTCGGCACCTCCGAGGTCCCGCTCGCCGCGTACCACATGGACGAGATCGTCGACGCGGAGCAACTGCCGCTGCGCTACGCCGGGTTCTCGCCGTGCTTCCGCCGCGAGGCCGGCACCTACGGCAAGGACACCCGCGGCATCTTCCGGGTCCACCAGTTCGACAAGGTGGAGATGTTCTCCTACGTCGCCCCGGAGGACGCCGAGGCCGAGCACCAGCGGCTGCTGGAGTGGGAGAAGCAGTGGCTGACGGGCCTTGAGCTGCCGTTCCAGGTGATCGACGTCGCCACCGGCGACCTGGGCGCCTCCGCCTCCCGCAAGTTCGACTGCGAGGCGTGGATCCCGACCCAGGGCAAGTACCGCGAGCTGACCTCGGCGTCCAACTGCAACGAGTTCCAGGCCCGCCGCCTCTCGGTCCGGATGCGGGAGACCGTCGACGGCAAGTCGAAGGTCCGCCCGCTGGCGACGCTCAACGGCACGCTCTGCGCCGTCCCCCGGACCATCGTGGCGATCTTCGAGAACCACCAGCAGCCGGACGGTTCGGTCCGCGTCCCCGAGGTGCTCCGCCCCTACCTGGGCGGCCGCGAGGTGCTGGAGCCCGTCGCCAAGTGAGCGCCTCAGCCCCGGCGGGGTCGCCGCTGCCGTTCAAGCTCATCGCGACGGACCTCGACGGGACGCTGCTGCGTCACGACGAGTCCGTCTCCGAGCGCACCCGTGAAGCGCTCGCCGCGGCCACCGCGGCGGGCGCGGCGCATATCGTCGTCACCGGCCGGGCGGTGCCCTGGACCCGGCACATCCTCGACGCCCTGGACTACCGGGGCCTGGCGGTGTGCGGGCAGGGCGCGCAGGTCTACCACGCCGGCGAGCAGCGGCTGCTGACGTCGGTGACCCTCGACCGCCGGCTGGCCGGCCTCGCGCTGGCCAAGATCGAGGCCGAGGTCGGCCCGCTCCACCTGGCCGCGAGCCGGGACGGCCTGGCCGGCGAGGTGCTGGTCACCGCCGGCTACCAGGTCCAGGAGGGCCCGCTGCCCAACGTCCTGGTCGACGACCCGGGCGAGCTGTGGACCGCCCCGCTCAACAAGGTCTACGTCCAGCACCCGACGCTGGACGACGACGCGCTGGCCCGGGCCGCCCGGCAGCTCGCCGGCGACCTGGTCGGCGTCACGGTCGCCGGGCCCGGGATCGTCGAACTGCTGCCGCTGGGCCTGTCCAAGGCCACCGGCCTCTCGCTGGCCGCCCGCCGCCTGGGCGTCACCGCCAAGGAGACCGTGGCCTTCGGCGACATGCCCAACGACGTCCCAATGTTCGCCTGGGCCGCGCACGGCGTGGCGATGGCCGGCGCCCACGACGAACTCAAGGCCGTCGCCGACGAGATCACCGCCTCCAACGAGGACGACGGCGTCGCCGTGGTCCTTGAGCGGCTCTACTCCTGACGGCCCTCGGGCGGCGGCCGCGTCCGCGCACCGCAGCCCGCTCCCGCGCCCTCGGCTGCGTCCGCGGCGCCCCCGTCCGCGTCCGGCGGCCGGACGCGCGCCGCCGGGGTCAGCGGCCGGCACGCGAAGCCCATGGTCAGCGCGATGGCGTGCCCGAAGTCGGTGAAGGTCGCCCCGGTCACCAGCGGCACCCCGAAGAAGGCCAGCACCCCGACGAGATAGCCGTAGCGCCAGGGCGACGGCAGCCGGTACGTCAGCACCCCGGCCGCGGCGGCCAGCCCGTAGGAGACGCCGATGTCCACGACGTGGGTCATCGAGCGCGGCAGCCGGTGGCCCTCGATGGCCAGCAGCACCAGCTCCTGACTGGCCAGGGTGGCCGCGATATGCGCCGCGCCCACGGTCAGCAGCCAGCGCCGACTCCCCATCCAGCGCTCGACGTTGGCGTGCACCAGCTCGAACATCACCGCGTACAGCAGGAACGACCCCGGCTGCTCGATCCAGAACCCGCTGATCAGCAGCGACGGCACCGGATGTTCGTTCAGCTCGTGGATGTTGCTGCTGGTGCGGTGGAGGAGGAACTGCTCCAGGCCCTCGGAGGCCGAGGCGATCACCAGGCTGGTGATCCCGATGATCAGCAGCCAGATGTGGGTCCCGGGCGCCGACCGCACCCAGTCCCACACCCGGCTCGTCGCCCGGCCCGCCAGGGCGCGGGGCGGCGGTGGCGTCATCGGCGGCTCCTCGTGGCGAGGGGGGCGAGGTAGGGGCCCGGCCCCTTGATGTGCCGGATGCGGGGCGCGCTCTCCATGGTCCGCACGCCCGGAAGGCCCGCGACCCGGGTCGTCAGATAGGTGTAGAGCGCGCCGGTGTCCCGGCACAGGACGGACGCGAAGAGGTTGTGCGGACCCGTGGTGGCACCGGCGAACGCGACCTCCGGGTGCGCCGCCAACGCCTCGCCGGTGGCGGCGAGTTCGGCGGGCGCGACCGACAGCCACAGGGCGACCATCACTCCGTACCCGTACTGGTCCGCAGCGTAATCGACGTCGTAGTACAGGACGCCGTCCGCGCGCAGGGACTCCAACCGGCGGCGGACCGTGGTGGGCGACCAGCCGGTGGCCGCGGCCAGTTCGCCGAGCGGGGCGCGGCCGTCCCGGCCGAGCGCCTCGAACAGCCGGCGGTCGGCGTCGTCGAGCGCCACCGGCCCGGAGGGCGCCCCGGGCGGGGGCGGGCTCAGCCGGGCGGCCTCCTCCTCGGTCAGCACGCCGGACTTGCTGATCATGCTCTGCCGTCCGCCGTAGAACACGTGCAGCAGGCAGTGCGCGGTCACCCCGACCACGCTCGGGGTGCGCGGCAGCTTCTGGAGCAGCAGCGCGTCGCCGTGCTCGCTGCCGGACACCCGGCAGACCGCGGCGATCTCGGTGCCGCCGGACATCAGGCTGACCCAGGAGGTGTCCGGGCGGCGGGCCAGCGCCTCGGCGATCGGCAGCGCGGCGTCCGGCGCGCACTGCACCCGCACCATCCACTCCACCTCGCCCAGCGCCCGCGGCTCGGCCAGCCCCAGCACCCGGAGCCCGCCGGAGCCGCGGTGCCGGGTGTAGCGCCGGGCGATCGTCTGGTCGGAGACGCCCAGGACCGCGGCGATCCGGCTGAACGGGGCCCGGCCGTCGATCTGGAGGGCCTGGATGAGCCGGCGGTCGAGCGCGTCGAAGGGGGCGGTCCGGGCGGAGGATCCGTCGGTTTTCACCGTTGGAGGCTAACCCGTGTCGAATTGCGCCGCCGGGCGAACCGTGGCTGGGGAAACGGGCGGGGCCCGACGGAGAGTGGAGCCTCGGCCGGGCACCCGCCCGGCCTTCTCCATGCCTGACCCAACGGAGGAAAGATCATGCGGAACGCACCCGGGAGCGGGCCCGGAGGGGGCGGCGACGGCCGGGCCCCCGGGGGGCGCGGCAAGTGGTGGCCCCTGGTGGCCATCACCCTCGGCAACTTCATGCTGCTCGTCGATGTGACGATCGTGAACACCGCGCTGCCCCGGATCGCCGACGGACTGGGCGCCTCCTTCACCGCCCTGCAGTGGGTGCTGGACGCCTACGCGCTGGCGCTGGCCGCGCTGCTGATGGTGGCGGGCTCGGCGGCCGACCTCTTCGGGCGCCGCCGCCTCTACGTCGGCGGGCTGGTGCTCTTCGCGGTCGCCTCGCTGGCCTGCGGACTGGCGCCCGACGCGAACCTGCTGGTCGCGGCCCGGATCGTGCAGGGCATCGGCGCGGCGGCGATGTTCGCCACCAACACCCCGCTGCTGATGACCGCCTACCAGGGCCGGGACCGCGGTGTGGCGTTCGGCGTCTGGGGCGGCACCAGCGGGGCGGCGGCCGCCGCCGGTCCCGTCCTGGGCGGGATGCTCACCGAGTGGACCGACTGGCGGGCGATCTTCCTGGTCAACCTGCCGCTGACCGCCGTCGCCGTCTGGCTCACCCGGCGGCACCTGGACGAGTCCTACGGCGAGCGGGGCGCACGGATCGACTGGCCGGGCGCCGCCTCCTTCACACTGTGCGCCGGCGCGCTGACGTACGGCCTGATCCGCGGCGGCGAGCACGGCTGGACGGAGACCGGGACGCTGGCCGCGCTGGCGGTCGCCGCCCTGGCGCTGCTGGTGTTCGTGGCGGCGGAGCAGCGGACCGACCGCCCGCTGCTGGACCTGAAGCTGCTGCGCCGCCCGTCGTTCGCGGTGCTCATGGTGGCGGCGCTGCTGATGCAGGCGGCGGCCTTCCCCTACCTGACGTTCGTGGGGCTGTGGGCGCAGAACGTGCTCGGCCTCAGCCCGATCGGGGCGGGCCTGGCGGTGACCCCGATGGCGCTGATGTCCCTGCTGGTCGGCGCGCTGGGCGGCCGTTTCCTCCAGCGGCTGGCGCCCCAGCTCCCGCTCGGCGTCGGCGTGCTGCTGATCGGCGCGGGCGGGCTGCTGCACGCCGCCCTGCTCGGCTCCGGGGCCGGCTGGCCCACGCTGGTGCCCGGTCTGGCGGTGAGCGGCCTCGGCGTCGGGGCGGCGATGCCGGTGCTGGTGTCGGCGGCGCTCGGCGCGGCCCCGCCGCAGCGGGCCGGGATGGCGAGCGGAGCGGTGAACACCTTCCGGCAGCTGGGGTTCGCCTTCGGCATCGCGGTCCTGGGGACCGTCTTCGGCACCGCGCTGAGCGACGCCGGGGCCCCCACGGGCGGCCGGGCCGCGCTCACCGCCGGCTACCTCTCCGGGCTGCGGGAGATCACGCTGATCTCCGGACTGGTGGCGGTGGCCACCGGCCTGCTGGTCCTCGCGGTGGTCCGGCGCACACCGGACACCGGTGACGGGCGGGCATCCGGCGCGCCCACAGGCGCGCGGTCGTCCGCGGACGCCACCGGGGACGGCGGTGCGCCGGGGCACGGTGAGACCCGGCCGCGGGCGGAGGAACCGGCCAAAGCATGACCCCGTCGGACGGCCGTACGGGCGGGTCGGCACCCGGAACCGTACGGCCGTCCACGGTTCCGGGTTGCCGCCCTGGGCCCTGCGACGATCGTCCCGGGGCGCCAACCCCAAGTCAATCCTCGGGTTTCCTTCCAAACTCCTTAGCTCTGGCTTGGGTTGACGCCAACGCCTAGCGTGGCCGGGTGACCCTCGACGATCTGCGTGCCTTCGTGGCCGTCTGCGAGGCGGGCAGCCTCAGCGCCGTCGCCCGCGACCTCGGCTGCACCCAGTCCGCCGTCAGCCAGCGCGTCAAACGCCTCGAACGGGAGGCGGGCATCGGCCTGTTGGAGCGCCGGCCGCGCGGTGTGGCGCCGACCGCCGCGGGCCGCATCCTGCACCGCGCCGCCACCGACGGGCTGGGCGCACTGGACCAGGCGCTGCGCCGGCTGGCCGACATGCGGCGGGGCGACGGCGGAACGGTCCGGGTCACCACCGGCGCCACCACCGTCCGGCACTTCATGTCCGATGCGGTGGTGGCCTTCCGGGACCGGCATCCGCGCGTCAACTTGGAGTTCCACACCGAGAGTTCCAGCAGCCGCTGCTTCGAGGCGGTCGCCGACGGCCACTTCGAACTCGCCTGGATCACCATCGGCCCGCCCGTCCGGGGCATCGAGCAGCACCCGGTGATCGGCCTGCCGTGGGTGCTCGCGGTGCGCGCCGACGATCCGCTCGCCGACCGCGACCGCATCGAACCGGACGAACTCGCCGGCCTCCGCCTCATCCGGCTGCCGGAGAACTCCACCTCCCGTATGCGGCTCGACGGGCACCTCGGCCACCGGGACGGCGCCCCGGCCCCCGGGGAACCGGTGCCGGGACCCAGCACCACCAGCGTCGCCGACTGGGACACCGCGCTGCTCCTGGCCGAACTCGGCGTCGGCCCCGCCGTCGTCCCCCGCCTCCCCGGCCACCGGGCCACCACCGGCCACCCCGGCCTGCGCCTGGTGCCGATCCCGGCGCTGCCGCCGCTGACGACCGGATGGGCGGTACGGCAGTGGGCGGCGCTCGGCCCGGCGGCGGTGGAGTTCGCCGAGACGGTGAACGCATGGCTGACGGGCGGGACCCCGACCGCCGGAAACCGGCCGCCGGAAGACGGTTCCGGCCTCCTGCCGCAGGCCGGGACGGCCGGCTCCTGAATCCCGGCGCTCGTCTCTCCCCGGCATCCGGGCACTCCGGAGAGGGCGGACCCCGGCCGTGGGCCGACAGCGCGGCCGGGCCCGGCGGGCGGGACGGCGGGTCCGCACCCCCGTCGGCACCGCTCCGTGACCGGAACGCGACGCTTGGCGGACGTTCTCCGGCCGGCGGTGGCAGCATCGCGTCAAGTCCGGTCCGCAAACCGTCAACGAAGCGTCATGGGGCGGCCGGACGCCCCCCGCAGCGGGCATAGCGTCAGTGCCGAGCCCCGGCGCACGCGCAGTCCGACCGGTCCGGGGCCGCCGTCCCGTCGAGGAGCAACGCCGTGTCCCACCATCACCACACGGAAGACCCCGAGCCTGCTGATCGTGTCCCGGCCGGGCCTCTCTTCGTCCCCGTCCGGCCGGGACCCGCGGGCTGTACCGCCCGCCTGTTCCGCACCCCGCTCGGCGGCCGCACGGCCGTCGGCTTCACCTCACCGCAGCGGCTGGCCGCGGTGCTCGGCGGCGGCCAGCCCTGGGTGCGGCTCGCCGAGCCCGCGCTGCGCGCACTGGCCGAGCCGGTCGGCGTGACCACCGTGACCGTCGACCCGGGCACCGCCCCGGGCGCCCCCCGCGGCCCCCGCCTCACCCCTGGCCTCACGCCCGGCGGCCGGTCCTTCCCCGACGTCGCCCGCGACCCGCGCCTGACCCCCGACACTCCCCGCGAGCCGCGCCTCACCACTGACGTGCTGCGCGAACCACGCTTCGCCCCCGGTCCCCGTATTCCCCGTAGCAGTCGCCTACGGGCCGTCTGAGGAAGGGGCGTCCACCATGAGCCACACCACCCTGCCCCGGACCACCCGCACCCCGGCACCGCCCGCACTCCGCACGACGGGCCCCGGCCCGTCCCCTTCCCCGGACGCGGAGGCGGACGCGCTCGACATCTGGCCCGCCTCCACCCGGCCGCTGGCCGACGACGACCTCGCCCTCGGCGGCGTCCCGCTGACCGAACTCGCCGAGCAGTTCGGCACCCCCGCCTACGTCCTGGACGAGGACGAGGTGCGCCGCCGCTGCCGCGCCTACCTGCACGCCTTCCCCGACACCGACGTCTACTACGCGGCCAAGGCGTTCCTGTGCCGCGCCATGGCGCACTGGGTCGCGGAGGAGGGCCTGGGCCTGGACGTCTGCTCCGCCGGCGAACTGGAACTCGCCGTCGCCACCGGCTTCCCGCCGGAGCGCATCGTGCTGCACGGCAACGCCAAGAGCCCGGCCGACCTCCAGGCGGCGTTACGGCTCGGCGTCGGCCGGATCGTCATCGACAGCACCTCCGAGATCGCGCGGCTGGCCGCCGCGGTCCCGGTGGGCAGCCGGCAGAAGGTGCTGATCCGGGTCGTCCCGGGGATCGCCGCCGGCGGCCACGCCAAGATCCGCACCGGCACCGACGACCAGAAGTTCGGGCTGTCCCTCGCCGACGGTTCGGCGCAGCACGCCATCACCCGCGTCCTGGGCCAGCCCCGGCTGGAACTCGTCGGCCTGCACTGCCACTTGGGCTCCCAGATCACCGCCGTCAAGCCCTACCTCTCGGCCGTGCGGCGGCTGGTGGGCCTGCTGGCCCGCGTCCATGAGCAGCACGGTGTCATCCTCCCCGAGCTGGACCTGGGTGGCGGCCACGGCGTCGCGTACCGCCCGGGCGAGCCCGCGCTCGACGTCGCCTGCCTGGCCGCCAAGGTCCGCGCCGAACTGGCCGGCGGCTGCGCGGCGGCCGGCCTCCCGGTGCCGCGGCTGGCCGTGGAACCGGGCCGTGCCATCGTCGGCCCCGCGGGCGTCGTCCTCTACCGGGTGCTCTCGGTCAAGCGCACCGGTGCCCACACCTTCGTCGCGGTGGACGGCGGGATGAGCGACAACCCGCGGCCCGCGCTGTACGGGGTGCGCTACGCGCCCCGGCTGGTCGGGCGCCACTCGGCCGCCGCGGCCGAACCGGTCACCGTCGTGGGCCGGCACTGCGAGGCGGGCGACGTCCTCGCCTCCGACGTCCAGTTGCCCGGCGACGTCCGCCCCGGTGACCTGCTCGGGGTCCCCGTGGCCGGCGCGTACCACCTGTCCATGGCGTCCGGTTACAACCTCGTCGGCCGGCCGCCGGTCGTCGCGGTGGCCTCGGGCCGGTCCCGGCTCCTGGTCCGGCGGGAATCCCTGGCGGACATCCAGGGGCGCGACGTCGGGCTCTGATCGGGGCAGGTCGGGCCTGGTCGGGGTCCGGTCGAGCGTGGCCGGGGGCCGGTCGGGCCTGGTCGGGGTCGGTCGGGGTCGGTCGGGGTCGGTTGGGGTCGGTTGGGGTCGGTCGGGGTCGGTTGGGGTCCGGTCGAGTCCGATCGGGATCCGGTCGTGGTGACCGCCTGGCCCGCCCGGGCCGGGCTCCGGTCACGGTGAACGGTGACCGCCGGGCCCGCTCCGGCCGGGCTCCGGAAGCAGGGTCCGGGTACCGCTCCCAGGGGGCCCGGGTCCGGACCGCCCCCGGTGGAGGCGCCCGCACAGGGCTCCCCACCGGGGGCCTCGCCGTTCCCGCCCCTCCCCGGACCATTTAGCTGGCCATTGCAACGATCAGTTGTAGGATGACTGGGCAACTGGCACCCGTGCGCCGCACACCGCGCAGCCGCACGGGCGCGGGAACGGGCGCGGTACGGAAGCGGAGCAATGGCACTCAAGGCAGCAGGACGGCAGTCCCTCGTCGACACCGTCGTCGAGGCCCTCCGCTCCCAACTGGCCGCCGGTGAATGGCAGGTCGGCACCCGCATCCCCACCGAGCACGCCCTCGCCGAACAGCTCCAGGTCAGCCGCAACACCGTCCGCGAGGCGGTGCGCGTCCTCGTCCACGCCGGGATGCTGCGCTCGCGCCAGGGCGAAGGCACCTTCGTCGTCTCCACCGCGGACCCGGCCGAGGTCATGCGCGGCGTCCAACGGGCCGGCATCCGCGACGTCCTGGAACTGCGCATCGCCCTGGAGGCGGAGGCCGCCCGGCTGGCCGCGCTCCGCCACGAACCCGCCGACCTGGCGCGGATGCGGGCCGCCCTGGACGCCCAGATCGAGCTGGAGAGCACTGAGGGCCACCCGCGCTCCGGCAGCCTGGAGCTCTACGCCGACCACGACATCGCCTTCCACAAGGCCGTCGTCGAGGCCGCGCACAACACCGCGCTGACGGCGACCTACGGCTGGTTCAGCAGCTCCGTACGGGAGGCGCTGGTCACCGCACTCGACGACCAGGCGATTCCGAAGATCGTGCACGGCGACCACCGCGCCGTCCTGGACGCGATCGCCCACGGCGACCCGGACGCCGCCGAACGCGCCACCCGCGCCCTCCTGGAGAAGCCCAAACGGGCCGTGGAGGCCCTCCTCGCCGGCGACTGACCGCTCGGCGGCCCCTTCTCCTTCTCCTCCCCCTGTCTCCCTCTCCGTCTCCCCTCCTGTCCTCAACTCCCCTTGTCCGCCCTCCCCTTCCCCCTACGGGGGGCACGATTGGCCAGGTACGCACGCATGTCAGGGACCGACTCGACCGCCCCGGTCGACCTCATCGACGCCGAGGAAGACCTTCTCCCGGCCCCACCGGTGGCCGCGGCCCGGCGCCGGCTGCGGGCCCACCCCGCCCTCCTCCTCGCCGGCATCGTCCTCGCCGCGGTGAACATGCG
Organism: Streptomyces sp. NPDC093097; assembly: GCF_044754325.1. NCBI lineage: Bacteria > Bacillati > Actinomycetota > Actinomycetes > Kitasatosporales > Streptomycetaceae > Streptomyces > Streptomyces sp. NPDC093097. Next base: position 316,728 of record NZ_JBIVOW010000004.1, read on the forward strand.
CGCGGCCCTCGCCGGGGTCTCGCCGCTGCTCAACGAGATGGCGCAGCACTTCCATCTGGCCGCCGCGACCAGCAGCCTGGTGACCACCATCCCGCTCGTCTTCATGGGCCTGGGCTCGGTGATCGCGCCGCGGCTGGCGCGCCGTTGGGGCACCGAGACGGCGCTGTGCGGGGCACTGATCGCGCTGTGCGGCGGCATCGTGCTGCGGGTCGCGCCGCCGGTCGCCGCGCTGTTCGTCGGCGGCGCGGTGGTGGGTGCGTCGATAGCCCTGCTCAATGTGCTGATGCCGGGCCTGATCAAGCGGGACTTCCCCGATCGCGCGGCGGGCATGACGGCGCTCTACTCGACCGCGATGATCCTGGGCGCGACCGTCTCGGCCGCCTCCGCGGTCCCCCTGGAGAACGCGCTCGGCAGCTGGCGGGGGTCCCTCGTCTCCTGGGCCCTCCTCGCCGCCGTCGCCGCCCTGGTCTGGCTCCCGCAGGCCGTCCTGGCCCGCCGGGGCACGCACCACGGCCAGGCCGCGGCGACATCCGTCCACACCACCGGGGACGGCCCCAAGCTGACCCGCTCGCCGCTCGCCTGGCAGGTGACGCTCTTCATGGGCTCGCAGTCGCTGATCGCCTACGTGGTCATCGCCTGGATGCCGACGATCTTCACCGACCACGGCATGGGCAAGAGCGAGGCGGGGCTGGTCTTCGCCTTCAGCACGCTGCTGCAGATGGCCGGCTCGTTCGTGGTCCCGACGCTCGCGGGCCGGATGCGGCGCCAGCGGCTGCTGGGCGTGGCGGTCTCCGTCCTGATGGCCTGCGGTGTCATCGGGCTGCTGATCGCGCCCGTGGCCGGCGCCTGGCTGTGGGCGGCGATCCTCGGCGTCGGCCAGGGCGGTGCGCTCGGTCTGGCCCTGACGATGATGGTGCTGCGGTCCGGTGACGCACACACCGCCGCCCGGCTCTCCGGCATGTCCCAGACCGGCGGCTACCTCCTCGCCGCGGTCGGCCCGCTGGCCCTGGGCGCCGTCCACCAGAGCACCGGCGGCTGGACCGTCCCGCTGGTCCTGCTGCTCGCCGTCTGCGCCGGCCTGGCGCTGCTGGGCATGGGCGCGGGCCGCGACCGCCGGATCGGCGAGGTGGGCTGAGCGCCACCGTCGGGGGCGGCTCGGCCCCACCGGCACCGCCCGGCGGGGCGCGGCCGGGGGGGCGGCGCGGGGCCCCCCCCCCCCCCCCCCGCCCCCCCCCCCGGGCGGCCCCCGGCCCCCCCCCCCCCCGCGCCCCCCCCCCCCCCCCC